>CAIMMO010000194.1 GCA_903842595.1 uncultured Alphaproteobacteria bacterium
AACGAAAACGCCGTGCCCTTCGTCTGGACTAAGGCCAAGGTTCGCCAACGTCGGTTCAAAAACCGCCGTATCAGCCAACTGTGATTCCGGGTACTAGGACGACGTCCACCTCAGCAGCGGACGAACGCCGCCGGGAAACGCCGTGCGCCAAGCGCCGCGCGCCGTCGTCTCGCCGTCTTGGGCCTCCGTTATGTCGAGTACGATGGGA
The DNA here is from genome assembly GCA_903842595.1 of uncultured Alphaproteobacteria bacterium. GTDB lineage: Bacteria > Pseudomonadota > Alphaproteobacteria > Caulobacterales > Hyphomonadaceae > UBA7672. Next base: position 209 of record CAIMMO010000194.1, read on the forward strand.
TCTACCGTCTGATCGAATCGTTCAACTGGCCAGGGCGTCGCGAGATTCGAAGTGATCTCGAAGGGTCCCGGATTTAGAAGATTTCCAGGAATCCAGACGGTCGCGCGATGTCGCCCCTGCGGAAATTGCGCAGGAGAGCCTTCTTCGGGAACATAGGCGATGACGAATATGGTGTGCCCCTGGCGTGTTACGCGAAAGGCCGGCTCGACAACCTTCAGCGCGTCGCGCACCTCGAATTCCACTGTGAGCCCGATCGCCTCGCGGCAATCAAATCGCCCACGCTCAACTCCATCCACACCGTGAGCTGTGAAATGTACGATCTCTGCGGTCGGACGCTCGCCGACGCCCACCGATGAACTCACCGAAGATTTGACGGCGTAGCGATCACGCAGATACGTGAACTGCTTCTCCGGCTCCCAGGAAACAGGCTTGTGTTCGAACAGGGCGTCTCGCGCGCGCGCGTATAGCTCACACTCCATGGGATACAGCGACTCTACTGCTCGCCGTTCTGCGGCGGAAAGCGCCAGCACCTGGCCGTCTCGTTCGCCAAGCTTTTCTCTCGGAACCTCCTGGCGCGGCTTGCCAATGATCTCTGCCAGCAAATCCGCACTCCTTTGCAGCTCCTCCGTGACGCCGATGAAAGCGAAGCTCTTGATTGCGCGATCAATCTGCTCACGCGTATTCACCTCGAGCGCCTTGCTGAGGGCAAAAGCATGAGGCGTTTTGAGAAATTCGATCAGCGGCAGCTGCACGCGCCCTGCAGCCCGCTCATGATAGTAGTACGACATCGCGTGCTCCACGGGATCACGAAACAGCGTGAGGACGAAAGCGTTGCGGTTACCCATGATCCACGGATAGCGGGCAAGCAAGGCGTCTCCCCGTGAGAGCAGGGTGCCGGAAAAATGGCCGTGGATGCAGAGATCATCCGGCTGCTCTTGTTCTAGTCGTCTCAGCTCAGCCGGGGCAATGTCTTCGTCGCGTTTCGTCCTGAACCAGGCCTCAAGCACTCGCTTGATGCTGGTTCCTCCCGTTTTGGGGACATGAAAAGAAAAACAGGTCAGTTTCCAGCCTCCGTCCGAGCCACCATCTTGGCGTAGCCCACGGCTTGAGGCAAACGCCCGCTATGCCAAGTTGAGTGGTCAGTTTGTCTCGACTGGCTCTCTCTGAAACAGGAACGGCAACATGGCAGACCTGTTTGACTTGCGTACGATTGCCGCGCGAACGCGCATAGAGGCGATCATCGACATTGGCGCGAACGACGGCGCTTTCGCGGGCTATCTGTCCCGGACATTCGCCTGCCAGCGCGTCATCGCAATCGAACCGCTGCCGCGCCGCCGGGAGCAGCTGCTGGCGCGCGGCTATGAAACGCATTCTGTTGCGCTGTCGGACAAGGCGGGCGAAGCGACTTTCTACGTCTCCGCAGCCGACGCGGCCTCATCGCTGCTGCCGCTGACGGACCTGTGCAAGGCGGAGTATCCGCAGGTCGCAACGGTCAATGAAATCAGCGTCCCCGTTCGCCGTCTCGATGATCTCTTGGCGCCCGTGGCGGAAGCGCTCATCAAGATCGACGCCCAGGGTGCCGAGCTCGAAATCCTGCGGGGTGGTGCGCGCGTGATGTCGGAGGCGCGGCTGGTCCTGGTGGAAATGACGTTCCGGCCGCTCTATGCGGGGCAGGCACTGTTCAACGACGTGCACCGCGAGCTGGACCGGCTGGGCTTTGATCTGGCCGGCTTCAGGACGCAGACTGTCTCGATCACATCGGGCGAACCTTTGTTTGGTCACGCCGTCTATGAGGCCCGCGGGAGGGCGTGACACCGCCGCTCGGCTGGGGCAAACAAGCCTCATGAGCACCAACCTTTTTAGCCTCGACGGCAAAACCATCATCGTCACTGGCGGCTATGGCCAGATCGGTCGCGTGGTCACACTGGCGCTGGTCGACGCTGGCGCGACTGTCGCCGTGATCGAACCGCGCCCCGATGACGCCCTAACGAAAGCCCGCTTTGGCCACGCCGCCGCAAAAATCGAGGTGGTGAAGGCGGACGTAACCATCCGCGGCTCGCTTGAAGACGCCCGTGCGGAGATCGTCAAACTGTTTGGCGCCCCGCACGGCCTCATCAACAACGCCGCGCTTGACAGCCCGCCTGATTCCTCTGCCGCCGAGACCGGCCCGTTCGAGGATTATCCCGAGAGCTCGTGGGACAAGGTGATGGACGTCAACGCCAAGGGCGTCTTCCAGTGCTGCCAGGTGTTCGGCAAGCCGATGGCGGACGCCGGCCGGGGATCCATCGTCAACGTCGCGTCGATCTACGGCTCGGTGTCGCCCGACCAGGGTCTCTACCAGTATCGCCGTGACCGTGGCGAAATCTTCTTCAAGCCGGTCGCCTACTCCGCCTCGAAATCCGCGCTCTACAATCTCACGCGCTACATCGCGGTCTATTGGGGGCCGAAGGGCGTGCGCGCCAATGCCGTCACATTTGCTGGCGTGTTCAACAATCAGGATCCGCAATTCCTGCAGAATTACGCAAGGAAAATTCCGCTGCGCCGCACCGGCAAGGACAATCTGCATGGCATGGCTGAAGCTTCTGACTATGCCGGACCGATGGTGTTCCTGATGTCGGATGCGTCCTCTTACATGACCGGCGCTGATCTGCGGGTCGATGGCGGATTCTTGGCTCTCTAGGCGGAACCGATGCTCAAGACTTTCAAACCAACCGACATCCGCTCTTTGATCGATGGCGAGGAAATTGTGGCGAAAAGGTCAGCGCCGGTGCTGAACCCGCACA
>CAIMMO010000195.1 GCA_903842595.1 uncultured Alphaproteobacteria bacterium
ACGCTTTCGCCGAGCATCGAGCGCATGTCGATCGTCGCAGAGGGCGAGTACGACATCACCGACAATATCAAGGCCTATGGCGAAATCCTGCTGAACCGCCGCACGACCAAGAACGACAGCTACGACCAGATTTACACCTTCCAGTACCAGTATCGCGGCTTTGGCACCGACGTCATCGGCGACCCGATTGCTGAGCAGGCCGGCTGGACGCTGCGCGACGATTTGGAGGAGGACGAATACTACTACGTGCTGCACAGCCCGACGGCGATCAGCGACTGGGCGGACGAGACGGTTGGTATCGACTACGTGCGCCTCGTCGCTGGTCTGAGCGGCGATGTCGGCTTCCCGATGCCGGGCTGGACGTTCGACCTTTCGGCGCAATTCTCGCGCTCGGACGGCTCCCGCAAGGAGCAAGTCAGCTTTGTCGACGCGATCACCGACTATGAATCGCGAACTGACTTCTGCGCCAACGTGGACAACGGTGCTGGCCTTGGCATCACACGCTATCGCAAAATACCGTGCGTCGACATCAACTGGTACGCGCCCAACCTGAACTACGGGATTCTCACGCCCGAAGAGCAGGCCTTCCTCCACGGCTACGCCAACAGCCGCACCGTCTACGAGCAGACAACGGTCGAGGGCTACATCACGGGCGCCCTCGCCCCGCTGCCTGCCGGAGACCTGAGCGCGGTGTTCGGCTTCCTTTACCAGGACGACAGCATCCTCGATAAGCCGGACCAAGCATACCTGGACCGCGAAATCTGGAATGGCGGCCCGGTGCGTCGCGGCATCACCACCGGCAACGACGATACCCGCGCCGGGTACTTCGAATTCCAGGTGCCTATCTTCAAGGATATGCCGCTGGCTGAGCAGGTGACCCTTTCGCTGTCAGGACGCTACACGGACGTCGCCTCCTACGGCGGCGACTCAACCTGGAAGGCCGGACTCAGCTGGGCCATCACAGACGAGCTGCGCGTTCGCGGTAGCCAGGGCACGTCGTTCCGCGCCCCGGGCCTCTACGAACTCTATCTCGCCCAGCAGACCAGCCTGTTCGCACAGGCGGGCGACCCCTGCGCTCAGTGGGGGCCAAAACTCGCGGCTGGCACAATCACGCAGCGCATGGCCGACAACTGCCGGAACGACCCCAAATTCCCGGGCGGGATCGGACCGACGCAACTGTCGACGGGCGGCATCCAGGCAACCGTCTACACCAGCGGCGGTTTCGGCACGCTCACCGCGGAAACCTCGGAATCTCGCTCGCTCGGCGTGATCTGGGACCCGGAATTCCTCGGCGACTTCCAGATCTCCGTCGATTATTTCGACATCGTCGTTGAAGATCAGGTCAGCCGCGTCACGAACGCCTATATCGTCCGTAACTGCTACGACTCGCTGAACTTCCCGACTGATCCGCTGTGCAACCTCTTCTCGCGCGAGCAGCCGGGCGGACCAACTATTCCCGGCAGGATCACCGAACTGTTCAACAACTTCCTGAACATCGCTTCGCAGACGTCGCGCGGCGTTGACGTTGAGGTTCACTACGGTCTGGAAACGCAGTTTGGCGATCTCGACTTCACGCTTCGCGCTGCGCGCCAGCTTGAGGCCGGCGAACAGCTTCTGCCGGGCAGCCCGTTCGAGGACAACAACGGAGAGGCAGGCCAACCTCCATGGGTTGCCAACCTCAACACCGCCTACTCGGCTGGTCCGCTGTCGGTGTTCTGGGGCGTTCGCTATGTCGACGCCACCTCGAACCTCGACGACTTCACCGAAGCCAACCCGACGCAGCCCTACACCTTCCTGGGCGAGCCGGTGAACTATGTGCTGTCGACGCCGCCGCGCTTCTACCACACCCTGTCGGTCGGCTATGACTTCGCAGACCTTGGTCTCAACGCCCGCTTCGGCGTGCGTAACGTCCTCGACGAAGAGCCCCCGCAGACGTCGAGCAACGCAGGCTACCTGCGCCTCGGCAACGCTGTCATCGAAAGCCAGTACGACATCTACGGCCGGACCTACTTCATCGACCTCTCGAAGTCTTTCTAAGCCAGAGACAACAAGCCTGAATGGAGAGGGCGGCGGAGCAATCCGCCGCCCTCTTTCTGTTTGGGCAAAAGAAAACGCCGCTGCCCTGCGACAGCGGCGTTGCTCTTTGCATGGAGAGCGGCTTAGCCCTCGTCGCGATCGCCAGCCTCGCGGATGTCCTTGCCTGCGCGGTCAGCAGCGCGACCACCCTCGAGAATACCCAGCAGGCCATGATTGCCCTCGTGGCAGGCGTATTCGTAGACCTGTTCGTTGACGCGGTTCAGACCAACCTCGCCTTTCCAGACCTGGGTATAGAGCGCCGGGTCGTGGACCTCGAACTCGTACAGCACCTGGCTGTCGGAATAGCGCGTGAAGCGCTCGATGATCTTGCCGTCCGGCGTCACCTGCGCCTGCCCGCCGCCTTCAGGATTGATGTTGATGGTCTCGACCACCAGCGTGTCGCCTTCCCACCAGCCAATCGAGTCGCCGAGATACTTGTTCAGCGCCGCCGGCTTGTGCTTCGCGTTGAGCGGGATCACGCGCGCATCGTGGTTCATCTCGACGACGATCACCACATGGTCCGGGCTCTGGATGATCTGGTAATTGTTGTTGTAGAGCACGTTCATCATAGGAGGACCGCCCGAGCCGCCGAATCCGACGATACAGCGCTCGCCCGCGCCGCGCTCTTCCGGATTGTCATAGCCCGATCCGCGCCCGCGCGAGCCGCGCATCGAGGCCAGAAGCTTGCGACCGTCGTCGGAGAACGGCACCTGCCCGCTCGGCGGATCGACGATCCACGACGAGCGCCACGTTCCCTTCACATTGGCGTAGGTCGTGCCCGGATCGATCCAGAATGCGTTATAGCCACGGCCAGCCGCGAGATCCTTGCCGTCGAGCAGTCCGTCTTCGGTCTTCTGGTTGTCATCGGTCTGCTGGCGGATATTGGAGGGATTGGCGGCGCGGGCCTTGGCTTCTTCCTCGTCGGTCATGACCAGCGACTTCATCGTGGCTGGCCGTGTGAGACGCGTGTTCGAGGCATTCGACCAGACGCCCTGCAGGTCCGGCTGACCGAACGACAGACGCGGCGCGAGATAGCCCGCCGCCATCCGGTCGCCTTCCCTCGCGGGCTTCTGGTTCGGGATAAAGACCCTGCCATTGGTGTCCTGCGCCGAGGCCATGCCCGGCGCTGCAATGAGCACGGCGGCGATAGCCGCCAGCGAGATGTGGCGCAATTTGATCATGTGGTCCTCCCGGGCCGCCGGCTTTTGCCGATCATGCTGTTGCTTCGCGGAAACATGCCGAATTCAGCCCTTCAGGACAAGCGCTGCCCAAGGCTTGTCCAGGCGCTCTCACGGTGACGTGCGGCGGCGTCAGCTTTCGCGCGTCCGGAACCACGGCCATCACTTCGTCTTGCGAACAGCGCGATCCAGGCCTTGCATGCCCCCATCGACGCCGTTCACCGATGCGACAGTGGGCGGCGCAAAGCCCCAATCCACAAACGAATCGATCGCGTCGGCCGCCTGGCCCTGATCGATCAGCCAGGCCTTCATGTCGCTCAGCGTCGCAAAGACGGGGGAGACGGGCGAGCCTGCGCTCACGTGTCGATAGATCTGAAACGCCGTCCTTGCACTTTCAGACCGGCGGTCGAGCGGTTCGGGCAGCCCGCCGTCGATGTCATCACCCGCATCATCGCGCGGGTGTGCCCAGCCTGGAGGCACGCGGACAATTACACGACCTATGAAACAGCCTCGTCTGCTCGCATCTCATAAGAGCAAATCGTCGGCACGGGCGCGACATGAGGCGCCGCACTGCGCGGACGGCAGGAATCAAAAAGCGCCGCTGCGTCTCCGCAACGGCGCTCTGAATTTGCTCCGCAGGAGAGACTATTCCTCGCGGTCGCCGTCCTCGCTGATGTTGCGGCCTTGCTTGTCGGCGACACGGCCACCTTCGAGGATGCCGAGGAGGCCGTGATTGCCCTCGTGGCAGGCGTACTCATACATCGACGGCTGGTGGTTCAAGGACATCTGTCCCTTCCAGACCTGAGTGTAGAGCTGCGGGTCGTGCACCTCGAACTCATAGAAGACCTGCTTGTCGTTGTAGCGGGTGAAGCGCTCGATGATCTTGCCCGACGGCGAGACCTGAACCGTCGACCCTCCGCGGGTCATGTTGATGGTCTCGATGACAAGGGTGTCGCCCTCCCACCAGCCGATCGAGTCACCCATCCACGCCGCGAGTTCCTTGGGGCGGTGCTCTGCGTTCAGCGGGATGATGCGGGCATCATGGATCATCTCGGATTCGATCACGACGTGGTTCGGCGACTGAACGATCCGCAGGTTGTTGTTGTACAGGTAGTTCCCGATCGGCGGGCCGGACGTGCCGAGAATGATGCAGCGCTCGTTGAGGTTGCGCTCTTCAGGATGGTCATAGCCATTGCCAAGCCGCGGGCCGTAACCGCCGCCGCTCACGCCTGCCTTGGTGGGCACCTGCCCGTTGGCGGGCTCGACGATCCACGACGTGCGCCACGTACCCTTGACGTTTGCGTAGCTGGTGCCCGGATCGATCCAGAATGCGTTATAGCCCCGGCCCGAAGCGAGATCCTTGCCATCGAGCAGGCCATCAGAGATCTTCTGGTTGTCGTCTGTCCTCTGCCGGATGTTCGAAGGGTTGGTGTCGCGCGCCTTCTCGTTCTCGGCTTCGGACATCACCAGATTCTTCATCGCGCCCGGACGGCGCATGGTGGTGTTGGACGCATTGCTCCAGACGCCCTGCAGGTCGGGCTGGCCGATCTTGAGACGCGGAACGACATAGCCAGGCTCGACAGTGGGGGCGTTGATCGCCGCCTTGTCGACCTCGGGGCCGGTGGCCCCTGCGGCAGCAACCGGCATCGCCGACTGGGTCTGGGCGAATGCCGCGCCGCTGAAGGCCAAGGCGGCCGTCATGACCGCCAGAGAAACATGGCGCATCCTGATCATGGTCGTTCTCCCGGAAGCCGGCTTCAGCCGGTCATTTGTGTAACTGGACTTACGCAGAGTGATGCCTAATCCGCGGCACCCCCACAAGGCGCGGGGGTGTCGCGCCCAGCCGTTCTCGCGCTGAAGTGAAGCCGGGTGACCGGCCACAGGGTCTGCCTCAGCGCTTCCCGTCCAGCACCGCCTGCACGATGGCCACGGCCTGGGGCGAATCCCACTCGGCAGGCACTGTGAGGCGGGCGACTTCCTTGCCGGTCTTGTCGTAGATGATGGTGGCCGGCAACGCGCCGGTCTTGGCTTCGGACTGGAGCACCTGCTCCCCGTCGAAGAAGAAGGGAAGGTCCTGCCCCACCAGCTCGCGGAACTTCGCCAGCGTTGTCTCGCGCGTGACACCCTGACCGTATCCGTAAGCCACCGGGACGACCGCGACGTCCTTGCCGTCAAACGCCTTCTGCAGCCTTGCAAGGCTCGGCATTTCAGTCACGCACGGACCGCACCATTCCGCCCAGATGTTATAGACGAGGATCTTGCCCTCGAACTGCTTGAAGGTGTGCGACGCGCCGGCCTCATCGGTGAACGCCGTGGTCGGGGCCGACAGGCCCTCCGATGGGCCGAACTCAAGGTCCAGCCGCTCGAACTCACCCGTCTTGAACGAAGCCAGCTGGCTGTCGCCGGCCGGGGCCGCCGCCTGGTCCGGAACCGAGGCGGGATCAGACGCCGCGGGCGGCTCGGCCGCCGGCTGGCAGGCCGCAGCAAAGAGTGCGAGAAGCGCGGCTGAAACGACGGGTCGCAGGTTCATGACGAAAAATCCCGAGAACAACACCCCAGGAAGCGGAAGCTCCCAGAGCAACACGATGTGGGGCGGCCGGTTCTCGGCCATGCCCGACCAAGTCATGCAGGCGATAAACGCGTCCATCGACGTGGACAAGCGCCTCGCGACACAGGACATCGCTGGTTCGAAAGCCCATGCGGAGATGCTGGCAAAGACCGGCGTGATCTCGGCGAGGGACGCCTCCGCGATCCAGAAAGGCCTCGATCAGGTCCTGGCGGAAATCCGTGAAGGAAAGTTCCAGTTTTCCAAGGCGCTGGAAGACATTCACCTCAACGTGGAATCCCGCCTCAAGGAAATCATCGGCGAGCCCGCGGGCCGGCTGCACACCGCACGCTCGCGAAATGACCAGGTCGCGGTCGATTTCCGCCTCTGGGTCAAATCCGCGTGTGAGACCCGCCGCGACCAGCTGACCGCCCTGATGAAGACGCTTCTTGTGCAGGCCGAGACGCATGCCGACACCGTCATGCCGGGCTTCACACATCTCCAGACCGCACAGCCTGTTACCTTCGGTCACCACCTGATGGCATACGTGGAAATGTTCGACCGCGACCGCGGCCGCTTCGCCGATGCGATCCAGCGCATGAATGAAAGCCCGCTGGGCGCCGCAGCCCTCGCCGGCACGGGCTTTCCGATCGATCGCCACATGACAGCCAGGGCGCTCGGCTTCGACCGTCCGATGGCGAACTCGCTCGATTGCGTCAGCGCCCGGGATTTCGCCCTCGAAGCGCTCAGCTCCATTGCGATCTGCGCCCAGCACCTCTCGCGCCTCGCCGAGGAGATCGTGATCTGGTCGTCCGCGCAGTTCGGCTTCGTGCGCATGTCGGACGCCTGGTCCACTGGCTCGAGCATCATGCCGCAGAAGCGCAACCCGGACGCTGCCGAACTCGTGCGCGCCAAATCCGGCCGCGCCATCGGCTCGCTGGTCCAGCTCTTCACGATCATGAAGGGCCTACCGCTCGCCTATTCGAAGGACATGCAGGACGACAAGCAGACCACGTTCGATGCGTTCGACGCGCTCGATCTCTCCCTGCAAGCCATGACCGGCATGATCGCCACCATGACGCCCAACAAGGAGCGCATGCGCGCCTCCGCCTCATCCGGTTTCAGCACCGCAACCGACCTCGCCGACTGGCTCGTCCGCGAACTCAACATCCCCTTCCGCGAAGCCCACCACATCACTGGAGCCGCCGTGAAAGCCGCGGAGACGGCAGGGATCGCGCTGCCAGACCTGCCGCTCGCCACGCTGCAGAAACTCGAGCCGCGCATCACCGACAAGGTCTTTGCTGTGCTGACGGTCGATGCGTCAGTGGCCTCGCGCCAAAGCTATGGGGGCACGGCGCCAACACGCGTGCGCGAGCAGGTAGCGACCTGGAAGGCAAAGCTGGAGTGAGAGCTCCCCAGCCCTGATCGCGAGCGCCTCTCACCTGCAGTCTCATCGTCCGAAAGGTTGATGTACATCAAGCGGCGCTGGCGATCTGTGCCATGTTGTTCATCGCATCAGGAGTTCCCCCATGAGCGATGCGGCGGCACCGAAGCGTTATCCAGACAGCGCAATTCTTCTGCACTGGCTTGTCCTGTTGCTGGTGGTTGCGGCCTACGCCTGCATCCTGCTGCGGACGAACTTCGAGCGCGGCAGCGATATTCGCGAAGGCCTCAAGGCCTGGCACTTCACGCTCGGCCTCAGCGTGCTCGCCGCCACGTTTCTCCGCATCGGCCTGCGCGTCCTGGTGTGGAAGACACCGCCGATCACACCTCCGCCGCCGCGCATGCTTCACCTCCTGTCGATCGCGGCCCACCTGGCAATATATGCTTGGCTGATTGCGATGCCGATTGCCGGTTGGGCAGTTCTCAGCGCCGAGGGCGATCCGATCCCGTTCTGGGGCCTGAACCTCCCGCCGCTCACCAGCCCGGACAAGGCGCTGGCCGACCAGGTCAAGGAGCTGCACGAGACGAGCGGAACCATCGGCTACTTCCTTCTCGGCCTGCACGCAGCAGCAGCCTTGTTCCACCACTACTTCATGAAAGATGACACCCTCCGCAGGATGCTGCCCAGCCGCGTACGGTAAGGCGCGCGTGGACGATTACCCACGCCGGGCGGCGAGCCTGCTTGCTGAAGCATGATCTCCCGCAGGCAGAACCGCGCTTGATTGTCGTGTCTCACTTGTGCTGCCTGTCCGGTCGCTGGCGCGCTGTCTGCTAGCGATCATCCAAACGCGTGCGCTTTCGCAAGCCGCCGCAGTTCGTTCATGTGAAAAACTGTTGCCATCGCGTCATGATCACAAGGCATCCGCCAGCTTGACCCCGCCGCCCCGCCGTCAGAATGTCCGTCCCATGCGTAAAGTCCTGCTTCTTGTTATCTCGCTAACCGCCCTTGCTGGCTGCGGCATCAAGGGCGACCTTGTGCGCCCCGTTCCGCTTTGGGGCGACCCGCCGAATGAGGGCCCGAACGACCCCCGCACACTGAAGGCTGAGGAAGAGCGCCGCGCCGCCGCAGACGCTGCTGCGGCAGAACGCGACCGCGCCGAAGCCGCTGCCGAGCGCGAAGCCCTGGACGCGCAGACGACGTCGCCGTCCGCTCCGCAATAACCCACCCAGCTCGACTTAGGCGTCCGGGGTGACATCCCGCCCGCCTTCCGCTACTCGCCTCGGCGAACCACGGCTGGATCACGACAATGCATCACTTCAACTATCGCAATGGCGTCCTGCACTGTGAGGGCGTCTCGCTCGAGGCCGTCGCGCGCGAGCTCGGCACCCCCGCCTACGTTTATTCCGACGCCACCCTGCGCCGGCACTACCGCGTGCTCGCGGATGCCTTCGCTGATCGCAATGTCCTCATCGCCTACGCCGTGAAGGCGAACTCCAATCTCGGCGTCATCGCGACTCTGGCCGCAGAGGGCGCGGGCGCCGACGTCGTCTCAGGTGGCGAGATGCTGAAGGCGATGGCGGCGGGCGTGCCCGCAAACCGCATTGTCTTCTCCGGGGTCGGCAAATCGGAAGCCGAGATCCGGCTTGGCCTGGAGCATGGCATCTTCCAGTTCAACGTCGAATCGATGCCTGAACTCCATCGCCTCTCCCGCATCGCGCAGGAGATGGGCAAGCGCGCGCCCATCGCCTTCCGCGTCAACCCGCATGTGGAGGCCGGCGGCCACACCCACATCTCCACCGGAACGCCCGAAACCAAGTTCGGTATCGCCTGGCACGAGGCTGACGCCTTCTATGACGAGGCCAGTCGCCTGCCCAATATCGACCCCATCGGCGTCGCGGTTCACATCGGCAGCCAGATCCTGCGCATCGATCCCATGCGCGCCGCGTGGGAGAAGGTCGTCTCCCTCGCTCGCCGCCTGCGCGACCGTGGCTTCAACATCCAGCGGGTCGACTTCGGCGGCGGCCTGGGCGTGCCCTACAAGGACGGCGAGGATCCCGACAGCCCGACCATCTACGCCCGCCAGGCGCGGGAGGTGCTCGGGAACCTCGACGTGCAGCTCGTACTGGAACCCGGCAGGCTGATCGCGGGCAATGCCGGAGTTTTGATCTCGCGGGTCGAGTACATCAAGGAGCGCGACGGGCGCATCTTCGTCATCCTTGACGCAGGCATGAATGACCTGCTGCGCCCGGCCCTCTATGCCGCCCACCATGAGGTTCTGCCCCTCCGCACCCCCGCAATGGGCGCAGAACGGCGCGCTGTCGACATCGTTGGACCCATTTGCGAGAGCACCGACCGCTTCGCCAAGGACCGCCCGATGCCCCCCCTCAAGGAGGGTGATCTGGTGGCGTTCATGACAGCCGGGGCCTACGGCGCCACATTGTCGTCCCAGTATAATTCGAGACCACTGGTTGCGGAGGCGCTGGTTCGGGGCGATGCTTGCGTGGTCGTCCGTCGTCGGCCGACATTCGATGAAATGATCGCCCTCGAACGGGCCCCGGATTGGATAACGAGTGGCTGACGGATCTGGCCTGAGGGAAAAGCTCGACGCCCGCATCTCGGTGGCGCGCCGCAAGCTCTTCTGGCCGTCGCTCGTCCGCTCGGCCCTTCCGGCCGCTCTCTGGTTCACGGGCTTTGCCGTCTTCTGGCTGACCGGGCTCTACACCGCCATGCCCCCCGAGGCGCAGGCGATGGCCGGCGTTGTCTTCTGGATCGGCCTGCTTACCTTCGCTCTTCTCGGCCTCAAGGTCTGGCGCAACCCCACCGATGACGAGGCGCGCGACCTCATCGACTCCTCGATCGAAGGCCGCCCGCTCAGTGTCTGGACCGACCGCCCCTCCAAGGCCGACACGACCGGCTGGACGCTCTGGCAGGAACACCGCGACCGCATGGCCGCGCTCGCCCTCAGACAGGGCCGCATCGATGTCACGCCGCACTGGAAGCAGGCCGACCCGTTCTACCTCCGCTTTGCCATGCCGGCAGTCCTCGTCGTCGCCGGCGTGATCGCGGGAGGGGCCGTGATCGATCGCACGGGCAAAGGCCTGTTCCCCGATTTCGGCGCGCTGTTCGGCGCCCACACGCTGAAGATCGAGGCGTGGATTACGCCGCCGACCTATACCGGCTCGGCACCTTTCATCCTTACGCCCGGCGAAGTCGCCAAGGCCCCGGAAGGCTCAGAGATCACCATCCGCATCATCGGCCCTGGCCGGCCGCAGGTCAGCGTGATGCCAACTGCTGGGGGGGCCGTCTCGCTCGACCCGCTGCCCGGCATAGACGGCGCCTATGAGGCCCGTGTCATCGTCGGTGAGCCGATGCGCGTCGCCGTCAACTTCTGGGGTGAACGCGGCAGCTTCCCGTTCACCATCATCGACGATGCAGTGCCGACCGTATCCTTCGTCGAGCCACCCAAGCTGGGAGAGGGCGACCGTACCGAGTTCAAATACGCGCTGACCGACGACTACGGCGTTGAAAAGCTCGAGATGATTGCCTACCGCATCGACACGCCGACCGCAGCCGGCATGATCGAGGAAGCGACACCGATCGAAACCGTCACCCTCTCGCCCAAGGAAGAGGAAGGCGATTTCAGCCAGGACCTCGTCCGCCATCGCTGGGCCGGGCTCGACGTGATGGTCAAGCTGCGCGCCACCGACGCCGCCGGCCAGGTCGCCGAGAGCGAACCCGTCGCCTACCGAATCCCCGAGAAGATCTTCCTCCAGCCCAACGCCCGCATGGCGCAGGAAGCGCGCCAGGTCCTGCTGCGCAACTACGAGGAATACTCCACGCCCGAAGGCGCCGACAATTTCACCGCTGTCGAAGGCGCCGGCTACAACGCCATCGCCTCCGCGGCCGCAAACCGCCTCAGCTGGGCGCCGAAGGAGATCAAGCGCTCAGTTATGGTGCTCGATGCGATCACCTGGCGCGCAGAAGACTATTTCGAGGACCCGGTCATTTATCTCGGCCTGCGCAATGCACGCGGCCTGCTCGACAGCGCCGCCAACCGGCAAGAGGCCGAAGACGCCGAAGGCCTGTTATGGGAGATCGCGCTTCAGGCCGAGTTCGGCTCGCTCGCCGACGCCACCGCCGCGCTTGAGGCCGCCCGCCGCGCACTGGAAGACGCTCTCCGCCGAGGCGCTTCGGAAGAAGAAATCAAGCGCCTGATGGATATGTACGAACAGGCCATCGAGAACTACCTCGCCGCCCAGATGGCCGAGGCGCTGCGCAACGGCAACGTCACGCAGGGCGACCAGATGCAGGGCATGCAAGGCGGCGGCGGCCCGCAGATGGGCGACGATGAACTCACCCGCATGCTGCAGGCCCTGCGCGACCTTGCCGAAACCGGCGCACGCGATCAGGCTCGCCAGCTGCTCAACGACATGCAGCGCATGCTCGAGCAGATGGAGAACATGCAGATCCAGATGGGCCGCGGCGGACAGGGCGGACAGCAGCCCGACGGCCCGATGAACCGCGCCATGAACCGCGCACTTCAGGACACCAACCGCGCTATGAATGATCAGCGCGATCTCAATGACGCAACGGAAGAGGCCCAGCGCGACGGCTCGGGCGCCCAGAAGGGCCAGGAACTCGCCGACCAGCAGCGCCAGCTGCGCGAGCGCCTCGAACAGCAGCAGCGCTCCGGCGGCGGCCAGCCGCAACAGCCCGGCGGCCAACAAGGCCAGCAGGGTCAGGGACAACAGCAAGGTCAGGGTCAGCAGCCAGGCGGCCAGCAACAGGGACAAGGCCAGCAGGGCCAAGGCCAACAAGGTCAGGGCCAACAGCCCGGCGACGGACAGCAGCAAGGCCAGGGCGGCCCCGGCCAGCAGCCTGGTCAGCAACCCGGACAAGGCCAGCAGGGCGGTCAACAGGCTGATCGCGGCGGCCCCGGCGGCCAACCCGGCCGTCCCGGCGCGCAGGGCGATGGCCGCTATGCCCAGGAAAACGATCGCTCGCGTCGCCTACTCGGCAACGCCATCGAGATGCAGAAGCGCGCCGAGGAAGCGCTCCGTCGCGGCGACTTCGCGGCGGCCCGCGAGGCGCAGCAACAGGCGATGTCGTCCCTGCAGGATCGCTCCAGCGAACTCGCCCGCCTCAACGACGAGAACGACCCCGAAGCGCGCGCCGAACGCGACGAGCGCGACATCCTCGGCCGCCTCAACAATGGCGAGAGCGGTTATGGCGACAACGTGGAAATTCCCGACGAGATCGAGCGCCAGAAAGCGCGCGACATCCTCGACGAAATCCGTCGCCGCGCCGGCAACCGCGCCCTCACCCGCGAAGAACTCGAATACCTGAACCGCCTGCTCGACCGCTTCTGATCCGCGCCGTCAGGTTACGCATTCTTCGCGAGCGCCATCTCGACCGCCTTCGCGATCCGCCGCGCGCGCGTCTCATACCAGCCGTCTGAAATTCTGACTCTGGGGGATTCCCGTGTTGAGGCGAGCGTGATTCCTTCAAGCGATTGAGTCGCATGGAGGGAGGCTATGGCGGTTGCGATCGCGCGGGACGAGTTGTCGGCCGGGGAGTTGCGAGCGGCGGCGCGGCGGTCGAAGGACGTGGCTCAGGCTCGGCGTCTGTTGGCGCTCGCGCTGGCGCTGGAAGGTGCGTCGAGGACCGAGGCGGCTGAGGCGGCGGGGATGGACCGCCAGACGCTGTGCGATTGGGTCCACCGCTACAATGAGGAAGGCGTCGAGGGCTTGAGCGACCGGCAGCGGCCGGGCCGGCCCTCGCGGTTGAGCGAGGAGCAGAAGGCCGAGTTGGCCGAACTCGTCGAGCAGGGTCCTGATGTCGCCGTCACTGGCATGGTGCGCTGGCGTTGTGTCGATCTTC
>CAIMMO010000196.1 GCA_903842595.1 uncultured Alphaproteobacteria bacterium
ACAGTATGTGGCGTGGGCCTTCCAACGGCGCGTTCGACCGCAGCCAGAACCTCGCGCACAGTAAAGCCGTCGCCCGTGCCAAGGTTCAGCTGCAGGCTGCCTGGACCATCGGCGAGCCTGTCCGCCGCAAGGATGTGCGCTTCTGCAAGGTCAGTGACGTGGATGTAGTCGCGCACGCAGGTCCCATCGCGGGTCGGATAATCGTCACCGAACAGTTTCATCGCCGGCCCGAGACCCACTGCCGCCTTCAGCGCATTGGGGATCAGATGCGATTCCGGATCATGCTCTTCGCCAATCTCGCCATCAATGTCGGCGCCCGCTGCATTGAAGTAACGAAGCGCCGCGAATTGCAGGCCGGTCGCCCGGGCCGTGTCTTCGAGGATCTGCTCGACCATCAGCTTGGTACGGCCATAAACGCTGACCGGCTTTTTCGGCAGGTCTTCGCTGAGCGGCAGGCGCTCGGGATTTCCGTAGATCGCGCAGGTCGACGAGAAGACGAATTTGTCCACCCCCTCTTCCAGCATCACACGCAGAAGAGTCAGCGCACCGCTGACATTGTTGTCGTAGAAGGCTACGGGATCGCGTTCACCTTCACCGACCTCGATCTTCGCCGCGAAGTGCATGACAGCCTCGGGCCTGTGCTCGCGGATCGCAGCACGCACCGCCTCGGCATCACGGATGTCGCCTTCGACCAGAGGCGCGCCCAGAAGGGCATGGCGGTGGCCTGAGGAGAGATTGTCGAAGACGACGGCTTCGCGGCCAGCCCGCCGCAGCGCCTTGACCGCATGCGAACCGATATAGCCAGCTCCCCCGGCGACCAGGACTCGCGCAACACGCATCAGCCAGCCTCCAACCTGAACACAGCTCTTTCGATATCAGCCAACCGCCATTGAAAACAGCGCTATCGGACCGGATCGTGTCACAGGCACACGCGGCCGCGCGACCACACCGGCGCGCGTCAGAGGATCGACTGCCCCGTCGAGGCCCAATCCTTCAGAAAGGCTTCAACGCCGGAATCCGTCAGCTCATGCTTGTAGAGGGCCGCGAATATCTTCGGCGGCAAGGTCGCGCAGTCCGAACCCGCAAGCGCCGCCAGGCGCACATGATCTACCGAGCGGATCGATGCTGACAGGATATTCGTCTGATACTCGTAATTGTCGTAGATGCAGCGGATCTCGCGGATCAGTTCCATGCCATCGACGCCTTTGTCGTCGAGCCGGCCAATGAATGGGGAGATAAAGTACGCACCGGCTTTTGCAGCAAGCAGGGCCTGCACGGCAGAGAAGCATAGCGTAACATTCACGCGAATGCCTTCGTCAGAAAGCGTGCGGCAGGCACGCAGGCCGTTTTCGGTCAGAGGCAGCTTCACGACGACATTGGGGGCGATACGGGCAAGATAGCGCCCTTCAGCCAGCATGCCTTCGACATCGGTCGCAACAGCCTCTGCCGAAACAGGCCCCGGAATGATCGCGCAGATTTCGGCGATCGCTTCCTTCATCTTGCGGCCGGACTTTGCGATCAAGGACGGATTGGTCGTGACGCCATCGATCAGGCCGCTGGCAGCGGCGGCGCGCAGCTCGGCGACATCTGCTGAGTCGATGAAGAGCTGCATCGTAGGCCTCCCAGGGAGCCATCGCTCCGATCCGTCGGGGTTATAGCGCGTCAGTCTTTATCGGGAATGACTTTCTTGACGTCCTGGGCGCGGCTTCTCGGCATGATGAGGACGGAATTCCCACTGGCGACGATGACCAGATCAGAAACGCCAATCGCCGAAACCTGGATCCCGTCGGACCGGATGAGGGTGTTCGCGCCGTCAATCAGCGTGACCGATCCATCCACGGCATTGCCGGCAGCATCCTTCTCCGACAGCCGCCAGAGTTCGGACCATGAACCAACATCCGCCCAGCCGATATCGCAGGGCGCTACTGCCGCGCGGCTGGTCTTCTCTATGACAGCGCGGTCCACTGCCTCGGAGCGCACCTTGGCGAAGATGTCTGGATCGAGGCGGATGACACTGCCGGAGCGTTGTCCGCTTCTGAGAGAAGCGCCGGCACCATCGCGAATGTCAGCAGCTGCGATGGAGAACTCCTCGAGCAACACGGCTGGCGAAGCAAAGAAGACGCCAGAATTCCAGCTGTAGCGGGAATCATGGAAGTACGCGGTGGCAAGTGAGAGATCAGGCTTTTCCTTGAACGCAGTTACTTCGAAGACGCCATTCGCAAGCAGCAGCCCTTGCTGGATATATCCATATCCCGTTTCTGGACCTGACGGCTTTATGCCGAACGTCACGATGCGGCTGTTTGCGATGGGCGCGGCAGCAGTGATTGCCGCCACGAAGTCCTGGGGCCTACCGACAAGTTGGTCTGCAGGCGCAATCAGCACAAGCGCCTCGGGATCAATCTCGTGTGCGATCATTGCCGCCAGCGCCGCTGTCGCCGCCGTGTTGCGGCCCTGCGGCTCAAGGATCAGGGCGGCCAGGCTAACGCCCGATTTCGCGACAAGCGACTGGACGAGATCCTCATGAGCGGCATTGGCAATAACGACAGGATCGAGGAACCGGACAGCTCCATGATCGCCGGTAAACCGAAGCACGGTTTCCTCGATCATGGTCCGCTCCGCTCCCAGGCGGTGGAACTGCTTTGGACGTTGCCGTGTCGAAAGCGGCCACAGGCGGGTTCCAGACCCGCCAGACATGATCACGGGAATGATTTTCGTGCTCGCCACGCAACGCTCCGACTTTGTCCCTGCACCCTGCCTGATCGCTTCTAGGCTCACGTGCGGCTGGCGCAAGGGTCAGGACAACAAGCGCAATCAGTCTGCAATGCGATAAGCGCTGTCAGCCCTCAGAGACGGCTTTTCGACGAGATGCCACAACAGCAACGCCGCAAAGACCGAAGCAATGCCAGCCGTTGCGACCCCTACCCAGGGACTGGCGACGAACAGCCCGAGTGCAACGACAGTCTGAATCATGGGAAAGTGAGCGATGTAGAGCCCGTAAGAGAGATCGCCAAAGCGAGCTGCGTCGAAGATGCGGGGAAGTCCGGTGGCGATCCAGATAACGACGACCCCGATGCCAAGAGCCCTGACGACATCGAGACCTGGAACGAGTATGGACGCCGCCAGAACGATCAGCGCGACGGGCGCCAGAACAGACCGCCAGTTCAGATCGTTTCGCCAGGCCGCAAGAGCTATTCCGACGATGAAAAAGCTCATTTGGCCTGGAAGCTGGCGAGAAAGCTCGATCAGCAAGCCATTATTCTGCGCCGACCCCGCCTGTTCGAGCGCAACCCGCCAGGACTCAGACGCAACGTAGACCGCGACAAACAGAATCCATCGAAGACGACCCGCAGCCCTCAGAAACCAGGCGAGCACGGGCAGCACCAGATAGAACATGACCTCGATTTTCAGTGTCCAGAGTGCGCCGTTGACCTCGGTAAACCGGTTGTCGACAAACACACCTGGCAGGTTGGGCTCCATAAAATTGAGGAAGCCGAGATTCCACCCCAGATAGCGCAGGACACCTGAGAGGTCGTCGCGGGAAGCAGGGCTGAGGATCAGCGCGGTTAGAGCGCAAGCCAGCACGACAACGGCGTAAGCTGGCAACAGGCGGCGCACCCGCTTTTCAGCATAGCGCCCCAAAGATGAACTGCGTTCCAGGCTGATCCATACCAGGTAACCTGAGACGACAAAGAAGCCTTGGACCCCCAACTCTGCCGCGAGGCTCAGGCGCGCTTCGACATCCGACCAGCCCGACAGGCTCGATAGAGCGACGCCATGATATGCAACGACCATGAGCGCAAGCAGCAGTCGGACGAGATGAAAGTTGTTGTGGGTCGCCGAGGGCTGTTCGGGCGCCAGGAGCCTGTTGGACGGTTCATGGGGAGAAGTTTCTGCATCCCCAGGTTGTGCAGGGCGGAGCGGTTCGCCATCGAGGGCTGGCCGGTCCTCTCCAAAAGTGATGCCACGGGCCACGGGCTTGGCGACGTGCGGCGAACGCGGCGTGACGATCACAAGGACCGCGAGCAGCGCGCCCACGCCCCACCACCACTCGTTCCATAGGTCGAAGGAAACACAACCGACCGCGCCCATCACGCCCACGAGCATGGCCGTGCGTGGGCCGGCCGCACCGAGCACAGACGGCGCGGGAAGTCTGAAGCCTGCCAGCAGAAGCAAAGATGCGAGCAGAGCTGCGCCAATTGCGCCGGTCTCGGCCCACAGCTGCAGCGCCATGTTGTGCGGGTGATTGGGAATCACCAGCTGGCTTGAGAACCCTCCACTCTCAAACGTATCGCGCATTGTCCGCAAGACGCCGACGCCCCCGCCGACGATCGGGTTCTCCGCGACCACATCAAGCGTTCGCCCCCAGATCAGCTGACGATAGTCGACTGTCGACGCAGCCGAGGCTGCATCCGCCCCGCGAGAGGCTGCCCAGCTCCAGACAGGCGTACTCAAGATACCAAGCGCCGCGAGGCCGCCAATTATCTGGAACCCCCGCCTTGGGGCCAGGCTCACGATCACCCAACCTGCGCCCGCGAATCCCAGTGCCAGCAGGCCTGAATAAACCTCGCGTTTGAGAAGGACTGCAATCTCGACAGCAAGGACACAGCCGGCAAGCGCTATGGCGAGGCTGCGAGGCTTTCCGTGAATCAGGCCCGCGATCAGGAACGGCGCCGCAGCCGCCATGATGAGGCAGTTGCGGCTTATGTTCTGCACACCCTCATCGTCGGGCCGGCCGGGGTAAAAGTAGGCGATCGCTTCGCGCTCGAACAAGGTGAGCAGCACAACGATCACCAGCTGAGCGAGTAGCGCGATCGTAGCGACCTGCGAAATCCGCTTCCGCGCGTTTGCATCAAGCGCCTGTGCAACCGCTATCAGGGCGCCGCCAGCGACAAACAGGAGGCCGACACGGATCACCTCGCTGCGCACACTTATCTTCAGTGCTTCCAGATCGAACTCGACCAGCGCGACCGGTCGGGGCGACCAGAGCACCGATGCTCCGGCAAACGCGAAGAAGGCGAGGAGCGCCAGCATGTAGAGACGAGGCCGCAAGTGACGGATCGAAACCGCGGCCGTCATGAGGGCGCCAAGCCCGACAAGCACGGCAAAGGCTTGCCCGCCGATCAGGGATGCGACGGGCCACAGGGCGAAGACGAGACACAGGATCGCGACCGTCAAACTATCCTCGCCAGTTCGCCCCCGCCGGGAAGCAGCTTGTCCGCATTGGCTGTAACCGTCAGTTCACGCGCCCGCAACTCGCTAGACTGCAGTTTTAAGGGGTGATCCGATCGCAATTTGTCAGCGCCAATCAAGTGTCTACCGACGCTACAAGATTCAGCCCTCGCTGCAGTCGCCCCTTCCAGTGCTGCTTTCCATGTAACCCAATCTTGAGCATATCCGCCTAGGGTCCCGGCTTAATCGGAGTCTGCGATCATGACCGCGGTCGGCGTGAAGGAGCGAAGCTTGACTCAACGTCGCCCTGCCCCCGCCGGTGATACAGCAACTCCCGCTGATACGCCTTCAGCAGAAGCAGGCCGGCGCATGCCGCTTGCTGTTGACCTCGACGGCACGCTGCTTCTGACCGATACGCTTTTTGAAGCCCTGGGCGAGCATCTGCGGCGCAGGCCGCTGTGGGCGCTGGCGCAGCTGGTCCAGCTCCCGTTCGCGATCGCGAAGGTGAAGGAGCGCCTCACCTCCGGGCTCGATCTGAACGTCGCGACCCTGCCTGTGAATGAGGACGTTCTCGCCTACTGCCGTGAGGCAAAGGCAGAAGGGCGTGAAGTCTGGCTGGTATCAGCTGCCGACCAGAAAGTGGTTGATCAGGTCGCTGCGCGTTTCGACATATTCGACCGCGTAATCGGAAGTGACGGAACAACGAACAACAAGGGCGTGGCCAAGGCGCGGCTGCTTGCGCGCGAGGCGCCGGGCGGCTTCGAGTATGTTGGCGACAGCCCCGCGGACATGAAGGTGTGGGCGCGATCGAAAGTGGCCTCACACGTCGACAAGGGCGAAGCGCGCAGGCGCATGATCGAACGCATGGGCGTACCTGTGGCGCGCTCGTTTGATCGGCCGAAGGCAGACCTCCGAGCATGGCTCAAGGCGATGCGCCTGCATCAATGGGCCAAGAACGCGCTGATCTTTGTCCCAGCAATCCTTGCAATGAAGATCGGCAACCTGCCGACTTTTTTGACCCTGTTGATGGCTCTGCCGCTCCTCGGCGCGATGGCGTCGGGCACCTACATCCTCAATGACATTGTGGATCTCTCAGCCGATCGGGGGCATCCCACCAAGCGAAATCGGCCCTTCGCCTCGGGGCGGATCAAGCTGTGGCAAGGGTTTGTTGCGGCGCCCGCCCTGATCCTCGGGGGGCTCGTTGGTGGATTCCTGCTGTCTCCCGGCTTTGCCGCGACGATGCTGTCCTACCTCATCGTCACGCTCGCCTACTCCTTCGCACTCAAGCGCGCGGCGCTGGTTGACGTGATAGCGCTGGCGTTCCTCTACACGCTGCGGCTGATCATGGGCGCGGTGCTTGCCGGCGTGCTGTTGAGCCAGTGGCTCATGGTGGTCTCGATGTTCCTGTTCGTGTCGCTGTCCCTTGCGAAGCGGCATACGGAAGTGTTGCGCCGCGTCTCGGCAGGGGAACGGCGCGTGGCCAATCGCGGCTATCGCGCAGAGGATGCTACGCTTACCCTTGGACTGGGGCTCGCCACCGCGACTGCTGTGCCGCTGGTTCTGGTGCTCTACATCATTGAGTCTGCCTGGCCATCTGGCCTCTACGCGTCGCCGGCAATGCTGTGGGTCGCGCCGATTGCGCTATCGATGTGGCTGATGCGCGTGTGGCTCCTCTCCAATCGCGGGGAGCTGAACGACGACCCCGTTGTGTTTGCCGTCAAGGATCCGCAGAGCCTGGCGGCTGGCGCAGTGTTGGCCGCGAGCTTCGCGGCGGCAGCTCTGCTGCCTGAAGGTTCACTCGAATTGCTCAACGTCAACCGCCTGTTCGGCCAGACACAATGAGTGAGGCGATGATCGATGAGGACAGCAGACGGCCGGAGCCAGTCTGGGGCCAGAGCAGCCACGCTTTGATTGAATTCGCGCGCTTCATCGCAATTGGCGGTCTGGCGGCGCTTGTAAATCTCGTCTCGCGCTATCTGCTCGATTACGTGATGCCGTTCGAAGCCGCTGTTGTGCTCGCCTACGTGGTCGGCATGGTGTTCGCGTTCTTCCTCTTCCAGAAGCTGATCTTCGGTGGCAGCGGCGGGCTCAGGTCGCGCCGGGTGATCCGCTTCGTGCAGGTGAATCTACTGGGCGCGGGACTGGCGTGGGCCGTCAGTTCGCTAATGGCGCGGTTGGCGCTGCCAGCGATAGGCTGGGACTTCCATCCTTTCGAGGTCGCACACTTTGTCGGCGTCGCGGCGCCCGCGATATCGAGCTATTTTCTGCACAAGCGTTACACGTTCGCATAACTCGCTTCGGCGCGCGCGGCGCGTCGTGCACTCCATCAAAGCCGGCAGCCACTCGTGTGCACAAAATCAGGCGGGCTGACTCGTGTACTTCCAGGAGACGACGGCGCGAGTAGTCTAGCCTTCAAGCCCCGCTTCGGCCAGTAGGGGCAGCCGAGAGTCTCGGTCGGAGACGGACGCCTGGCCTGGTGCAACCGGCCACCCAATACCCAACGCCGGATCGTTCCAGAATATACCGCCCTCATTGCCGGGAGCATAAGGCGAGGACACCTTGTATTGTATCAGAGTGTTGGGCGCGAGCGTGCAGAAGCCGTGCGCGAAACCCACTGGGATAAAAAGCTGCTCCCCAGATTCGGGCGTTAGTCGCGTGCTCACGTGGCGACCAAACGTGGGAGACCCGGGGCGAATATCAAGCGCAACATCAAGCAACGCCCCGCGCACGCAACGCACCAGCTTGGCCTGCTCATGGGTACCCTTCTGAAAATGCAGCCCGCGTACTGTTCCTGCATTCACTGACAACGACTCATTGTCCTGAATGAAACGCGGCAGGCCAAGCGCTTCCATTTCAGCAAGGCTGAATGTCTCCGAAAACCAGCCGCGCGAATCCGCAAAGCGGCGCGGCTTGATCAGAAGAACTTCAGGGATATCAAGCGGCGTTGGCAATGTGTCAGTCTGAATCGAGAAGCGAAGCAAGATAGGTGCCATAGTCGTTGTTGAGCGCATCCCCCAGTTTGCGGAGCTGTGGGCCATCGATGAAGCCGCGGCGCCATGCCACTTCTTCCGGGCAGGCAATGCGGAAACGCTGACGCTGCTCAAGGGTCTGCACGTATAGCGATGCCTGTAAGAGGCTGTCAGTCGTCCCGGCATCGAGCCAAGCCGTGCCGCGAGGCAATTGGAAGACGCGAAGCTTGCCGCGGGAGAGATAGTCAGCATTGACGTCGGTGATTTCCGTCTCGCCGCGAGCTGAGGGCTTAACGCGGCGTGCAATATCGACGACGTTCGCGTCATAGAAATACAGGCCCGTCACCGCCCAATTGGACTTTGGCGTCTGGGGCTTTTCCTCGATGGAGATCGGATTGCCGTCGGCACCAAGCTCCACAATTCCGAACCTGTGCGGGTCGTGCACCTTGTAAGTGAAGATGGCGGCGCCGTCGGTGAGGTTGCCGGCCTCAATCAGCTGCCCTGTCAGCCCCGCTCCGTGAAATACATTATCGCCAAGCGCTAGGGCACAGGGCTGAGCGTCGACGAAGTCTGCTCCGATCAGAAATGCCTCTGCTAGTCCGCGAGGTTCACTCTGTGCTGCGTACGAAAACGTCACCCCCCAATCGGACCCGTCGCCCAGCAGGCGGCGGAAAGCCGGCAAGCTTTCTGGCGTCGAGATCACCAGAATTTCACGTACGCCGGCGAGCATCAGCGTCGTGATGGGATAGTAGACTAGAGGCTTGTCGTAGATAGGAAGAAGGTGCTTGGAGACGGCGCGCGTGATGGGATGGAGACGCGTGCCATGGCCGCCAGCCAGTATGATGCCCTTCATCGGCTGCACTCCAATCGAACGTTGATGGCTAGGAATGCGGCCTCAGCGGGATGAACGCAAGGGCTCCCACCATGATGGGTTCACCAGATACCAGTCGATCGTGTTGGCCAAGCCGATTTCGAAATTCACCTGCGGTCGCCAGCCCAGCTCGGATTCGATCTTCGATGGGTCAATGGCATAGCGCCTGTCGTGCCCCAGGCGTTCAGTGACATAGGTAATCAGATCACGTCTGGGTCTCTTCAACGGAACTGTCACGGCATCGAGTCGATCGCAGATCAGTTGGACCAGTTCGATATTCCGCCGCTCGGCCCCGCGCGCCGATGGTGTAGCGTTCTCCGGATTTTCCCCGGCGAAGAATCAGGGCGAGCGCGCGCATGATCCTCAACGTGCAGCCAGTCACGCACATTGAGGCCGTCGCTGTAGACATCGACAGGTTTTCCCTCCAGCGCATTGAGTAGGGACAGCGGGATCAGCTTTTCTGGAAACTGTCGCGGGCCGTAGTTGTTCGAACAGTTGGATATGATGACCGGCAGCCCGTAGGTCCGCCGCCAGGCCATCGCGAGATGAGCGGCGGCCGCCTTGGAGGCCGAATAGGGCGAGGATGGCTCGTGGGGCGAGTTCTTGGAAGACGCTCCTGTCTCGCCGAGGGAGCCATAGACTTCGTCAGCCGAGGCGTGGACGAAACGAAAGGCGTCGTGCGCCTCGCCCGTGAGCGTCGACCAGTGAAAGCGGGCCGCTTCCAGCAGGGCGTAGGTCCCGACAATGTTGGTGCGGATGAAGGGGGCCGAGGCCGTGATCGAACGATCGATATGACTTCCGGCGGCAAGGTGAACAATCACATCCGGTCTTTCGGAGGCGACTAGGGAGACGACCGCGGCGAAGTCGCCAATGTCCTGACGGTCGATCCGGAAACGGGGATGGCCCTCAAGCGGTTTCAGCGAGGCGGGGTTTGCGGCATAGGTGAAGCTATCGACGACCACGATCTCGTCGTCGCTTTGCTCGACCAGATGGCGGCAAACCGCCGACCCGATGAAGCCGGCGCCGCCCGTGACGAGTACCTTCATGAGCTTGGCTCGCCGCCCGCTCTAACCCTGGCGCAGGGCGCGGGCAACGGAGTGGCAAACTCCCTCACTCGCCCTGTCTTTCCCTGCGAAAGACCTCGTCCGCGCCGCGGGCGAAGGCCAGCAGCGCCGTTTCGGGAAGCTTATCGCCCATCTCGTCCCATCCGAAGGCATCCTCGCGGCTGGAGAAGCCGTCGTTCCAGACCTGACGAAAGCTCAAGGCGACCACCGCGGCCGCTTTCTTGTCGGACAGCCCCTGGGTGGAGACGAGGATTTCGGAGATGCGTCGGAGGTCGTTGCGATCCGCCTCATCGCGCGCCCATTCTGCGCCGTGATCGCGCCAGAAAGCCGCAAGCTCCTCGCCGCTTCGGTTGCGTGCAATCCGCAGCTTTCCGCGAAAGCCTCGGACCCGCCACTTGATCGATCGCGCCACTCGCGCGGGGAACTGACGTATCATGCTCCACCTTTTCGGGGTCAGTAGCCGCTGCGCTGCTGATGATCAGGTTTTTGACAAGTCGACCAGCCCTGGCGAGAGAATTCTCTTACCATGCGGCAGCGGCGGCGGCGGCGGAATTCGCCGCGTTCTCCAACAACAGGCACCAATTGGGGCTGCCGCGAGATAACGGCGGGGCGTTGCGCGCTAGCTTGGCATTCGGTGTGACACAGTTACGAAGATTTCACGACAGCAAGCAAGACGCTGGCCGACGACTCTCTGTCTCACGGTCTTTGCCCTGGAGAGACTTCGGCGGTCCGGCGAATGGAATGAAAACAGGTGCCGTGCCCGCCGAACAACGGGTGGCCAATCTTCTGATGGAACTGCAGCTCGACGGAGCGTCCCTGGTGGAAGACATGGCGGAGCTTCGCCTCGGCGTCTAACCTGCCGTTCGTTGATTTTTCAATCCTCGCGGGTCGGTGCAGCGGATCGGGTGTTGAGCAGGCTTTCCATCCGCGCTAGTTGAGGCCGGGGTCGGTCGGGAGGACAGCGTTTGAAGGGCGTACTGTTGGTTTTAGGCCTGCTGCTGCTGTCGGCCGGCGGGGCTGTTGCGGGGGCCCAGTATGTCCCGGTCGATCTGTCGTCGCTGGGCCAGGCCCAGGACTTCCTGAAATCCCAGAACGCGCTTTATGCCGGCGGCGGAGTGGCCGCGCTTGGCTTCACCTTGTTCGTTGTCGGTATCCTGCCAGGCGGCCGCAACGAAAAGCGGGCCCCGAAAGCCGCGGCGAAACCGGCGGCAAAGATGACGTCTCCTTCGCCCGCGCCGATGCCGCAGGCGAAACCGGTGCCAGCGCCGGCCCCGGCGCCGCAGCCGGCTCCCGCACCTGCTGCGGCCGCCGAGCCGCCGCAGCCGCCGTCGAATGATCCGCGCCTGCTGACCCGCAAGCGCCTCTCCGACCTCGTAACCATCAACGACGCCCTAAAGGCGTTCCACGCGAAGACGGGAGCATATCCCGTCGCAACCGACGGGCTCAAAGGCGTGATCGATCGGGGCAACAACTGGATTCCTGGCCTCGCGCCAGATTATCTCCCAGAGCTCCCCCGCGATCCTGGCGGCGCCCCTGACAACAACGGCCCGCAGTATTTCTACGTGTCCGATGGAGTGGGCTACAAGCTGATCGCCCACGGCGTCGGCGCCGATGGATCGAAAGTCGAGGTGCTGGGCGTGAAGATCGATCCGGGTCGCACCAACGAGCACGGCTTCTGGGCCTACGGCTTCTGGACGGAAGCCTTCGCCAACTTCTAGTCGCCATCGTCTTCCGCGACGAACGGCCTCACATGTGGCCTGCGCGCCAGGAAGCGCAGTGGATTCCAGCTCAGCGCGCGCGCGACCGAGCGGAGGCTGGCACGTCGCCGGCGCCGAAGGGCGCCGCGCGCCTTCAACGCCGGACCCAGGTCGACGATCGCCGCTCTCAGTCCCCTCACGGTCGCGCCAAAACGACCGGTCACAAGGCCCCGCGCGAGGATCGCGAGCGTGCCCGCCATCCAGGGGAGGAAAGTCAGCAGCAGCAGCGGTCCCGGCATGTTCTTGACGTAGGTCCACAACCCGTTGCGTGCGCCATGAAAGACGGCGAAGTCGCTGGCCCTGCCCGTGATGCCCGATCCCGCATGGCGGATACGACAACGCGGATCGAACTGGCACCGCTCGCCCAGAAGACGCAGCCGGAAGCCGAGATCGACGTCCTCGTGATAACAGAAATAGCGCGCGTCGAACCCGCCGCTCTCGATGAACAGGTCGCGGGGATAGAGCGCCGCGGCGCCGCACGGCGCAAAGCACTCGCCCGCGGGGGGCGTCTCGCTTACCTTGTGGCCAAAGCCGCCGCGCCAAGCATACCCATATGCAAGATAGCAGTCCCCCACGCCGTCCAGCACCGTCGCGTCTTGGAGCGCCATTTGCAGCGAGGCGACGATGCGATGCGTCGGGCGTTCACGGACGGCACGCATCAGGCTCTCGAGCCAGTCGGGGGCCGCCTCGGCATCGGGATTCAACAGCGCCAGCCAGCGGCCCCGGCCCAGCCGCGCCGCAAGGTTGTTGCCCTCTGCGAACCCATGATTGATGGTCTCGCGCAGGATCGTCGTGCGTTGCGGCATCTCTCCGAGACGGTCAATCGACCCGTCCGAAGACGCATTGTCGACCACGATTGTCTCGAAGTTCAGGTAGGTCTGCCGTGCGAGCGAGGCCAGGCAGCCGCGGATGTAGTCGCCGCCATTGTAGTTGACGACGACCACCGTGATCTCCGGCGCGTCGTCCGGCTCGCTGCTGTCCTGCCCCGGTTGCATGAGATGCCCCTATCGCGGCTGCGAGCCCGGAACAAGAAGGCGACAAGACCTCACGGCTTGCGCAGCCAGAACAGGCCGCCAAGGTCGGCCAGGACTTCGCGGCTCCATAAGGCCGTCGAGTTCCGCCGGCGCCCCAGCCGCGTCACCACCTGATCGAGATAGGCCTCCCTGGCGCGCTCGCCGATCTCGTAGCTTTCGATGTCAAACCCGGCGTGGCGCATGGCCCCGGCATATTCGGGCTGACGGCGGCGGGAGCCATACTCGAAGTGCACGCGCTCGTTGACTACCGCAAACTTTTCGGGCTTCAGAAACAGGTGTTCCAGCGGCCGGTCGAAATCGCGGTGATCGCGGAAATCCACCTGATGGAGCCCGACCCCGCCCGAACGTGTCAGCCGGAACAGCGAGGCAAGCGTTTCGTCCAGGCCCTGCACGTGCTCAAGTACAGCGTTGGAAACGATCGCGTCGAAATCGCCGAGGCCGACATCCGCAAGGCGCTCGGCTGCCTCGAACACGCAGCGCACTGAATCGTCGCCATACCCTCTGGCCGCTACCATGCGGCGCAACGGCGACACGTCGAACCCAGGCTGGCCCTCCAGACGGTCCGCGATGCCGGCATAGACCCGCGAATGATAGGCGTCGGACCATGGTGCCAGCCAGCGGTCACTGACCGCCACGCTCATTCCCGCCGCCCGCAGATACGCCATGCCGCCAAATGCGACCCCCGGGCCGATCTCCATTATCCTGGCGTCGGGCCGGATACCCATCCTCTTCAGGCGATAGGCATAGAGTTCGCCGTTCCGGATGCCGTAGTCGATCTGGTAGTCGATGTCGGCCTTCGTCGCGTTCGGTTGAATCCAGTTGGACGGTTTGTGGCGCAAGAAAGGGTTGCGCAGGCCAAGCGCCCGGCCAATCGCCGCACAGAGTTCCAGACAGAATTGCCACCCGCCATCAATGGCAACTTTCCAAGTTCCGCTGCTCATTGTGATGTGACAGGCGTCGAGATGGCTTTGCGAAATGCTCCGGCTGTTTCACACAGCTCGCACCATCTTGATTTCCAGTACACCACGGGAGAGCATCCCGCACACCTCAGCCAACCTTAGACAAGCCCTTCACAAATCTGAATTGCACTTCCAGGTTAACAAGAGAAGCGTTGTAGACGCCTGGATTTTCCTCGACAGAGAGCTGCAAGCAGTCGTTCAGTTCGTGGTGTTTCAATCCATCAGCCCGGCCAACAAACGGTGTTACAAAATAGGTTCCAGGGGCGAGCACATTCCGGAACGATGCAAAGACCTTCGCATGTTCGCCAGCGGCTAACTTCGGCAACACGGGCTGCCTCTGCTGGACAGTATCACTGCTGAACAATTCGATCCCGCGCGGTCCGCGTATGGTGAAGCCGATGGCAACATTTTCCACATCAACCGGAGAGGTCAGTTCAACCACAAAATCGTAATTGGTGAGATTCTGCAACCGCGTGACCGGCTCTCCACTTTCGTCGCGCACCATGAACGATACAATGGTCGCCGGACCGTCGGCTACATCCAACTCTGGCGCCCGCGCGGCAGGAACATCGTGCGCCCCTGCAAAGGGAATTATCACGGCCGACTCTGCATCCGGCACATCGCTATGCTCATCGATAATGGTCGTCACGTCACGCGCGCCCGCCACAACTTCTGCATCGGGCGAGACGGTTGCCGTCGAATCGTCGTCTGCTTCTTCTGATGCAGCGGGCGTCCAGCCGAGCTGCCGACCATGCCCGAACAACAACTGATGATACGCGTTTCCGACAACCTTTGCAGTTCCCGCCCCAAGTAGTTCTCCACGCTCAAGCATGATGGCCTGATCGCAGAATGTGTTGACCATATTGATGTCGTGACTGACGAACAGGATAGCCTTTCCGCGCTTCTTGAAGTTCTGGATCCGATCAAAGGATTTGAGCGAAAAACGTGCATCCCCCACGGACAGGGCTTCGTCGATGATAAGGATGTCGGGGTCGACCGACGTTGCAACAGCGAACGTAAGACGCGCCTTCATGCCGCTCGAATAGGTTCGGAAGGGCTGATCGATGAACTCGCGCAACTCGGAAAAGTCTACGATCTCATCAAACCGGCGGGCGATTTCCTTCTTCGTGAGGCCAAGGCACAGGCCGCCCAGCACCACATTCTCGCGTCCGGTATAATCAGGGTGGAAGCCGGTTCCGAGCTCCAGGATGGCGGCGATCCGGCCGTTCACCTTGACCTTGCCGGCCGTCTTCTCCAGCGTGCCGGCGACGAGGCGCAACAGCGTGCTCTTGCCCGCGCCGTTGCGGCCGAGCACGCCCAGCACTGCGCCCTTGGGCATGTCAAACGACACATTGCTGAGTGCGCGGAACTCCGTGTGGCGCTTCTTCCCGCTGAGGGTTTCGGCCAGCATGTCGCTGGGCCGCTTCCAGACCTTGAACACTTTGGTAAGGCCGGTCACCTGGATCGCAAGGTCGCTCACAGCACATTCCCAAACGCGGGCTTCAGGAAGCGAAATGCCCGCCACCCAAGCATAAACACGACGACAGAGAAGACCGGAAAGATGATCCAGGCCTGGTTCGGCGGATCAACGCCGCCAACGATGGCATAGTGGAAGCAGAAGAACATGTTCGCGATCGGATTGTAAATGAAGCTGGTCTGAAGCCAGTCGGGCGCACCGCCCGGAGGGTAGATGATCGGATTGAGAAACAACCCGATACCGAGGATGAAGTTGATGATGTCCTTGAGGTCACGAAGAAACACACCGAACGACGAAACGAAATATGCGAGACCGCCGACGAAAAACATGAAGGAGAGCAGCGCCGCCGGCAGATAGATCGCCAGCCGCTCCCAATCCATGACGCCGCTGACGGCCGCGGCTACTACGGCCGCCGTTATGCCGATACCGAGCGTTGGCAGACACGCGAACACGACCTTTATCGGCAGCACTTCCACTGGAAATACGATCTGCTTCACGAGGTTGCCGTTGCTGACGACTGTAACGACCGACCGGCTGAGCACGTCGCTCATCGTAAGCCACGGCGCGAGGCCAGAAAGCGCGTAGGCAGTGAACGCCGCCGGATTCTCGATCTCGCCAAGCCGTCCCTGAAAGATGAAGGTGAAGACAACGATGTAGACCGTCATCGTAAGCATGGGGGCGAGGAACGCCCATGATGCGCCAAGCACCTGCCCCGCGTACCGGTCCGTCAGTTCGCGGCCCGTCATCGCAGAGACGAGCCCGCGATGCTTGAACATAGTGTATCCGACCCCCCAGAGAGCGCCGAAATTCGCGATCGGATTTACCAACGCCAGCACGGACATCGCAGAGTTCTACCAGATTTCCCCCTACGGAATCTGTAACGAGGGACACGACCCTCCGCAACCGCGAACCGTAGTTCCGCTGCCGCCGCGCGGGGGGGATCCCCGCGGGAAACGAATGTATCGGGAAGTCAAGAAGCCTCTGACCGGAAATTAAGGTCCAGCCCGAGAAGGTTCGATCTTGTGTCGCCCACAGCCCCCACGACGGTAAAACCGAGAACGTCGAAGCGAACGTCCAACTTGGTCGTGTCTGGGTTAGCGAGGGCGGCGGTCACGAAATAACGCCCTGCCCCGAGATTGTTTCGGAACGTCGCCTTGGCGACCACGCGTTCCCGCTTGTTGAGTATCATGAACTGCCCGTCGGGCCGCTGCATACAATCAGCACCGAACACCTCCTGGCCGAACGGTGTGCGGATCAGAATACCGAAGACGATCTTTTCTCTGGGCGCGTGCGAGACGACGTCGAGCTCGATTGTGTAGGTTTCGTGTTGTTTGAGTTCGCTGACGCAAAAGCCAACAGCGTCGCGAATCCGCACGTCCCGGATTTCGGCCCTTCCGTTCCCGTAACGGTGTTCTTGACGCTTTACAGCCGTCGCCTGCCCGGCGGCCGGCCGACCATGTCGTCCGCGATCAAAACTTCCGTCGTCCACCAAGATCAGCCTTGAATCTAGCGTTTCCCCACTACCGCTTCTTGTCCATTAGTCTTGGGAGCATCGCGGCGTCAACATCACAATAGCTGTAGCAGAAGTGGTTTCCACCCGATTGAAGACCGGGGACGAATCCCGGCCGTTTTCATGAAAAAACAGGCCCTTACCCCGATAGCCTGCCTTTCAGCGGACCTCGGCGCTGGGCCTGAGCCGCCCGAACGGCTGGTCGGCATAGCCCAGCATCTCCATAATCTCACGCAACCCCGGCGTGGCGTCGATCAGCGCGGTCGCTCGATCAGCATAGGAAATCGTTTCCTTACCCGCCACAAACCGAAGATCCAGCCTCTCCAGGCAGTCGGGATGCAGCTTCAGTCCGAGAAATGCGAACAGCGCCTCGCGCGCGCTATCTTCATCAG
This sequence comes from uncultured Alphaproteobacteria bacterium, assembly GCA_903842595.1. GTDB lineage: Bacteria > Pseudomonadota > Alphaproteobacteria > Caulobacterales > Hyphomonadaceae > UBA7672. The sequence continues at coordinate 17,203 of CAIMMO010000196.1, forward strand.
CGACGAGATCCTCATAGCGCAGTTCAAAGTACGACCCGACGGCCGACAGTCCGCGCGCGAGCTCCACCATCGAGACCCATCCCGACAAATTGTACGCCAGTTGCTCGTCGGAATGGACGGCGTGCTGAATCTTGCTCTGCGACTCCAGATAGTCGATCGGATGCCGGATGCAGTGGACGAACCGCGCACGCGGAAATGCGCGCAGCAAGAGGTCATAGGTATAGGGGAAACTTGGAGATCCAATCCAGATCTCCCGCATCATCCAGCGGGGTCGCACGAGGGTCGGCGGGATCATGAGGCGGACGAAGTATTCGCCAAGCTCTCTTAGCATCCGCTCGTCTTCCGCTGCGATGGCTTCCTTCCACGCCTTGGAAAAATCGCCATAGGGATCCATGGACGTGTGCGTGTACGCCATGTCCTTCCAGCTCAGGGTTCGGCGATGAAGAAATTCGCGACGTGCTCGCCGCCGGATCACATTCGCGATGTTGCGCGGCCCGAATCCCGACCATGTAAGAGAGGCCCCCCGCGCAATCTCGTGGCGCGCCAGTCGCTCGGACGTTCGGGCGTAGTAGGACTTGCGTTCGATCAGCGTTTCCCACAGGCGATGAAACAGAAACGACGTCTCGCCGACTGAATAGACATCCGGATGCGACTCGATCATCGCATCCAGAAGCGTCGATCCCGATCGCCCCGCCCCTACAAGCACGATCGGAGCTTGCGGATCCAGTTGTCGGTAACGGTTGCGGAAGGGCATGTCGAGACAATCAAGAGGATGTTGAAGCTGCGCCTACCCTGATCTCGTAGAGACCCTTGCGCTCATCCAGCACCGCACCGGCTGCATCGGCAAGAAGCGCAGATAATTCGTAACTACCCGCGGGCACCCCGAGATCCGCTTCAAGCTCGATGATTGCGCTTTCCCACTGTTTCATGTTTCGCGCCACCGTCGTCGTGACAATAACGGCGTCCGGCGAATTCCCTGTACCCCCAGAAGGCGTCACGCTCAGACGGCAGACAACGCCTGCGAGGTCGAGATGGGCCCGCATGACCATCCGGAAGGCAAGCCGGTCGCCAGTCGAAAACTGCGACGTGACCTGGCGGGCAGACACCGAAACGTCGAGCGAGGCGATCCGCGCATTGCCTGTCCCAGACCTCTGCTCTCGACCGGTCCGGGTCAGGGCATGCCCAGCGCCTCTGCCCACGCGCCTGAGATAGCCGTTGGTGTTCCAAGTGACGTTGTAGCCATAGAAGTCGCAATAGGTACGATCCACCTCGAAGCGATCACCTGCTTCGCGCAAGAATTCGAGCAGTGCGCGGTTGGGCCCGCCATTATAGCGCTCCTGGACGTTGAAGCTGTCCATGATGCCGTCTTCGATGCAGATGTATTCGCCTTCGCGAAGCCAGCGATCGAAGAAGCGCAGCACCGCAAGTGAATGCTCATAGCGGTGGCTCGAATCCTCGATCACCAGAAGCGGCCGCGGCAGCGATTGCATCTCCGCATCGCTCAAGACCTGATCCAACTCGGCGGAAGACCCCTTCCGGAACTCTATCATCGGATGCGAGAGACCTTCTGGCGGCGTGACATCGATCGAAATCACGCGTGCCGGAATCCCCATCGCCGCAGAGATATCCGCCAGCCACACAGCCCCTCCGCCGCTGTAGGTGCCGACCTCGATAATCGTCGCAGGTTTCACGTTCCAGATCAGCCGCTGGTACAGAGCCATATCGAAGGGGCTCTTCAGGCAGAGCAGGCCCTTCCATTCGTACACGAGCGTGCCGCGCTGGATCTTGTCGAGTTGCGGCTCGGCGATGGAGCTTATGGGCGAACGGCTGGCGCCAGAGCGCGCGTCGCGGTCCGTGTGCTTTTCCTCCGGCATGTCAGGGCTCTGGTCGTCGGTTGTCACGGCCGTTCGATCAGGACGTGGTATCCGCAGAGATTGGGCTCGGTCCGGTTGAGAATGACAGGCGCTTTGAGCCCGTTGGCGGCGCACCAGCCGTGAATGGTCTCTTCGTCGATCACCCAGTTGTAGAACGTGTTCAGCATGTCGAGATAGTTGATCATGTTGTCTTCGTCCCCCTTTGCCAGGTCCTTGAGGTAGGCGATCCGCTCGGCGGACGTGGTCTTTTCGCGGTGATAAGTGCGCCGCGCCGTCATGACGAAGTCACCGCTGTGATAGGTCGGGGCATAGACCATGATGTAGAGCGAGCCGCCGGGCCTGACGGTCGAAGCCACCTTCTCGAACGCCAGCTTCGGATCGTGCGTGCACATGATCACGCCCCAGCAGATCGTGAAGTCGAAACGGTTGACGAGGTCCGGCCGCGCGCTGCCGATGTCGAACAGGCCGACGCGCTCGACATCGTCGTTGAAGCGGCGCGTGGATTCGAGACCCGCCTCACCAACATCGATGGACTTCACCTTCGCGCCCAGGGAGATCAGCGTCTTGGTCCAGCGCCCGGCGCCGCAGCCGATGTCGATGCAGGACTTGGCCTTGAAGTAGTCGATCGGGAATTTCGGCTCAAGATACAGACGCCCGCCGACACCCCGGCGCTCCGCCCTCTCCTTCCGGCCCGTCTCGATGGCGAACTGCTCGGCGCGGTCGCCATGTTGCTTGGTCCAGAGGTAGTCGCGCACGCCGGTCAGTTCGGCGATGCGGTCGTCGATGTACTCGTCGTCGGTCTCAACGCCCGTGTGCTTGTGGAAGCCACGGTCGCCATTGAGGAACATGCGCCACTGGCCATCGAACTGTTCTTCATAGGCAACCGGCGCATATTGTCCCGAATACGCATCATTCCAGAGGACGCGGTTGTCGTCGAAATGCGGGTTGCGCAGCGTGCGGTTGGACATGTCCTGTTTCCTCACTATGCCGCGCGCCGGTACTCAGCCTGCATGGCGTCAATCTTGGCCGGCTGCTCGCGCAGCCAGAGTTCGAGCATCAGCAGCGGCCACATCTGGTAGATCGAGAAGTGGTCCTTGCGTGACTGCGTCTGGATCGTGTCGGACAGCGCCTTTGCGTCGAGATGGTCGCGCAGAAGCGTGTCGGAGGAATTCAGCGTCGAGCCGCATAGCGAGATGACATCGTCCATCGCCCATGCGTTCGCCGGCAATCCGAAGCCCTTCTTGGAGCGGAACATCCATTCGCGCGGCAGGTAGTCCGACGCGATCTCCTTGAGCAGTTTCTTGGTTACGTTGGGCGGCGCCCAGCAATCGTCCTCGCTCATGCCCATGGCGATCTCGGCGAACTGCGGATCGAGCAGCGGCGAGCGTACCTCCAGCGCATGCTGCATCGACATCCGGTCGACCTTGGCCAGCACGGCGCCGGGCATATAGAGGTTGGCGTCGATCGTCCGCATGCGGTGCATCACGGAGGTCGACGGATCATTGAGAATGGCGCGCCAGGACGCGACGCGCTCGCGCGCGCCGGCCGGCATGCCGGCCATCATCGTCTCGATCTGGCTCGGCAGCCAGATGTGCCAGCGCAGCGACATGTAGAGATCGGCGGGCTGCGCTTGGGCAGGGTCGAGCCCGTGGTTCTGGCGGATCAGGTCCTTGTTGGCCCATTCGTTCATGGTGTCACGATAGCGGCCATAGCCACCAAAAAGTTCGTCACCTCCATCTCCCGACAGGATGACGGTAACTTCCTTGCGCGCAAACTCGCTGAGCAAATAGGTCGGCAGACAGGATGAATCGCCGTTAGGCTGGTCGAGCACGCTGGCGATTTTGTTGATCATGCTGATGCCGTCGGGCTTGATCATCGCGTCGTGGTGGTTCGCGCCGAGGTGTTTGGCGATCGCACGCGCCTCCTCGTGCTCGCTGTCTGCGCTGCCCTCGAAGCCGATCGAGTAGGTGTTGATCTCCTTCTGCAGCTCGCGCCGCACGATGGCGACGACCAGCGAGGAGTCCACGCCGCCGGAGAGGAAGGCGCCCAGCGGCACGTCCGAGATCATGCGCTGCTCGGTCGCCGTGATAAGGCGCTGACGCAGCCGCTCCTTGAGGGCGCTCTGGTCGATCTGCGTAAGGCTCGGCCGGTCCATCGCGGCGAAACGGAAGAACCTCCCTGCAACAACCGTCTCGACCGTGGTATTGGAGAAGCGCACGCGCAGATAAGAGCCCGGCTCAATCTGACGCACGCGCTTGTAGATCGTGCTTGGCCCCGGGCAGTAGCCCAGCAGGAGATAGTCCGCGATGGTCTCGCGGTCGATTGTGCGGTCGAAGCCCGGCAACGCGTAGAACGCCTGCAGCTCGGATGCGAAGGCGAAGAAATTCTCGTCCTCGTAGATGTAGAGCGGCTTCTTGCCGAATGCGTCGCGCGCCAGCAGCATCTCGCGCAAGTCGGGCCGCCAGATCGAGAAAGCAAACATGCCGTTGAGGGTCGACAGCGGGCCCGGATCGAGATCGCGGAACATGTGCGGCAGGATTTCCGTATCCGACCGGCTACGGAACTCGACGCCCTTGGCGATCAGTCGGTCGCGGTGTTCCTGGAAGTTGTAGATCTCGCCATTAAATGTGACGATAGATGGCGCACCAACAGCCTGCATCGGCTGGCGGCCTTCGGGGCGAAGGTCGATGATCGACAGACGGCGATGACCGAGCGCGCAGCGTCCACTGGGGTCAACCCAGACGCCGGCGTCATCAGGTCCCCGATGAACCATCGAGTCTCGCATCGTGGAAACGAGGATGTCGAGCTCAGAACGGGTATAGCGTCCCTTAAGGTCATAGACGCCGACAATGCCGCACATGCACGCTTCCCTTGGCAACCCTTAGAACTTCACACATTACCCATCGGAAAGCTCGTAAACCCGCAAGCATTCCAGCCTTTCCGCCGATAGACCAACCGGCATGACTTGGGAAGGCTCGGCGATGGACTGGCGACAGTGCAAGGCTGGCAATGGCCCTTGCTGGAAGATCATCAGTTGAGATATCGCTCTTTCGCCGTCGTATTCGGCGAGGTTCCACGGGGAGTGCTACATGACGATGACTTTGGGCCGTAAGGTCTTGGTTGTTTTTGCAGTCTCATGTCTTTCGGTGACCGCCGCTTGTGACCAGACCGTAACTCCCGAGCCGGCTGCCCCCGCGGTTGCAGAGGCTGCGCCTGCACCGGCCGAACCCGTTGTTCCGGTGGCTGTTCCTGAGACAGATCCCGTGAAGGCCACCGAACGTCGCGTCGCGGATCTCCTCGCGCTCAAGGCCGCGCTCGACGCCTACTATGCGGAAATGGCTGCGTATCCCGCAGCGTATGATGGCCTTAAGGGTTTTGTCGATCGCGGTGCGAACTGGATCCCGGATCTGTCCCCCAAATACATCTCGGCCCTTCCGCGTGATCCGTTGATGTCGGACTCAGTGGATGGACCTCAGTATCTTTATGTGTCCGATACGAAAGACTTCAAGCTGGTGGCCCAGAGCGGCAACGCCGGGTATTGCGGCGCGGATGTAGAGCGCGACGGCGTAAAGATCGATCCCGCGCGCAATAACGCATCTGGTTGCTGGGCATTCGGCTTCTGGACCGAGGGGTTCGCCAAGTTCTAGGGCAACTCCACTGCCGTTCGGTAAGGCGCAACATCACTGGGATGTCCCGAGCAACAGCGAGTTCCATAGGCCGTAGGTCGATGGCCGGGTCAGGTTTTGCTGGTCGCCGGATTGCGCGGGCTGGGCTTATGGATGCTGGGACGGGCCAGTTCCAGAAATTCTAGACGCTTTCTGAACGCCAAGCAGCAAAACCTCACGAGACGTCTCAGATATTCGAAAAGTCTCCGTGCGCTGGGGGGACGTACTGTCCCGGATCCACAATCTCGCGGCGGCCGGCGCCGGGGGATCGTTGAAATCGGTCCATGCATGGTAGGGTCGGCATGCCGCGCTCGCGAGTGGACATCTCGGCAGACGCAACCACGCGGTCATCGAAGCCAGCGTCCAATATCTGAGCTACGAAGCTATGCCGTCCGATGCCATCACCGCGGACTGGCCAGCCCATCTACGCCGTTTCGGAGTCGAGAATTGCGTCAGCCGCTTCGCTGGATGTAGCCCTGACTGGGCCGTCTACACGCGAGCGATTGAGCTCGTCTGCTCGCTTTTAGTTTGTCCTTTTCCGACGCAGATTGAAAGTACGCCGAGCAATTCTCCTCTTCGCAAGGCACAGGTAGCGTCCACGGAGGTGGTGTAAATTCACTGATGGAGCGCTTCGGGCGCGCGGACCGCAAGAGTCAGCGCGCGCCC
>CAIMMO010000197.1 GCA_903842595.1 uncultured Alphaproteobacteria bacterium
AATGGCGGTGGCGGCACAGATCACGGTACGGGCGGCCTTGCCATCCTTGCCGGCGGCGCCATCAAGGGTGGCCGCATGTATGGTGACTGGCCGTCGCTGAGATCATCTGCCCTGTTCGAGAACCGTGATCTGATGCCGACAGTCGATGCACGCCAGGTCTTCAAGGGCCTGCTGCGCGATCAGCTCGGCTGGGCGCAGAAGGATCTCGATACCACTGTCTTCCACGACAGCGCAAAAGTGATGGCGCTGAGCGGACTGGTATAAGCGGCACTGTTAGACTGACGCTAATCAGTCTTTGGAAGGGCCGTGGCTATTGGCCTCCCAGGGAGCCCAATATGGATAGCCGGTGTGGGCGCCAAGACCGCCTACATCGCGCCAGGCCGTCCATGGAAGAATTGCCTCGACCGACTGCAACTGGCCAGCTTGCGCAAAATCTCGGGGGAAGGGTTGAGCGGCAAGTCACGAGCGGCTCCGCCGTCGGCAAGCGCGTGGCGGGCGCGGCGCCACTGCTTGTGTGAGGCGCTTGCGAAATGCAAAAGGGCGACCCGAGGGGTCGCCCTGACGCCACGCCTGACGGGTGGGCCCAGCCCGCCTTGCAGCGGATCGTAGCGCCATCGCCTCTCAATGCCGCCAGTTCGTAACGGTCGCATAACAGCGTACGATATTTCGAGCGGGGACCCTGGCAGTGTCGGTCCCGAAACCCGAATGCTTGTCGCGTTGGTGTCATTGAGACGCGGTCAGGCATCTAAGGAATGCAACCTCCGATCTCACGCGTTGTGCCGTCCTGGATCTGACGCAAGGACCGACACCGCGTGAAAACGCGGCAGCGCGAACTCCTGCGAGCATCGCGCGTGAAACAAACGTGACGTGGCTCTGACTGTCACGAATGTCGCAAAACATTTCATCTGGTGAAACGTGACGACGCGCTCGGCAGAGGACGCGCGAACGCCCTTCACACCACGCACATTGGCTCGGGCCTGCTCGGTTGAACAGTTTTGAAAGTGTGACGCAACCTTCTTGAAAATTGCGCCGACCTGTCATCGAGCGCGACTAGCTCGAGCTTTGTCAGGCGCGCTCGGGGGAGTGACGCAAGTCCAGGTCACCGCGAGGCGGGGGCCTGTGCCCAATTGCTCTTGGAGGGATCAGCATGAAAAACCTACCGATCACACGACTCCGTTTGCTTGCGAGTTTTCTGCTCGCAACCTCATCGCTTACGCCGATGGCTATTGCGCAAACCAGCCCCGATCAGACAGCTCCAGCCGAGCCCAAAGGTTCGCAACCGGCGGAAGCGACGGACGATACTGATGTGATCTACATCGAAGGGCGCGTGGAAGCGGAAGCAACCGAGTTCGCGCTTGAGCAGGTCAAGTACGGCACTCAGGTGCAGGTCATCACGTCTGCCGAGATCGCCACGGGCGGCTTCACGAATTTTGGTGAAGCGGCGGCGGGTCTCATCCGGGGCGCCAACGTTGGCTACTCTCCCGACGAGGGCGAGTTCACCATCCGCATCGATGGCGGCACGGACCGCGACACGCTGCTTCTGGTCGACGGCGTTCCCTATTTCGATCGCTCCTCCCCGAGTGAGGACCTCTGGCCTGCGACTGCGATCGATCCCCGCATGATCGACAGCGTTGAAATCTTCCGCGGCGGCCAGTCCCTGTATTTTGGTTCGAACGGCGGCCTGGGCGTTGTCAGCGTCAAGACCAAGGCTCCCGATGGCACAACGCGAGGGCAGTTCGGCGTCTACGCCGGTTCCTTCAAGACGCGTGAGGTCTACGGCAATCTGAGCTTCCCCCTGGATCCCGCCGGCGACCACAGCGTGACTGTGTACGGGCGGTCGTATCATTCCGACGCCCACACGCTGTTTGATCCCGAGGCGTATGGCGAGAATGTGCTCGCCCTGGGTGGCTTTCAGCCCTTCCCTTATGACTTCAACAGTCTTGGCGTGAAGTATCTCTGGAACATCGACGATGCCTCCGAGCTTCGCCTTGGAGCGTCTTTCACCACGGTGGATTTTCACGACAGCTTCCCGACCAGCACTGTCTTTACGCCCAACTTCACCGAGTTCCCGATCTATACGGCCAACTATAAGAACGAGCTCAGTGATGACCTCCGCCTGGAGGTAGACGCCCACTACCAGCAGCCGCGCCTGCGCAACAACGAGCTGGTGCCAAGCGTTTGTCGCATTCCGCGCATCACCGATCTGCCTGCCAGCGTCGAGGCGACGGCTCGGTCGCGTGGAATCACCAACTTCACGACGGCGGCCCAGTATGAAGCTTTCGCAGCCACGATACCCGGCCTCCCGACCGGCTGCGTGACCAACCCGTTTGGCGCCTCCAACGGTTCGGCGACGTCTGCGCGACGCGGCTGGCAGGTCAACCAGGTCCCGGGCAGCCCGTTCTTTGGCCAGCCCTATGGTACGCTCGAGAACCCGTTCCCGATCGGCGCGCCGATTGGCTATGTCAGCGAGACTGTGACGAGCTTCGGAGACGGAAATCCGGTGAAGGGTTTCGGCACGACAGACAACCGTGTGTCGGGCTACAAGGACTATGGCGTCAACGCCCGCGCGACCTATGCGCTCAACGAGTATGTCAGCCTCGTCGGTGGCGTGCAGTATACGGGCTACACAGACTTCTCGGATCCCGCGTTCGGCGTGCAGGATGTCACCCTGTCCTCGACAGGCGTCTACGGAGATCTTCGCCTCGACCTGCCAGTGCTTGATGGCCTGTCCGCTTCGATCGCCGGCAGGCACGACTTCAACACGCAGTTCAGCGACCAGGATATCTGGAAGGCCGGTCTGCGTCAGGACTTCGGCTACGGTCTCTACGCGCGCGCCTCGGGCGGCACATCCTACTCGGCGCCCAAGATAGACGAGATTGGCGCATACGGCGCCACCGCCAACGTCAATCCCGGACTTGAACCCCAGTCGGTCGAGACGATGAACGTTGGTACCGGTATCGACGGGGAAATCCTCGGCGGAACCTATAACCTCGAGCTGGGCTACTTCCGGACAGATATCCTGAACCAGTTTGCAGATCGCGCCATCGGCGCTGTCTGTACGCAGTACGCGGTCGGCGGCCCAAATGCGCCAACAACGGGAGCACTGTCGCTCGATGTCATCAACTCGAACCGTCGCAGCATCGTGCCGCCAGATTCCTTCTGTGCGAGCGCTGCTTCGCAGAACCTGGTCAGCAGCGAGTCGGTAGCCGTCAACCTCAACGCAGTCCAGGAGATCACGGGCTTTACCGTGGACCTCTCCGTCGACCTTGACCAGATCCAGGCTGACTTCTCCTTCACCGCGATGGACTCTATCGAACCAAATCCGGTTTTCGGTCTGACCCGGATCCGCGAGGGGACTGGGCAAGTTCTGGCGGGGACGATTGTCCCGGGCAGGGCTGGTTCTGAACTGACACGCCAGTCCGGCGAACGTCCGGAATGGACCCTGTCGGGCCTTGTGACTTACACGCCTGACGACCGCTGGGTGTTCGCGCTGAACCCCCGCTGGCAGGGTCCTGAGTACGCCTATGCAGGCGGCACAGCCGCACGTCTGGTGGATGCCGCAGGGAACCGCTCCGTTCCCGACCAGAACTTTGGCGACTACTTCGTCCTCAACGGCTCGGTCCAGTACTATCTCGACGACAACAAGCAGCACCGCGTGCTGATCCGCGGCGTGAACCTGCTTGACGAAGACTATTATGAGCGTGGTGCGGCTGGCGCTTTCCAGTCCATCAACCGCAGTGTCATTCGCGGCGAGACGGGCGTGAACAACGCATCCAACTACACGACGTATGGATGGAATGGGAAACCCCGTTCTGTGTGGATCCAGTACGAGTATCAGTTCTGATCAAGGAAGAGCCCGGTGCAGCCATAAGGCTGCACCGGGATTTTTGTGCCTGGGCGAAAGACGGACCATCGAAAGACGGGACGCAGCCGATCGCAGTTGCCAAAGCGCGGGATTGCGCGCTTCAATTTGGCGCTGCGAGCGCCTAGAAACTTGCGGCCAGTCCAATTGATGCAAGGCGCGGGTTGCCTGCAAACAGCCCGTCTACCCTGCTCGAGATGTAGGCCTCGTCGGTGAGGTTTTCTATCCTTCCAAACAGACGCGACTTGCCAGCGGACAGGTCGACATTCAGAGACGCGCGCCACAGCGTTCTGGCGGGGATGAGACCTGACAGCCCATCGGGCGAGGGGGTGCGCGTATTGCTGGCGTTGGCAAACTGCTCGCCCAGATAGTTGACGCCGATCTCGACGTCGACGCCATCGGCTAAAGCAATGCGCAGCGCGGCGTCAGCCATATGCTTCGGCGCATAGGGAATTCTGTTCCCGCGCACGCCGCGCGCGCCAAGATCGACATCGGACTCGAACCTGGCCGTCCCAAGGTAGCTATAGGCCCCGTGCAGCGTCAAAGGGCCGATTGTCCATTCACCGGAGGCCTCGATGCCCTGGTGCAGCGCCTCGCCCGCATTGATGAAGCCTCCGCTGCGACCGTTGACCGGTGGAGCGTCAACGATGAGGTCTTCGAGGCGCATTTCGAAGAGAGTGATCTCGAACCGGCTCTCCGCGGTCGGGCGCAATCGAATGCCAATCTCGGTCTCGATGCTTGTCTCTGGCTTGGCTGAAGCCGCAGGTGCCGTCGGGTCAAAATCCCGATCAGGTCGCGGCGGGGCAAAGCCGCGGTGGATTCCGGCGAAGACAGTGAGGCTTTCGGTGGGGCTCCAGACTGCGCCCAGGCCGGGCAGCAATGTCGTCTCTTCGCGCCGCCTTGTAATGCCTGTTGGGAGGAAGTTTGCCACGATTGAATGGTTGATCATCTCGACCTGCTCGATGCGCAGGCCTGGAACGACTGAAAGATCGCCGTGTGACCAGGTTGCCGAAACAAATCCTGAATAGGCGTTTGTGCTGATCCTGTTGTGGTCGCGCAGTACGGTGCCGGGCGAGTCTTCACGCGCAGAAGGTGTAAGGCCGTTGAATCGCTTCCGGTCGGTATCCTCGAAATGGGCGCGCGCTCCCGCTTCCAGCAGGACATCGTCGCCAAGGAGTTGCGTGTCCCAAAGCATACGCGATTCCACACCCCAGAACTTGAACTGCCGCGGACGCATCTTGTTGCCGCAGAGTGGGGCGAACGCTTCATAGTTGGTTCGTGAGGCGCCAACGCAGCCTGTCGCAGGGTTGGCGATCATGGCGTCGACGGAGGTGTCTGCCTGCCTGTAAGAGGCTCTATACAGATTGGACGAATAGAGTTGGGTTGATACCCTGAGATCCGATTGCGGAACCCAGGCATGCGTCAGCAGGGCTGATGTGCGGTGAAGTTCAAACTGGTCATTCGCGAACGGATTGTAGTAAGGGGATTTGTCGAAACGGGCCTGATCGAGCCCGCCCTCTGTCAGGCCGGTCGTCTCGCTGTATTGACCCAGCTTGAGATCGAGCGCTTGCGTTGCCTCGAGATCCAGACGGGTCCTCAGAACCGCTTCCGTGACTTCGCTGTCGTGCCCGTCGCGAATGCCATCGACTGATTTTGCGGTCAGGAACAGACCGGCTCCGAAGACCGCGTCACCGTCGCCAAGCGCGAGGTGGGCAGATCCAAAACCACGTTCACCCCCCTCGATCCGCAGGTGCGCCATGCGCTCCCGCGGCGCTGCGTGGGTCACGAAGTTTATCATGCCCCCGACTGACTGCGGCCCGTAAGGGATCTGTCCTGAGCCGTGCCGCACTTCGATCCGCGCCACGCGATCGAGTGGAGGATAGTAATGCGCCGATGGATCTGCGTATGGAGCCGGCTGGATCGGCACGCCATCTTCCATCAGCAAGGTGCGGCTCGAGCGACGCGGATTGAGTCCCCGGACGGATACGTTGAGCTTGAGCCCCAGCGCATCCTCCTCGATCACGGAAACGCCAGGGGCAAGCCGGAGCGCTTCCTTGGCTGTCAATGGGTTCATGGCTTCGAGACGGTCGCGATCAATGACCAATCCCGAACCCGGCAGCGAATCCAGTTCTGCCGGCAAGATGCCATTCACGACGACGACTTCAGCGTCTGGTTCTGCCACCGGCACGGAGGCGAGGGCAGGCCGGTGAGGTGCCTGGGCCCATGCGGGCAAGGCACAGCAAGCTGCAAGGCAGAGCCCTGGAAGGGAGAGCTTCATACGTCACGTGGTCAATTGGACGTTCCGGAAAGAACCCGTTCTGCGTCTTCTTCCTCGTCCTCATCTTCGTCGATGAAGAAGGGGCTGAACACGGCCGACACGGGCTCGGGATAGGGCGTGTCCCATCCCCGGACTTCATGCCATGTGATGCGGTTGAGCAGGGCAGAGGGCACCGCATCGGGAACATCCCAGCGCATTGCAGCCGAGGCAATCGCGCCTTCACGCCGTGCACCGCTGAGGTCAGCGAGCTGTGGGTTGATTTCGAGGAGATCCTGTTTCGGGATTACCGCGGAATACGGGGACAGGTTGGGCGTGTCAGTGAAGCTGGCGCGCATGTCGTTTGCGATGAGGTCAAAGAGCGACAAGGTCGGGAGGCCCAGCTGCAGCTCGATCGTCTTGAGAATGCTCGGGATCGAATAGAAGGTTGAGTCGACCGCTCCGCGCTTTGTGTATGGGCTGATCACAAGTCCAACGGTGCGGTGCCCATCGACATGGTCGACACCATTCTGTGCGTCATCCTCAATCACGTAGATTGCCATTTTAGGCCAGAACTTCGATTTGCTCAGCGCCTCGACGACCATGCCAACGGCGAGATCATTGTCAGCCACCATTGACTTCGCGGACGTCATGCCGGGCGTCGTTCCGCTGGTGTGGTCTGAGGGAAGTTGGAGCAGCGTGAGGTTGGGCATTTTTCCTGACGCCTCATAGCCTTTGAGTTCGTCAATGAAGCGCTGGGCGCGAACGACGTCCGGCACAGCCATCGTGTAGGCAGGGAAGTCACGCACGAGAACCCGATCGAGCGGAGGGATCGGAGAGCGCGTATCCCACAAGCCCTTGAGCGTCTCGCCGGCTTTCCAGCGATTCAGCATGTCCAAACGCCCGGCCTGGTCCCAGCCGAGGCGAGGCGCATACTCCCCGAATACGGCGACCGACTTGCCGCGCGCCAGCGCCGCATCCCAGATGAAGCCGCGGGCCGAATAGGCCAGCGGATCGGTCCCATCAAACGGATAGGACCGCCCCTGGTAACCAGGCCAGAGCGTATATGACGGCTCGTTGGCCTGCGTGACCCACTGGTGGCCGTTCGCGCTGTTGCCACCAGTTGCGTAGATATTGTCGAGCAGGACAAAATCCATTGCGAGCTTGCGCTGATTCGGGGTCACATCCTCGCCGAACAGGACAAACTCCGGCTTGCCGTTGCCACGCGGCAGGTCGCCGAATAGCTGGTCATAGGTACGATTTTCTTTGACGATGTAGACGACATGCTCAATGAGCGATGCTTCGCCTGCACGCTGCGGCACCGCGCGTGCGGACGCACGGCGGTTGACCGCTTCCGATGCGGCCCCGGCAAAAGGCATGCGGTTATTTTCGGCGACGGCGGTGGTGTAGCTCGCGAGCTGGGCGTCGTCGGGCAGATCGACAACGTGAACGGTTCCGCGATTGGCATGAACATAGCGGTGATCTGGTCCGTCGATGGAAGACCCCGATCCAACGCCAAGCATGGTGCCAACGATCAGCTTGCGGCCCGTGCCATCAAGAGCCAGCGTATTCGGGTACCAGCCTGTCGGAATGAGGCCCAGCAATTTGTCGCGCTTCGTATCCAGAACGGCAACGCCGTTTATTCCGCCCAGCGCCACGTAGAGACGCTGCGACGCCTGGTCGAATGCCAGCGCAGTCGGAGCAAGGCCATCGACCTTGATCGAGAAGGGGCGCAGGGCAATCGTGCG
>CAIMMO010000198.1 GCA_903842595.1 uncultured Alphaproteobacteria bacterium
CCGGCATGCTCGGCTGTGGCGGTGGTCCCCCGATTCTTTTTTTTCCGTCCCGCTGCTTTGAGGCGGCGGGACTGGAGGAATGCGTAGGCGATCATAGTCATCAAGGCGTGTCGATGTAACCCGCTCCAGGATCGACCTTCGAAGTGGTTAAGGCCAAGTTCCTCCTTGAGCTGTTGATGTGCCTGTTCACAGACCCATCGAGCTTTGATCGTGGCGGCGAGCATCTTGAGGCTCGTATCGGCTGGTAGGTTCGACACATAGTATTTTTGCTGGCCGCTCGACCGGCGTTCGCCGACGAGCCAGACCTCGTCGCCCGGCATGCACTGCATACGATTATCGAGCATGCGGTGCTTATGGCCATCTGCAACACGAACGCGGCGGGCCGCAAAGAGAGATGTCAGCCGACCTTTGGTGCCCCGCCGCCAACTGACCCTTTGCCACTTCCCTCCGACCAACAACGCTTCAGCAGATACAGGAGACTGATCAGGAATGTGGTACTTGCGGGGCTTTCCGGTCTTCGCGATGGGGAAGATCAGAGCAACGTCAGCGGGATAGACATTCTGGCGTCGCGACAACCCTACCGCCCACAACAGGCCGCGCTCGCTCAGTGCCTGACGAAACGGCCCGCTGGAGCCGTACCCAGAATCGGCAAGGACACAGCCGAAACGCGCGCCCGAGGCGATGACGCGGTCGATCTCCTCGATTGCGATCTGCGGCTTTGTCAGAGCTGTCCGCCTATCCTGCGGCACACGAGCCCGCGCCATGCGCTCGGGATCGTCTGTCCAGCTTTCGGGCAGGAAGAGCCGCAGTCCAACCATCACCGGAACTTCGCGTGACGCCAACGTTAGCGAGACCAGCGACTGACAGTTGGCAGTCTTTCCGAGCGACGAGGCGTATTGCGGGGCGACGCCGACCGAATGCTCACCCTTCTTGGGTAATGCCGTATCATCAACGATCAGCCAAGCGTCAGCGCCGCCAACCATCCTGTCGGCTTCGGCGAGCAGGACATTCTCAAGTGGCGCAGCATCCCACACGCCGCTGGCGATGAAATGATGAAGCTGGTCGTAGCCCACCTCGCCTTCGCGCGCTGCCATGGGCTGGACGCTCTTGCGATCACCAGCGCCGATCAGTCCCGCAACATAAACCGGGCACATCCGTGCCCGCGCCTTGTGTCGGAGGGCATTGAGGAAAGGTGAAAGCCAGCGGTCAAGATCAGACTTCCAGATGTTGTCCATGGTCGGCCCTCCGAGATGCCGACCACCCATGAATCACCCAACAGCCGATTCGGGAATCCCTAAACGCCAGACGGCCCAAACAATCTGCCAAAGTAGTGCTAGGGGATTGACTCCAACGTTTGGAACCCACGGTTCCGAGCTGCGATGATATCGCCCGGGTTGGCTTTCCATGCGAAGGGTTTGGGAGTGGAAGCGTTGTATTCGCGGATGAAGCGGTTGATGGCGGATTGGAGATCGACGACGGAATGGAAGACGCCGTACTTCAGTCGTCTGCGCGTCAGCTTGGCGAAGAAGCCTTCGACGGCATTGAGCCACGAGCACGAGGTTGGCGTGAAGTGGAAGGTCCAGCGTGGATGGCGGGCGAGCCATTCCTGAACCTTGTCCTTCTTATGCGCA
>CAIMMO010000199.1 GCA_903842595.1 uncultured Alphaproteobacteria bacterium
CGTGTTGCAACGCCACCCTGCCGGGATTCTCCGATGACCACCCCTCCCGCCGGCCGCGCCCCGGGCGCGCGCTGACTCTTGCGGTCCGCGCGCCCGAAGCGCTCCGTCAGCGAATTTACACCATCTCCGTGGACGCTACCGGTCGAATCGGCCGTAACGTCGATGAAGCAAGCAAGGACGGAGCTGACAATGTTGCAAAGATCATGGCCCCACGCGCCGTATCGCTGGCCAGGCGCCACATGCCCGCTTCCAGGGACTCCTTCGACCAGCAGCAGCAGGGGCTCTCAGCAGCCCCTTCCCGTCGGCACAATTCGGCGACCGGCGCCTCGCCGCGCAGGCCGGCCAGGACGATCCGCATCTTCTCCTCTGTCGAGAACTTACGCCGCGTCCGTCGGCTGAACTCCTTGATGTGCTTCTCCTCCGACTGCTGACGCAGCCCGGAGCTCTGTCTCATCTTCGCTGCCTCAAGTGCTGCGATGATCAAGAATTCCTCCGCTAGTGAAAAACCTCAACCTGTCTGACGATTGCTGACGCCGTACGAACTCGTCTCTCGCGGTCCCATTTGCAGCGTCCAGTGCTCAATTCGAGTGACCACCTGGCGGATCACCGGATGGCAGGTCGGGCGCACGAACTCACTTCCGACGGTCCTGCCGCGCACGCCCTGCCTCTGTTCGGGTGACCGCGCGCCGGTCGACTGGCATCCCCCAGTCCTGCAGTAACCGTTCAGGATTGGCCCGTTCACATGGCGACCGTATACGCGCTAGCCGGTCTATCACTTGTAGATTACGGTCAGTGATCGGGTGGCTGCGGAGGGATGAGGCTTGCAGAACAGTGTCGTACAGTGGGCCGTGTTTCTCGGCTTGACGCTCGCCATGGCTCTCGCAACGGCATGGCAAGTGCGCCGCATGGGTGGCCGCTCGTCGGACTCAAATCGCGAGTTCTTTCTTGCCGGCGGAAACCTGACGTGGCCGTTCGTGGCAGGCTCAATAACGCTCACCAATCTCTCGACAGATCAGCTCGTTGGAATGAACGGCAACCAGATGTTGCTGCTCGCGTGGTGGGAGCTGTCGGCGATCGCCGGGCTCCTGATGCTGTGTTTTGTCTTCCTGCCGATCTATTACCGTAACAACTGCACCACCACGACCGAGCTTCTGGAACGAAAGTACGGCTCGAAGTATCTTCGCGCGAGCGTCTCCATTCTTTTTCTGCTCGGCAATGTTTTCATCTACCTGCCGATAATGCTCTACACGAGCTCCCTTTTCCTGAAGACCCTCCTTGGCATCGAGGTTCCGCTTGTCGTGATCGCGGGGGCCCTCGCAATTGTCGGCGCAGGCTATGCGATTTCAGGCGGACTGCGCGCGGTTGCAGTTTACGACACCATTTCCGGCATAGGGGTCCTCGGATTGGCGGCACTCGTCGTCGTACTTGCGCTTGCCGCTATCAATTTTGATTTTTCCGGAATCCCCATGGAACGACTTTCCATGATTGGCGACGAGACATCACCGATACCCTGGCCCACGCTGCTAACAGGCATGATCTTCATTCAGATGTTCTATTGGAGCACAAACCAGACCATCACGCAGCGTGCGATGGCGGCCCCTTCCCTTCGCGAGGGGCAGAAAGGCGTACTTGCTGCAACAGTGATCCGCATCATCTTCATCCCGGCGATTGTGGTTGTGCCAGGTGTTGTCGCTTTCAAACTTATGGGACCGCTGGGCGACCAGACCTATAGCCGGATCGTAGACGCCGTTTTGCCGGAATGGCTGTCGGGCGCGTTCGCCGCATTTATGGTCGCCGCCGTACTGACGAGCTACACATCCGTGCTCAATTCATCGGTCACGCTGTACGTTTGCGATCTGCACGAGAAGTTTCTGAAGTCGAAGCCAAATGTAGCGCGACTGAACACAGTGATCTCTCTTGTCTTCATGGTGCTATCGATCCTGTTGGTGCCGGTCTATTCCGGCGCAGCATCGATCATCAATCTCGTCCAGCAACTCAACGGCCTGTTGTCGATGCCGATCCTCTCTGCGTTCATTCTCGGACTTGCTTTCGGCAATGTGGACGCGCGAGCGGCAATGGCGTCGCTTGTCTTCGGCACCAGCCTCTATGCGTATTTCACGTTTGTCTGGACACCGATCCACTATATCCATCTGATGGCGATCACGCTGTTTGCGTGCATCGGATTTGGACTGCTGGTGAATGCCATCATCTTCCGGCGCGTGGCGACATTGCCATTCCTGAAGCGGAAGGCAGCTGCCGGCGTCTAGCGCACTTGGGTCCAGACAGCCGGAGTTACGTTGAGGTGGAGGATTGCGCCTAAATCAGCTCCTGGCGGCAGGACGCACACGCCGCTTGTGGCCGGATCACGATTGAAGGCGTCCGGAATTGCGCTTTGCGGCTCGATACAGAAACGGTCTCCACCGACGGGCGAATAGACTTGCAGATAGCGCAACGCTGGCTCGGTGCGCATCGTCAGGGCATGCGTCGGCCAGTCAATCACGACGACGCCGTCCCAGCCGACGAAGCAGTTATCGAGCGGCTCATCAGCAATGACGACACCGGACCGCATTCGCGCGGCAACATCTTCAAGCCCCAGATATGCAGGAAGCCCCATGGGGTCAGTTACCCACCCAGCGGACGTCTTCGCCCTGATGACGGCGCCTCGCGTCAGAAAATATGGATGAAACCCGATCGCGGACGGCATCGGCTGGGATCCAAGATTGGTCAGCCGCGCTTGGATTTTAAGCCCATGCGGCTCAAGGATGAAGCGCCGGGTAAGCCTGAACGGGAACGGCCATCCCGCGCCACCATGCCATGTGATGCCGAGAGATGCTTCGGTGTCGCTTCTGTCTGCAATCGACCAGGATCTGCGCCAGCCGATGCCATGAAGTCCCTGCGGATCATGCCCGGGTCCTTCCGCCACGCAGATTTCGCGCCCCTGCCAGGCAAACCTGCCGTTGGAGATGCGATTGACCCACGGCCCCATTGGAAATTCGCCTAGATTTCGGGGATCCGCGTCATCGGCTTCGACGTTGCGCTCGCGCAGCAGGATGTCGTGCCCCGCAAGAACGAGCTCCGAAATGCCGCCCCCCACATCAGGAGCCAGCGTCACGACCGAGTTGCCTGCCTTCAGCGTTACGCGACTCATTGAAACCTCGACGCGGATCGTCCGATCCCCCAGTGTGTCAGTCTACGGGGAGTTTTCATGCCGCGCTATGAACGCATCGATGGGGGGCGGACGACCTTTGCAATTGCAGCGGATGAGAGCGGAGCGCCGCGACTGCTGCATTTCGGGATACGCCTCCCCAATGACCTCGATCTGAGTGAGATCGACGCTGCAAGCCGCACCGGGCCAAGAGAGTCGACGCCTGACGTTCCGATTGAGCCATCGCTTTATCCTGCCGCCGGGATGGGCTGGTTCGGAGAGCCGGCGATTTCAGGCGTGCGCGAAGCTGGTGACGACGCGATCTCCTGGTCGACGGCAACCATCGAACGGCGCGACCAGGCGCTCGTCATCCGCCTCGTGGATCGCCGCATGCTGCTGCGTGTTGAGCTTAGCTATGTGATTGACCCAGAAACGGGTGTGCTCGCTTCCAGAGCGTCGATATACAATGATGACGAGAAGGCGTTTCGTTTGCAGCAGGCAGCTTCGCTCTGCCTGCCGCTGCCGTCCTGGGCCACCGACATTCTGTGCATGTCGGGTGACTGGTCACGCGAAGCTCAGCCGTTCCGTTTGGCGCTCTCACCCGGCGCATGGTCACAGACCAACCGGACTGGCAGGACTGGTTTTCCGGGTTCGACCTTTGCGGTACTGGAACCGACTGCTGGCGATCACACTGGGCGCGTCCTCGCCGTTCATCTGGCGTGGAGCGGCAACCATCGGCTTCTGGTTGAAACACTGCCGAGCGGTCAGCGCATGGCGAATGCTGGTCTTCACCTGGCTCCTGGCGAGGTGGAACTGGCGCCGCGAGGTTTCTTCGAAACACCGACAGCCTACGCATGCTTTTCGGACCGTGGGTTGAACGGTGTTTCCGACGCATTCCACCCCTTTGTCCGCACGAGCATTCTGCCGCAACAAATGAACAGCATGCGCCGTGTCCATTTCAACTCGTGGGAAGCCGCCTACTTCTCGTTCGATGAGACTTCGCTCAAGGAACTCGCCAGCGCGGCCGCGGACATCGGGATAGAACGGTTTGTGGTCGACGACGGTTGGTTTGCAGGGCGCCGCGACGACACGTCCTCACTTGGGGACTGGCGCGTTGACCGGAAGCGGTTCGCCAATGGGCTCGCTCCGCTGATTCAGCATGTACACCAGCTTGGAATGGATCTCGGCATCTGGATCGAACCTGAGATGGTGAACCCGGACAGTGACCTTTACCGTGCGCATCCGGACTGGTGCGTACACGCCCGCAATGCTGACCGGCCGACAATGCGGAACCAGCTTTGGCTGGATATGTCGCGAAGCGAGGTTCGCGACCACCTGTTCGAACAGCTCGATCGCCTGCTGTCGGAAAATGACATCGCCTACCTGAAATGGGACTGCAATCGCTTCCTCTTTCCCGCTGTCAGCGCAGACATGCCGGCCGCCGCTCATATCACCCGCGGCACATACGCGTTGATGGACAGCCTGCGTATGGCGCATCCGAATGTCGAGATCGAATCCTGCGCCAGCGGCGGCGCACGCGTTGACCTCGAAATCCTGAAACGTACAACGCGCGTATGGCCAAGCGATTCAACAGATGCGATTGAGCGTGTGCGGATACAATGCTGGGCAAATCTGATCTTGCCGCTTGAGACGATTGGCGCGCATGTCGGGCCCAGCCCCAACCCGATCACCGGAAGGGAGCTGCCCATGGCGTTTCGCGCCAGGGTCGCGATGTTCGGGCACCTTGGCGTCGAGATGGATCCACGCAGGCTGAATCCGAAAGACCGCGAAACACTCGCGATCCATATCGCGCACTACAAAAACTTTCGAGGTTTGCTGCATTCCGGACGTCTGCTGAGGTGGCGTTCAGAGGACGGTGCCGATGCGACTATCTGCGTCTCGAAAAATGCTGACGAAGCCCTGGCGTTGGTGTGCCGCACGGAGGTGGCCAGTCACGCCCAGGCTGCGCCAATCCGATTTCCCGGCCTTGATCACGCCGCAAGATATCGCATCACCCTGCCAGAACCATGGCCCGAGATCGCGAAGCGGCGCATACATGACACAGAAGCGTGGCTCGGCGGCCGAACGTTCTCCGCCCGCGTTCTTGAGGAGACGGGTCTCAGTTTGCCTCTCGCGGATCCTCAGACGGCATGGCTCATTCACCTCGCACGGATTTGACGGCTACGCCTCGCGCCATGCGGCCACGCCCGCCGGGGGAAGCAGGAGACCGCCCAGAATGAACTCGAGGGTCGCTGCCGCGGGCACGCAAGATGAGAGATCAATCGTCTCTGGACCATAGTTGACTGCGAATACGACCTCTCCCCGCCTTCTGATTCTGAGATCTTCGTGCAGGTTCAAGAACGGAATCCCGGCGCTCTCCGCAGTGGCTTTCACAACGACATCCAGCAGATCTGCGCTCGGCCAGGCCCCGAGATATTGAAACTTGCCATGGCGGTACCAGAAGCCTTTACCTGACGCGGTTCTTGCGAGTGGCGCCAGTTCTGTCGCGATGTGCTCGAGCCATCTGGAAACACCGAAATCGCCGGCCTCGACCCAGCCGGGTCTAAGGCTTTCGACAAGGGTAACGCGAAGCGGCATGACCTCCTGCAGCGGCCCAGGCGGCATGCTTGCGGGGATCTGCAGATCGCCTGTCTTCGACCCTGTCCTTGGCCCGATGATGATCTGCGCGCCGCACGCTGAAAGCCGTTCGATCAGGCTGCCTTCCAGAATGGGCAGACTCGGCACGACGATCAGACGGTATCCGTCCAGTGGTGCGTCAGGCGGCAGGACGTCGACATTCAGACCGCCGCGTCGCAAGGCCGCGTAGAATTCCAGGACAAGATGGAAGTAGTCGAAATCGGCTCCCTGCGGCTGGATGTCGAGCAACCACTTCGCCGCATAGTCAAACAGCAGCGCCACAGATGCTCTCGATGTCTCTGCGCCGACCAGTTCATCTGCTTCGCGCGCGACCTGTCGCACTTCAGCTGCGCCTGCGGTTTCGCGATTGTCCGGCGTGTGAAGCCCTGCATGCATCTGCTCTTGGGCAAACGGCGCCTGTCGCCATCGAAAATAGGAGACAACTTCAGCGCCATGAGCGAACGCCTCCCATGTCCATGCGCGTACCATGCCTGGCAGGGGCGCAGGATTCCATGGCGCCCAGTTCACGGGACCGGGCTGCTGTTCCATGACCCACCAGCGCCCGCGACCAACCCCTCGATAGAGATCGTGATGGAAGGCGGTGAAATCCGGATGCCCTTGTCTGAGATAGCGCGCTTTGACATCAGCCTGCCAGGGTCCCTGCTCCAGAAAGCCGAGCGGATAGGAATCCCAAGACGCCGCGTCGAGATCCTTGCTTACATCGAAGTGGTCGAAGGACGTCGACACCCCCATGAAGTTGTGAAGGATATCGCGTCCAGGCGACAGCTCTCGAATAATGCCTGTCTGCTGGCGATTGAACCGGACCACTTGATCCGAGCTGAACCGCCGGTAGTCGAGCCGATGCGAAGGGTTGGCTTCCGTGACTGTCTGGAAAGGCGGATCGACCTCGTCGAATGAGCGGTATTCCTGACTCCAGAAAACAGTGCCCCAGGCGCGATTCAAGTTTGCGACGTTACAGTACTTTTGCTCGAGCCAGCTCCTGAAGGCCTGGCGTGCATTTTCCGAATAGGAGATCGTCGTGTCATGGCAGTCATACTCATTGTCGGTCTGCCAGGCAGCAATTGCGGTGTGCTTACCGTAGCGGGTCGCCACCTCCCTTGTAATTCGGGCAGACTGCAGCAAATAGCTTTCGCTGGAGAAACAATAGTGCCGACGCGACCCGAAGCGCCGGAGTGCTCCGCGTGAGTCAACAGCCAGCATGTCAGGGCTTGCATCCAACAACCATTTTGGAGGCGTTGCAGTCGGCGTACACATGACAATTTTCAGGCCCGCTGCACCCAGGGTTTCGATCGCCCGGTCCAGCCATGACCAATCAAATCTTGCCGGATCAGGCTCAATCCGGCTCCAGGCGAACTCGCCGATGCGTACCCACGTCAGACCGAGGTCCGCCATCCGCCTCGCGTCGTCGGCCCACATCTGCTCTGGCCAATGCTCCGGATAGTAGCAGACTCCCAATTTCATCGCCGTTCACCTTCCAACACGCATTCACCCGTACTAGTGCAGTCGATCAGGAGTAGCCAGATCGGGCCTGGCGGAAGCAGGATCACGCATGATCGCGCAGACCGAGGATGTCGTTGTTCAGGCCTTCACATCCCGTTTTGGCGGACGCCCGCGTGTATTCGCGGCTCCGGGCCGTATCAATATCATAGGCGAACACACTGATTACTCCGAGGGACTGGTCATGCCGGCGGCGATAGATCGCTTCTGTCTCGTCGCAATGGCCAGGAACGGGAGTGACACGATCCGCGCCATGGCGCTGGGCAGGCAAGAAGAAGCCGAGATCGCGCCCAGCTTTGTCCGTTCGGGATCCTGGGTGGATTATGTCTCAGGTGTAAGGCAGTCGCTTCGCGACGCTGGAATTGAAGTTCCCGGTTGCGATCTCGTCATCCATGGCAACGTCCCGGAAGGTGCCGGAGTAAGTTCGTCGGCTGCGCTGGAGATCTCCACCATGCTGGCGATGCTCGCATGTGCTGGCGTCACCGCCAGTCCGGTCGAAATCGCGTTGTGGGCCCAGTCCGCAGAGGCAAAGTATGTGGGCGTGCCGTGTGGCGTGATGGATCAGTTCATTTCCGCCAATGGCATAGCGGGGCATGCGCTGGTTCTGGATTGCCGGTCGCTGACATACGAGCGCGCGCCCGTACCGCCGAACGTGGCTTTTCTGCTGATCGACAGCACGGTCCGTCATCGGCTGGTGGACGGAGGCTACGCAGCGCGACGTGCAGATTGCGAGACAGCGGCTGAGCAGCTTGGACTCCGCGTACTCAGGGATGCCAGCCACGCCATGCTGGACAAGAGCATTCTTTCCGAACGTCAGATGCGTCGGGCACGCCATGTTGTCAGCGAGAACGAAAGAGTGGTTATGGCAGCGCAAGCGCTCGCCGCCGGCGACCTGTCAAAGGTTGGCTGCTTGATGAATGAGTCCCACGCCAGCCTGCGCGACGATTTTGACGTCACATGCAGGGAAACGGACATTCTTGCCGACATCGCCAGCCAGACAAGCGGCGTCTACGGCGCAAGACAAATGGGCGGCGGATTTGGCGGAGCCGTGCTTGCATTTGTGGACGCTGGCGCAGTGGCAACTGCGTCTGGCACGATAAGGGACGCGTACCGCGTGCAGACTGGGATCCTGGCAAATTCACTCGTTTGTCGCATTGCCGACGGCGCTTGCGAGATCACGTCATGATCAACGGCGCCCACAAGCGACAGAATCTTTTGACAGGTGACTGGGTGTTGGTTTCACCGCACCGGCTTCTGCGACCCTGGCAAGGCTCGGTGTCCTCTCCGGCGCGTCAGCAAACCAGCGTTCACGATCCTGACTGCTATTTGTGTGCGGGGAATCCGCGATCCAATGGCCATCGAAATCCCCAGTATGAGGGCGTCCACGTATTCGAGAACGACTTCCCCGCACTACTCGGAGCATCTGAGCCTCCCGAAAGTGATGCGATCCTTGTCGCACAACCTGAAACCGGCATCTGCCGCGTGATCTGCTACTCTCCGGACCACAGTCGCCCCATGTCACGGATGACATCGCCCGAGCTTGAGGCCGTGGTCGAGACCTGGGCTTCACAGTATGCAGAGCTGTCAACACGACCCGACATCGGTGCAGTGACGATCTTTGAAAATCGGGGGGAGATGATGGGGGCCAGCAACCCTCATCCTCATGGCCAGATTTGGGCGACCAGTTCGACGCCGAATGAACTCGCGAGAGAAAGCGACCGCCAGCTCGAGTGGATGGCGGCACACGGACGCCCGCTTCTGCTCGACTACGTGGAGCGCGAGTTGAAGAGCGGCGAGCGGATCGTGTGCCAGAACGATCACTTTGTTGTCGTGACGCCATTCTGGGCCGCCTGGCCTTTTGAAACCCTCTTGCTGCCGCGACGCGCCCTTGGGGACGTGACCGAACTGCACAAGGCAGAGCGGAGCGCTCTTGCAGGTATTCTGTCGGATCTCACGCGCATGTATGAAGCTGTCTTCGATGCACCCTTCCCCTACACAATGGGATGGCACCAGAGACCGTCTCGTATGCAGCCAGACTCGGGCTTCGTGCTGCACGCGCACTTTTATCCGCCACTTCTGCGCTCCGCATCTGTGCGCAAGTTCATGGTGGGCTTCGAGATGTTGGGCATGCCTCAACGCGACCTTACGCCCGAGGATGCAGCGTCAAGGCTTCGCGAAGCCAGATCACGCATATGAGCAATGGCTGCGGGATTGTCCGCTCAACGGCACGCCAGGCAAGACGCACCACTTGTTCCCGGCGTGCGGCTGAAACGCCCTCCTCAGTTGGAGAACGAACAGCGGACGATCATGAGCACCGTCTGACCGCGCTCACGCTGTGGCGCTGACGCCGGACAGGTGCAGCGGCCCGTGGTCGAGCCGCGGCAGAACGTGCCTTGCGAAGAGGTCGGCCTCATGCAGGTGCGGATATCCGGACAGGATGAAGGCGTCGATCCCGAGTTCGCGATAGGCATTCAGCTTCGCAAGTACCTGGTCGGGATCTCCAACGATAGCTGCGCCGCAGCCAGACCGGGCCCTGCCGATGCCGGTCCAGAGATTGTCCTCGACATACCCCTCTGTCCCCGAAGCCTCGCGCAGCTCGGCCTGGCGACGCACGCCATAGGAAGCACTGTCCAGAGATCTGCTCCGGATCCGGGCGCCCTCTTCATCATCAAGCCTGCTGAGCAGCCTGTCGGCGGCGATGCGAGCTTCGGCCTCGCTCTCGCGCACGACGACATGGACACGATAACCGAACTTCAGGGACCGACCCCGACGAGCGGCCCGCGCCGAAAGATCCGAGACAATCTCGCCTACCACCTCGATCCGATCCGGCCACATCAGATATACGTCGGCTGCTTCCGCAGCAGCCTCGCGCGCGTCATGCGACAGACCGCCGAAGTAGAAGGCAGGCCGCCGGCCGGAGACTGTACGGATGCGCGGCGGCTCAAGCTTCAGCTTGTAGAATTCGCCGGCGTGATCGACCGCTTCCCCGTTCATCAGGGCGCCGACGATTTTCATGACCTCGACGGTGCGCGCATAGCGCGGCGCGCTCGCGAGGCTCTCGCCGGGAAGATCGCTTGAAATGATGTTCACGGTCAGCCGACCGCCAAGCATCTGGTCAAGCGTTGCGAGCTGGCGGGCCAGTTGGGGCGGCCACATTTCTCCGCAACGGATAGCCGCAAGCAGCCGCATCCGCTTGAGGAGCGGGGCAAGGCCCGCCGCGAACGCGATCGAGTCGATTCCCAGCGCGTATCCGGACGGCAGCAGCAGGTTGTCGAACCCGCCGGTCTCTGCGGCCAGTGCGATGTTGCGACAGTGGTCGAAACTGGATTTCAGAGCTGGATCCGGGACACCAAGGTATTCGTAGTCGTCATCGCAAAGAGCGCTGAACCAGGACACTTCGCATGGTCCACGCATTTCGGCTTTGCTGGTCATGGCAATTTCTCCCCCCTGGCCGCGACCAGAACAGCGTACCATTCCTGCCGCGAGTAAATGACCTTGAAGGCATCGCTTGCGGCGCGGATTCGCGAGGGCGATTGTGTGCCGACGAGCGGCGTGGGCGCGGCTGGGTGCGCCATTATCCATGCATAGGCTGCAGCGCTCTCATCTACGCCTGCCCGCGCCGCGATGGGGGCAAGAGCGCGCATCACTTCAGCCGAGCGCGCACCGGCACCCGAAATGAGTCGTCCCCCTGCCAGCGGCGACCAGGCAAATACGGCAAGTCCGTGCGCCATCGCCTGGTCAAGCGTTCCGTCGGTCAGCGGCGCGAGGGCCAGGGGAGAAAACTCGGGCTGGATGCTCGCAAGCGGAAATGGAAGGTGGGCCTGAAGCGCAGCGACCTGCGCCGGAGTATAGTTCGAAACACCGGCTTCTCGGATCTTGCCGGCCCGCCGCAGGGCGTCGAGGGCAGAAGCAACCTCACCCGGATGAGCCATTAGATCGGGCCGGTGTATCTGGTAGAGGTCTACCGCCTCCACCCGCAGCCGCTGGAGCGAAGCCTCGCAGGCGCGAACAAGGTAGTCCGCACTGCAATTGTACGGCGTTCCGAGTTCGATGCCGCCTTTGGTCGCCAGCACGATCCGGTCACGCAGGGACGGAGCTTCGGCGAACACGCGGCCAAGCAAGGCTTCCGCCGCACCGAATGGCTCGCCATTGTCGGGGCCATAGACGTCGGCCGTGTCAAACAGGTCGAGGCCCGCCTCGATCGCAGCATCTACCCGCGCCCGCGCTGCGCGTACGTCGTCTCCGCGGAAGCGCCAGAGACCCCAGCCAATCCGCGGAACGCTCACCCCCCCCTTGCCGAGGGGACGGCGGGCGTGGGAAGTGAGAATGGGCATTGCGCTCAACACATCCACCTTGTGGGTTTTTCCAAGGGCTTTTCCATGTCCGCACTTCGCTTCGGTATTGTGGGCGCGGGCATGATGGCGCGCGAGCATATCCGCAATATCGGGCTTGTCGACACGGCCCGGCTGGTCGCGTTGGCTGATCCCGAGCCAAGCTCCCTGAAGGCAAGTCTCGAGGAAGCTGGCGGCAGATGGGGAGGCATCGCGACGTTCGACAGCGTAGAATCAATGGTGGCGGGCGCAGCGCTGGATGCCGTGATCGTCTCGTCGCCAAACTTCACCCACAGGGCAGTGCTTGAACCGCTCTTCGACGCCGGCGTTCACATTCTCTGCGAAAAGCCGCTTTGCACAGCGCTTGAAGACGCGCGCTGGGTGGTCGACCGGGCTGAACGCCACAAGGCTGTCTTCTGGACCGCGATGGAGTATCGGTTCATGCCGCCGGCCGCACAATTTGTGCAGGACGTTCGCGCAGGATCCGTGGGCCGCCTTGTCATGCTCACCATCCGGGAGCATCGCTTTCCCTTCCTTGTGAAGGTCGGGGACTGGAATCGCTTCAGCAGCAATACCGGCGGCACCATGGTCGAAAAATGCTGCCATTTCTTCGACCTGATGCGGTTGATCGTCAACGCCGAACCCGTTCGGGTCTTCTGCTCAGGCGCCATGGATGTGAACCATCTCGATGAACGCTATGGCGGCAGGCAGCCCGATATCATCGACAACAGTTTCACAATTGTCGATTTCGACAATGGCGTCCGCGCCATGCTGGACCTCTGCATGTTCGCCGAAGGCGCCGAGCAGCAGGAGACGCTGACAGCGGTTGGCGACACAGCCCGGCTTGAAGCATTCATACCCGCGGGCGATCTTGTCCGCTCACTTCGTGTTCCGCTTGGCGCTCCCAAGGAGGTGACGAAGCGTCACGTGCCGGTCGATGAAGCAGCGCTCAAGGCCGGCACACATCATGGGTCTGTCTACTACCAGCTCCTCGCATTTCTGGACGCGATCATGGGAACAGGACCGACCGTGGTCACGGCGATGGATGGATTGCGGGCCGTAGCGATCGGCGCCGCCGCCGAGATCAGCGCGCGCGAAGGGCGGGTCGTGACCATGGCCGAACTTGGCTTCTAGCTCGCCACTCCTGCAATTTGCGCCTGCCGCGACACGGGCTACACTTGCCCGATCGGGTAGCTGGATCGGAACCTCCTCACATGGCGCGACAAGACCCAAGGACATACGCCGCGTCCGACCGTCTGCGCTGGGCAGCGCTTGCCCTCGTCTTCGCCGCAGCGATGATCAACTACATCGACCGTCAGGCGATCGCCCTGCTCAAGCCGATGCTTGAGGACGAGTTTGGCTGGACTGACCTGGACTACGCCCACATCGTGTCCGGCTTCCAGCTTGCGACCGTCTGCTCGATCATGGCGGCCGGCTGGTTCGTTGATCGCGTCGGGCTACGCTGGGGATACGCAATCGGCGTCGGAGCCTGGAGCCTGGCGGGTATCGCTCATGCGTTCGTCACCACGGTGGCCGGCTTTATCGGAGTTCGCATTGCGCTCGGCGTCACCGAGGCGGTCGGGACGCCCGCAGCCGTCAAGACCGTGGCGACTTGGTTTCGAGGCGGCGACCGCTCACTGGCGCTGGGCATCATGAACACTGCGCCGAACATTGGCGCGGTCGCAACACCGCTTGTCGTGCCTGCGATTGCAGTCGCATTCGGGTGGAAGATGGCGTTTGTCATCACGGGTGCAGTCGGGTTCATCTGGCTCGCCTTCTGGTTTTTCCTGCCGCGGCCTCCGAAACTCGATCCACCGATCGCGTCCGCCGCACCCCCCGCCACGAAGCGCCGACTTAACGACTTCGTGCAGATTTTGACTGACCGGCGGGCGTGGGCCATCGCCGCCGCCAAATTCCTCACCGATTTTGTCTGGGCCTTTCTCCTGTTCTGGGGACCTGATCTCTTTCACAAGCGGTTCGGATTGGACACAGCCGAACTTGCACTGCCCGTGGCAGCGATCTTTCTGATGGCGGCCTGCGGATCGCTGTTCGGGGGATGGCTCTCGACACGGTTGATGATCAAGGGGCGCTCGTTAAATGCCTCACGCAAGATTCCGATGCTCCTGTCGGCCCTCGCAGCCCTGCCCGTTCCGCTCGTGATGCTGGCGCCGAACCTGTGGGTCGGCGTACTGCTGCTAGGCCTGACGCTGGCCGCTCACCAGTGTTTTTCGGCAAATGTGTTTGGACTTGCGACCGATCTCTTCTCTCCGGCCCGGGTCGGACTTGTGGTCGGGTTTGGCGCCACATTCGGCAATCTCAGCGGCCTTGGCATGCTGGAGCTGACCGGCTTCGTCCTGCACGGGACAGGATCATACCTGCCGATGCTGCTCATGTGCGGCGCGGCCTATGCATTTGGTCTTCTCGCCATCAGCCTTCTCGTTCCGAACATTGATCGCGCGCGAGACGGGACTGACGGCTAAACTCGGTAAACCAGGATCTCAGGCAATACGCAGGAGTTCGCATAAGTGACCGACCTCGCCCAGTCGGAGTCCTCCCATGCGCGGAAGATCCTGAGCGACGATCGGCTGGTCAGGTGTCGCTGCAGATCGAACGCGTTGTGGGTCGCAGCAAGCGTCGTTAAAATCGCTGCGCCGAGGTCTGAGAATCTGCCGCGAGCGTCTTTCGCTCGCGTCGCCCGATTGGCAGATGCGAGCTTTCAACCCGATTGTTCTGGCGCAAACGACCAGCCCGATGAATCTCTTCCCGGCTGTCCGACCGAAGCGCTGAACCGGACGACGCCAACCCGTCCGCTACGATGCTCTCCGGCTCGACGGGCTGGCTGCGAAGCTATTGCTGCAACAGTTCTTGATCTGCAGGCGTATCGCGCCTCTTTTCAACAACAAGGTCCGGCACGTCGCCTTCGTCATCGACAGCGTGCCAAAGGAACCCCCGCTCCCCTCCGATCTTGCAGACGATCTCGTCGAGATGCGACCGTGATGACGGCGGGAGTTTGTGTCGTTGAAGGCTGGCGGCGATCTTCGGACCGAACTTTACCGTCCAGGCACGGATCGTTTCGTCACTCACGTCAATGCCGCGATGTTCCAGCATTTCTTCCACGTCGCGTGGACTCAGCGCGAAGCGAAAGTAGAGCCAGACCGCGTGCTGACGGGCCGCTGGCTTGACGCGATACCGCTTGCAGGAAATTCGGGGCGGGGTCTCGTGCAAGCCAATAGCCACGGCCTTGGCAGAGACTGGTTTGCTTTAGCCTTACAGCACCGGGACAGATCATCGATCGGCGGGGTCGCCAAGCGCCAATGCCGCGTCCAGCGCATCGTCAAGATCACAGATGGCTATCGGTGCGGGAATGATGAAGGCCTCGGCCATTGGCCCCGTTAGGTCGATCGAGGTGGTGAGCGCAGGATCGAGATAAAGGATAAGCGGCGGCGCTACCTCTCCGAAAGCGCCGATGCGAATCAACCAGGGCAGGTTGATCGGGTCGGGGCGCTGGGCCTGATGGAGTTCTGCAACGACAAGATCGACGCTGTTTTGGCAGATGTATCGCAGGGCTTCGGTGAAGTCGGATGATTCGACGACCTCGAAATGGCGCTCCTGGAGGGCTGGCATGACAAGCCGCCGCCTTGTCGGGTCGCCGTCGACGACCAGCGCTCGCATCAGCTGCAGGGGCATTCCTGTCTGTGCGTTTGTTTGCCCACGGTCCAGCGGCGCGTTCGCACAGCGAACGTTGGCCAGATCGCCCACTTCACAATCCTCTGAACGTGCCGTTGCCGTCATATGAGGCCGATGTTCGCGGCGTTCGAGAAAGCAGACGTTCTCGAGATGCCGATTGGCGTGGCGCGTCCGAACCGTTGGGTGGCCCCCAGACCACCCAACGTTCGTCAGCGGATCAGCCCGCCCCCCAACCCAGGGAGACCAGGTGCGCAGAGGTGCACGCGCCCGAAATTGAGCACTCAGGTCTTGCCATGACTTTGCATTTGGCTCTGTGATCTTCGTCACACTTGGCAATTTTCACATCAGGAAAGTGATGATGGCGGACGGGGGCAGCTCAGCTCTGATCGAGGATGTCTGGGCGAAGTTCACAGGGCTCATCTCCGGCCACCCGGCCGTGAGGTCGCTTGCGACAGCCAGTCATCCAAAGCGGCTCCGCCCGGGCGCCGTCCTTGTCGAGGAAATGGACGAGGACACAGATGTCTTTCTTGTCGGGTCTGGCGAGCTCCGCACGATTCGCCTCCTGGATGACGGCCAGGAAGTCTGGCTCGCCGACGCGAAAGCTGGGGAGCTGATCGGAGAACTCGCCGCGCTCACGGGTCAGATGCGGACTTCGACTGTGATCGCAGCGACCGACGTGCAGGTCTTTGCGATTGATCGCATCGCCTTCCTGTCCATCGCAAGCAAACACGGCGAAGTCGCTCTTGCGATTGCCCGCCTTTTGGCGCGCCGGCTTGTCCAGACTTCGGGACACATGGCTGACCTGTTCGGGAGAACCGTCGCCTTCCGCGTCCATCGAGAGCTGGTGCGACTTGGGTCCCCCAGCAAGGTCCCGGGTGAGCTTGTCCGGCTGGCCGCGCCGCCCACGATTACCGATCTCAGGCAGCGGGTTCACGCCAGCCGGGAAGCCACCTCGCGTGCCATGAGTGATCTCAAGGAGCGCGGGCTTGTCGTCAGGAAGGATGGACTGTGGGTCGTGATGAGTTTACCGGACTAGGCGGGCGCGATCTCGAAAGTGGCCAGGAAAAGAATCGCCGTGCGGCCAGGCAGAAAGAAGTATCCACCATTGCGAACCGTGACGAAGGACTGAATGTCCCGAACCGCAATAGGGCCAGAGGGCGTCGGTATCGTGAAATCCCTGCGTTCGGAGGATTCTGCATCAGGCGCGGATGACACAAGCGGATCTGGTTCGCCTGCCAGGCCGTGAAAGTTCGGCGAGGCGATCCAGGTCTGCTGCACAAATTCGAACTGACGTTCGATATCTGAATTGAGACATATGAAGAGAAGCCCCTTCGCCTCCCCTCCCCTCGAAGATGAGTAGGGTCGGCCTCGTCTTAGCAGCCTGTGCCGGTTGCTGATGCTGAGCTGCGAGGGGTCGTCAGGCTTCAGGCTGTCGCGCGGGAAGGCGCGGCGGACGTGGGCGCCAAAGGGACAGCGAATGCCCTGCGGGTCCTCAACGCCATAGAGGAACTCATTGTCCGGTTTACCGCCAGACACAAATGGATGGCGCACAAGCGATGATCCATCTGGCCAGCGTCCAACCATCTTGGCGGCGACAAGCTCCGCGGTGACTGGTGCACCCGGGAAGTCCTGCTTGAGGCGGTCGGCCTGTTGCTGGACATGCGCGTGGAAGCCCTCAGCATCCTGCTCAAGCTGGCGGATGACGAGATATGAGCCATTCCGGCCGAGATCCCGCGGCGCCCTTGCGCGACCCGGCTCAAACCCCGGAAACCGGTCGGGCAGGTCCGAGGTCAGGCTCGGCAGCAGATCACGATCATGCTCGGCAGACACGAGGGGCGAGGGCGGCGTGTCGCCACGGTTGTCGCCATAGCCAAGGATGAACTCTCCGGGCGCGACCACATGTATCGGATCAATGCCCTCGTGGAAACGCCCAGTGCCACGCATGACCGGCTGCGAAATTCCGTCATTGAAGCCGAAGGGCTCGCGCATGCCCCCTCCGCCACATGGAAGATCGACCATGCTTATGCTGTCGAGCGTCCGAATGCCGAAGCGATCCTGCATCTCGCGCTTGAGCGCGGCAACGCGCGTGGAGAGCTGTGCCGGATCGGCGGCGTAGACGATCAGCACGGCATGTGGCGCGGCGCGCTCGCCCGCCCAGGACCAGTATTGCGGAGCGCTCTCGCCTGTATCGCCAAGCACACGCGCACGCGCCTCGCTGAGCATTCCATCAAGGAAGCTCGTCGGGAAGGTCCCGAGGGTTGAACCATCGGCATTGCCGCCGGCCCGGAAGTCGAGCTTGTCGAGCCCCATGTGCCTGAGCCCTTCGCTGGAGAAAGCGAGCGCCGCGGCCGTGTCGCATGGTATGTTTTCGCCGAAGGTGAGGACGGCGCGCCTGCTGGCGTCCGGCGCTGTCACGGCGACATGTCCCGGCAGGTCATGAACTCCGATCAACGCCTTGAGCCAGCCCTGCCACAATGACCGGTCGTCGGGCAGCTGGACGGGGACAAGCTCTGCGGCGCGCAACTTGCCCATTCCGCTGAAAACGAGCGCCTGGATTTCGTGATACTCCAGCACTGTGTTCGGCCTCGGCGCACTGCCAAACAGGTCGATCCAGGCTTTGCAGTCGCTATCGGTCCTGGCCTTTGCAAGACCCTCGCAGATCAAGGCGTTGGCGCGAATCTGCGACGTCGTGAGTTCCGGATAGCGAGAATACCAGAACCGCGTCGGGACCTGCTGGCGCCGGACCCACCTCTTGAACTTGGCCCCGTCGGTGGCGCCATCGAACATGAGGAAGCTTGTCTTCGGGAACCCGACGCCATTGCTCCACACCGCTGTCTGGCCGAGATGCGCCTTGGTAATGAAATCCTCGAGATAGCTTTCCCAGCTTCCGTCATAGTTGGACGTGAAGACGAGTTTGTCCGACCCAGGAAGCCGGAACCAGCGCGCGAAGTGGATCGTCCCGATATCCAGCACAAAGCCGGGACGAAACCGGTGCTGAACGAGCTTCTCGATCCCCCAGAAAGCAAGGCCGAGGGTGAGCCGGCGCAGCCAGCGCGGGTTAGTCTTGAGCGGCGTTACCGCGATGATGTGGTTCTGGGCATAGCCATCGGGATTCTCACGCCGCACAAGCTCCTGAACGTCGGCGAGTTTCGGATCGAAATCCTCAGTAGGCGCCGACACCTCGCTCCGACGAAGCAGGAATATCAGCACGAGCGCGATCGCAATCGCGACGACTGCCGCGACAAGCGTTCCAACCACCAGGGATGTCAGAAGGTCAACGAAGACCGCGAACACGAGCGCTATCCGTCCGACGTAGGCGGCCCCGTCCCAGTCAGGAACGCCGATGCCATTGTAGAATACGACGAAATGAGCAAGCCCGACCAAGGTGACAAGAGCCGACAGCGTCCCGACATGCTCAATCAGGAAGGCGGATTGCGGCTGTCGACGCGCAGCGGCGCCGCTTGTCCACCGCCAGACCGCAGCAGCCAGCCAGGCAACCAGAAGGCCAATGCCAAGCGATACCAGCGCCCGAACGGCAATCAGGACAGCGAGTCCGGCCTGCTTCCCGCTGTATAGGCCATGTGACAGCACGTAGTGCGCAAGAAGCGAAAGCATCAGCAGTCCGACGAGCTTGCCCGAGAACGACCAGTCTGAAAACAGGGAAGCAATGGTGCTGCCAAGTGTCCGGTCTGCTCGACGCGACGCGGCAGGGATGATGGATGCTGGTCGTACAAGATCCTTCCTGAACTCCCCTTCCTGCATGCGCGCCCTCACCCACTCCATTGCAGCGCTTGCCTGCGAACCAGATGCGAGATGATGCTTCAGGTGCTGATCGAGATGGATCCGCGCCGCGTCGGCGACTTCTGCGTCTCGTTTGATTCGCGGGACCGAGAGCTCCGGCGTGCCAGCAAAGTTGACGCCGCTTGCCGTCGTATCGCTTCCGAGCACGCGACCCGCGACCAGGCGCCTGACACATTTGCGCAGCAGAGCCTTGAGATCAGCACCCGTGCGAACCGACGTCGCGAGCACAAACAGATTTAGCAAGGGATCGCCGAACGCATCAACAAATGCGTCGATTGCGGTGTCCGGTGGACCGTCCACGCTCAACTCGATGATCAGCCAGGATGGACCCGTCTGCTTTCCTGCGTCGCTTCGATCGCCGGCAATCGCCGAGATGTGCGCGAAGTGAACCAGCTGGGTGTTGTCGAGGGCCTTGGCGATTGAGGTAGAAGCGGGATTGCCGAACACGTCGATATGCTTGTCGAGAACCGAAACGGGCACGGGTTCGGTTACCGGGATGCAGATCGTCACCATCGACTGGAAACGGCGTCCGATAAGGGGTCTGAAGACAACACCAAGGTGTTGCGGGAACGGACCGGTCTTCTCAAGCTGCCCCGCCTTTCCTGGCGCACGAGTGAGAGCCTTCTCTCTGAGCAAGGGCTTGAACGATTCCAGAAGGAGCACGCGCGTAAGCTGCTCACCGATGCAGTAGTGGATAAATGGGCCGCCGAACTGCAGGTCACGGCTGACGTCGCGGTCCGGATTGAAGCACTCAGGATCTGACACGACGCGCGGGTCGAACATTGCTGCAGATGATGCAGCGATGATCGTTGCGCCTGCTGGAAGCTTGACGCCCCCAAGCTGTGTATCCCGGGTGACGTAGCGCGGCACGCCCGGATTGATCGGAGGCGAGAAGCGCATGGCTTCAGTCAGAATTCGGCTCAGCGCCTCATCTCGTCCTTCGCGTGCCGCGTCGTGCGCTTTCGCCAGCCATTCCGGGCGCTGCAGCAGCACGTCAAGGATGTTTCCCCCTGCCCCGCCGCCTGTTGGAACATAGCCAACCGCCATGCCGATCAGCATGGCGCGTATCTCGCCGTCGGACGGCCCGCTCATTGGATCGGCAAGCTGCAGGGCTACGAACCTGCCGACCAGCGTTTCTTCATACCAGCGAACGGACTGTCCGAAGACAGACGTCATCGTGGAATCGGGTGGCGGCGGCGCGAGCTGCCAGCGCGCAATCTCGTGGGCCCTGAGGATGGCATCATCCATGACACGGCGAACCCTGACGGCGCCTGCAAGCGCAAGGCGCCGCACCTTGGGATCGCCCAGATAGTCGGCAAACAGCAAGGTGCTCAACGACATCAGCCAGTGCGCAAATTGGATTGGCTCATCGACCGACAATCCGTAGTAGTCCGCGCACGTCTCGACCGCGACACGGACCAGGAGGTCCTCCACGGCGTCGATCTCGCCCCCTGAGTATGCGACGGCATGCTCCGCGATCTGGCGTGCATTCCGCGCCACGCGCGGCAGGTCATCGGCGCGCATCACGGATTTCATGAACCCGAGCTGGCGCTGGTAGACGGGGCCATCCTGGAGACCGAGCGCGAAGTCTTCACCTCCGGTCAAATCGCGCATCTCGAGCCCGTAGGGTGCGTTGAAGTCTTCCCACCGCGCCCGCATGTCCGACACATCAGCGTGGCGTACTGCCCACCCCAGTCCGCCGATGCGCCCGACAGGCCAGAACCGCCTCAGGAGCGCGTGAACCAACCTGCTCTGCGCGAGGCTGGCGCCAACCCCTCCCCCTCCCTTGAGTACTGAAAAGTCGAACTCAGCAAGCTCCGCCTTGGTCGGCGGCGCGGCCTGAGCGGCGCGAATTTTCGTGTAGTATTTCGGCTCGATCATGCGCCCCCCCACAAAGGCAGCCACAGCGACGCGCAGCGCGCTGTCAAGTAAGTCACTTCCGGACTTGGCCAGCGTAACGCTTATGCCGGTGTACGGACATGTTTGCGTGCGGCATCTAGGGCGTTCCAGAAGAAGTCGACGAGAGCTTTTTCCTGGAAAGGCAGCCACTCCACAAAATTTCGGGAGAATGCGGGCGTCCTCGCCACTAATGCGTCATGGGCGTGTGCCGCTGCGTCAAGTTCGCCGCTATGCACGAGCGCTGTGATCTCGCTCATCCGGGCGTTCCAATAGGCGGGCCTCAGATGCAGGGCCTGACGCGCGTAGGCGATCGCCTTGTCCCATTCGCCCAGCATGCAGTGAGCGATGGCGAGTTCTCCAAGGACATAGAAGACATAGTAATCATGGGGATTGAGGCGGAGGGCGAGCTGGAGATGGGGGATGCTCTCACGCGCTGCA
Organism: uncultured Alphaproteobacteria bacterium; assembly: GCA_903842595.1. Lineage (GTDB taxonomy): Bacteria > Pseudomonadota > Alphaproteobacteria > Caulobacterales > Hyphomonadaceae > UBA7672. Next base: position 21,457 of record CAIMMO010000199.1, read on the forward strand.
TTCGCGGCGATCCTGCAGCTTCCAATTTCGGCGTAGCCAAGCGCCAGGCTTGGATTGAGCCTTATCGCCTCCTCGAATGACGCTTGAGCCTGCGGGATGGCTTTTAACAGGATGTCAGCGAGGCCGACCAGGAGGTGGCCGCGACTGTCTAGCGGATCGCTCGTGCGCGCTTCCTCCGCAAGGCGCCGGAGCTCGGACAAATTGTCCGGGCTCCGCCGCTGCGTCCATGCGTCGATCCAGTGCCAGTGTGCAATCTGTATCCGCACTTCTGCGTCTGCGGGATCGCTGTCGCGCGCCTCCAGAAGCAGGCGAAGCGCCTCCTGAGAGTCCCGCCGGGTCAACTGGTCGAGATGCCAACGGCTGCGCCATACAAGGCCTCGCGTCCCGATGCGGCTTTCCCGTCGCGCCCGGAATCGCGCGCCCTGCGCTTGGTCCAGCGTGCCTCCCAACCTCGCCGCAACCCTGACAGTCATATCAGCCAGCGTTGTCAGCAAGTCGGCAGACGGCGCCAAGAATTGATCCGACCAGATCTTGTCGCCGATCTCGACATCGAAGAGATCAATCTCCACGCGCGATGCACACAACCTGCCAGACAGCACATAGCTCGCGCCAAGTTTGCGGCCGACAGTACAAATGTCCGAGTCAACAGATCGATAGGCGAAACTCGAATTCCGATCGACGACAGGGAACTGCCGTGTGTGGGAAAGCGCCAGGATGAGATCCTCGCTGAAACCGCGCGCCACGACTTCGAGGGACGGATCGCCGGTGTCGTTCCTTAGCGGCAACACAGCGAGAACGCTGGCGCCTTCGAGTCCAGGCACGTGCTGACGAAGGTCGACCCTGATGCCATCGGCAATGACTCCAAGCGGCTGGTCGTTCTCAAGCGGCTCGAAGAGCTCGATCGGTGTTGGGATATGCTTCAGCCGGAGTTCATCCGTCCGCCTGAAACGAATTCCATTGGCTGGCGATTCACTGACTTCGCGCGAGACCAGTATCCCGCCGGAGGGACAAGTCTCCTGAAGCCGCGCAGCGATGTTGACGACGTCGCCGAAAAGATTGCCCGCATCGTCAATAACGGAGCCGGACGCGATGCCGGCTCTCAACCAGATATGAGCGTCCTCGCCCGCGCCCTTGTTGCGTGCGAAAACGCGCTTCTGAATCGCGAAGGCGCACCGGACAGCTGCCACTGCGTCGGGCAGTTCCAGCATAAACCCGTCGCCCGCCGTCCCGAAGATGCGACCTCCGTGGTTCTTGCTTTCCCATTCGATCACTGTGCGGCAGTCCCCGAGGGCCGCAACTGCCACCATGTCATTGCGCGCCATCATGCGACTGTAGCCAACGACGTCCAGGCTCAGGACGCATGCGAAGCGGCGCCTCAGCCCAGCCGACGAAACGCTTGCTGCCTCCCAACGATTGTCCAATGAGGCCTTCCATCCAATGCTTGGCGCACCGCTTTCCGACGCCGCCCTCCGAGGACAGTATGGCCGTGCGGGCACCTAGCGCGCAAGTTCGGTACGAACCGGGAGGCGAGCTCTGAGAGGGAGGCAGAAAGAGAAAGAGGCGACAGTCACCCGTCGCCTCCCCCATTGGCTTCCCGGGTTGGGGGGGTGGGTCGCCGATCCGTCGAAGCCCAACTCTACCATTGCGTTCTGATACGTCCATTTGTTTTCTAGGCATGGGCTCTGCTCGATGAGCCGTCCTTGTGGCAGGAGCGAGAGCGGTCACGAGAGAGCTGTCAGGTTAAGCAAGGCGAGGCTCTTCTAGCCTTTCGAGGCACCTGTTGCGTATCCGCGACCGCCTTGCTCCAGACGGGTGTCCAGCATGCGCGAATTACACGCGTGCTTGCCGGCAGAATAGATGCAGCTGGGTATTGAGCACGCTGTAGGCCGCAGCATGCGTCTCGAGGAAACGCTGCGCTGATGCTCGGCTCTTGAACCCCTGCATCTTTCACTCGTGCCTTCGAAGGCTGAGATATAAGCCCCCGGTGCCGTTGTTCTCGCACAGTCGTCCAGGCCGCTGAAGATCGTCGAGACCGAGAACGTGAATGGCCGCGTCGTACGATCGCAGTCCATGCGTGACGATGACTTCGGGCTCGACGTGCTGTGTCTTCAATCGGCGTCGCAAGAATCTAAGAGCAGCTCCAGTGTCGCGCCGCTTCTGCACGATCATGTCCAACACGTCCCCTTCGTCGTCGGCCGCGCTCCAGATCCACACACGCTCGCCGGCGATCATCGAAACCATGTCATCGAGATGGCAACGCGCAGACGGCGCCGTTTTTCGACGACGGAGACTGGCAGCGATCGTCGCGCCACACTTTACTGTCCTATAGCGGATTGTCTCGCAGCTAGCATCGATGCCGCGATGGGCGAGCGCCTACTCGACATCACGCAGACCCCGCGTGAAACGGAAACAGAGCCAAGCCGCATGTTGAATCACGGTCGGTGGGAGGCGGTCACATTTATTAGAACGTCGCGTCATTGGGGCCTCCCGCAAGCGAATAGCCACGGCCTTTGCAGAGACTGTTTAGCGTTAGTCTTACAGCACCCGGATGAAATCATGCGCTTCCGGGTGCGTCACGAAAACGGCTCGTGTCGCGGCGACCGAAGCGTGGTGTTCAGCTATTGATCCCAACTGCTGCAGCGCCCATCCACGCATCTCGCCGTATCATGTCGGTTGGCGCTGTTCTGATGTCACGGCTCACGGTGCACGCTCTGCAGTTTCAGAGCTTTCTTGCGTTCTGACGAGCCAAGTCCTGCCTCCGACGTCAGACTGTGTCGGTACGGCAGCCGGCAGGCTCAGCACGGCATCCTGACTAGGCGAGCCTCCCGGCAATCAGCGCAACGGCCGTTAGTCGTCGTCGCCCCCTTCTCCTTCTGAATCGCCGCTACGATGACATGCTACGCAGTTTTCGATGTTGCGAATGCCTTCCTCCAGATGCTCTGCCCGAATGCGGCTCGGTTCATGCTCATGACAGGAGAAGCAGGTGTATGTGCTGAAGTCATTTATGACATGGCAGGTCGCACACGTGGCCTTGTGCGGGCCGCTCAGCGGGAAAAAGCGGGCGTGGTCGAAAGTGGCCGGCTTCCAGCCGTCCTGACTGTGACAAGTGCTGCAGTTCGCCGTTTTGTCGGCATGGAGCTGATCTGCGGGCGGAACGTGACAACTGGCACACTGATCGCGCATCGAGGCATTCAAAAGCCCATGTGAGAACGAAGGCTGGCGTGCGTTCGGATTAGCGCCCGGATGTTCAGAATGGCACGATAAACACGACTGCGACGTGAGCGCCTGATGGAATGGAGGTCCCATGTCCGGGCTATCTAGCGGTCGCCCTTTGGTCGTCCGAATTCCGATGTCCGGCAGAGCATGGCAGGCAATGCATTTCTCCGGCGCTACTCCGCGGAACGGCTGATGACACGACGAGCAACTCTCCGTCAGAGCCGCATGCGCCGGTTCAAGCGAGCCGGGACTGATCATCAGATGCGGATAGGCAAAGACCAGCGCAACTACAGCGACAAGGTTCGCTCCAACAACCGCCCAGACCCAACCACGCTTCACCTCCACCCCCAATGCCTGGTCTTGCCCCGTTTCGGTGGAGTGGTTCGGTCTTGGGATGTCATCCCTGAACTGACATTGCGGCCTCCCGTTCGCGGGTCAAGGCATTATCCCTTTGTTCGGTCTGTGCGGCGTCCATCCCTTCGTCCCGGTCCGC
>CAIMMO010000200.1 GCA_903842595.1 uncultured Alphaproteobacteria bacterium
ACTCGGCGTTGTTGGACGCCGGCCACCGAGCATGCGGACACGTCTGGGCATGGCCGGCGTCCAACAACGCTAAAGAGCTTACCGCCGCAGGGCAGCATGATCGTCGAATGACTTGAGTGGATCGACTCAGCCGGATCGCCACAATTTGCGCTCGGCCAAGTAGGGGCCCGAAGCCGACATTGAGCATCTGCTGCACTAGACCCTATGTACTTGGCATGATCGAGTTCATCGAAGCTGTCCTTCCGCCCACCGACCAGCCCTCGTTTGACACCCTGGAGGAAGCTATTGCTCACGGGAAACGAGCGTTCGTTGACGTCACACTCGGGGGCCAGAGCATTCGGGAGTGCCTGGGCCAACCCGTTGAGCGTGTGGATTGGAGCGACACGGCGTTTCGCCTTCATCTTGCCAACGCTTTCGCACTGACAATCCGGCTTCATGACCGCGAAATCGATGTGGCTGTGGGTCGTGAGCCAAGTGCGCGGGACCTGGGAGACAGCGCTATCCCTGGATCCGTCGTTGTTCGCCTAGGCCCCCAAGAGTTCGTTTGGGATCGCGCAGCGCTAATGCGTGCCTTAGTCGGCAAGCCCGTTGTGCGGCTGCAATTGAGTGGAGGCGATGCGTTTAACTCTCTGTATGTGAAGGGCATCGGCATCCTCCACCTAAGTGCGCTGATTGATCGTAACTCGCACCGCGCCTTCATGTTTTGGTCGCAGTCTGATTGAGCCCTGTGAGTGCCCGATATTGGGCGAAGAGTTGCCTCGAATGCCTCGCCATTGAGACCATGCAATCATGACCATTTCTGACGACGCCGCCATCGCTCTGCTGAACGGTCCAGAGACGGTACGAGACGACCTGCTGGTCCGAGTCGAGTTCATAGAACCGAGCTCGGACGACTCTGCCGTCGTCACTATGGAGTTCATTTCAGGAGCTGGTCGCGCGCGGCGGGGTGTTACGTTGGTGTTTCGTGGCGTGAGCGAGTTTGGCTTCTACTTTGAGAAGGACCGACCTCGCGACATCGCAATGTTCAAGTGTCTCAAAACCGATGACGGTGACTACTACGTGTCTCTAGACCCGTACGATGAGCATGAGACTGGGCCGAACCAGCAAGATGGTGACGTTGTTCTGGCAAAGCATATCGATCTGCAGATTGATGTTCCTGAATGACTGCTTCTGGGCGATAAACCGCCGCAACGCAGCATCATCGTCGATTGGCCAAACTGAATCGACATTGCCGTGGGCAACATCCAGCGGCTCCGCGGAGGCGGCCGAATTTGGCATCTCATGACGCGTCAGATTTCACCTTTCTGGTGGTCGCCGGCATCGCCGTCCTTCAAGAGCATTAGGCTCAGCGCTTGTCCGACCGAGAGCACGAACGTCGCCACCAGAAGAGTCAGTGAGAACGGCAATCGGAATGCTTCGTCTCCTCTCAGGAGATGAAAGCCATGGAAGACGGCCGCGAAGAGACCTGACGCGGCAAGCGCCCAGGAAACAGCTTTTCCGCTCGGGCGTCCCAGCGCGAGAGAGCGCTGGCCGTAGATCACAAGCGCGATGATGGGCAGGTTCAACAGCGGAAAAAACTGGATGCCGCCCGGCAAGCCAAAAAGGACCCATTCATGCCAGAATGCAGCGTCTATCTGATGAGCCAGCAGAACTATTGCGTTGGCGAAGAACAGTGTTTCCAACACTCGAGATTTCATCATCTGATCCGTCTATGGGCCGCATCGGGATAGAAGTGGCAAGTTCTGCGTGTTGCACAACTACCTCACGCGTAACTGGATTGCGTGATCCCCCTCGGCGAAGGACCGCAGCGTTCGCTGGGGCAGGACGACTGCCGGCTTTTGGACGAGCTCCCGCGAGCGCCAGGAGACTGGCAAGGAGTAGGTGGTGCAAGTCCACTGCGATGAAGGAGTAGCAAACCACATCGGCCCCGAGCCGTGCGTGGGCGCGCGCGAGCGCGCCGGCGAAGCGTCGGCAGGGGAGATCGTAGGC
>CAIMMO010000201.1 GCA_903842595.1 uncultured Alphaproteobacteria bacterium
ATGCCCCATTCGCGATGGCGCAGCACGCCTCCCGGCCGGATGACGAGGTCGTCTGCGCGCGCCGCGATATCTTCAACCTGCGGGGTGCGAATGAAAACACCGAAGGGGTTGTTCTCCGCCGGAACGCGCCATGCACCGCCACCTGCCTGGGTCAGGTGAACTTCACAACCCCAGCCCTCCATGATGACGTACTGATCGTCCCCGCCCGTGCGCGAGAATCCAAGTCGTTCCCAGAATGGAATGGCAGAGGTGAGATCGTTGCTTGGAACGATGGCGAATGCACCAACAGATTCGCTATCCGGCATCGAGACCTCCCGACGAGCAGCCTTGGCATAGGCAGGGTGCTCTTGAAGGAGGCGGCCATCAATACACGGCACGCCGCAATCTTGCCGACGGCGAGGTCGCTCGTCAGCTGCTGTTCGCCCTTTCCTTCGAGGTCAGGCAGGACTTCGTCAGAAGTCGTCGCTCCGCATTGTTCTGTCCGGCAATCGAATCTCGATCGCCTCACGCCCGATTGTACGCCAACTGTCCTCAGTCTGGCGCCGGCTGGCCAGCACGGGCCCTGAGGCCGCTGCCTGCACGGCTCGGCCCCTATCGCAGCGCGCCTTCAGCCCCTTTTCCGGAACACGACCACATGCTGCCAGGGCAGTGTGCTCACAGTGCGTTCCCACTCCAGCGGGAAGACAGCAGCCTCGCGCTTGATCTGCGCCTCGCTCATCTTGTGCAGCTGCTTGATGGGCACGCCGCGATCCTCGGCCTTGTACTCGACGAAGACGACGCGGCCGCCGGGCTTGAGGGCCTTCAGCAGGCTGGCCATCACCTCGTAGGGGTAAGCCAGCTCGTGATAGACGTCGACCATGACTGCCAGGTCCACCGAAGCGGCAGGCAGCTTGACGTCGTCGACAGAGCTCAGCTGCGCCTCGATCTGCGTCAGGCCGCTGCTCCTGGCGCTGGCCTGAAGCATGCTGATCATTTCCGGCTGTACATCGACAGCAAAGACCTTGCCGCCTGGCATCACCGTCGGCGCCATGCGCCGCGACAGGTAACCGGTGCCGGCGCCGATGTCGGCCACCACCATGCCGGGACGCAGCGCCAGAGCAGCCAGCAACAGGTCGGTGCGCTCTTCGCGCTCACGTTCCTCCCGCTCGAGCCATCCTGCACCCTGCCATCCCATCACCGCAGCGATCTCGCGCCCCATATAGCGCTTGCCGATTCCGTCGGCGCTCGCCGGCGCTGGAGTGTAACGCTGGGCAAACGCGGCCGGCTGCGCCAGCGCGGCGCCCGTCGCCAGCACACAGGCAAGAAACATCCACCGCAAGGACATTAAAGCGTTCATCGCCAGGCCAGCCAGATTTCGCTGGGGCGCACACACCATGGCGCCACGGGTCCGTTGTCGCTTCATGAACCTTCCTCCTCCAATCACCGCGGCCCTGTCATGAACCGCGCCCACCGACAGCGAGGCCGCCCAGCAAGACGCGGCCGATCGCGAGCAGCGGGCTGCTGTCCGTCACGTGGACGCGCCCCAACGCTAAAGCGGACATCTCTGGATGCAATGTCCGTTTCGGGCCATCAACGCCAGGCCCGCCGCTTTCTTGCCTGCGGCGGCAGTGCGCGTCAGTTGCCTTTCGTTACCTGCCCGGAGGTTCGGCGGGACGTCGCCACAACACATCATTGGCGCTATGCCCCTGGTCCTCAAACCCTGGAGCGGGCCACCACCGCATCGTGAGAGGCAATATGCGAACGATACTCTGTGCCGTCACGCTCCTGTTTGCAGCGTCATGCTCGCCAGGGCCCGGCGCGTATGTCTTCCGGAATGCCGACAGGCCAGCATACACACGCACAGCGTCTGTCGCGGACCTGAAAGCGCAAGCGCCCGATGGGGTTACGCTTGTGGACGTGCGGCTGCGTGAAGATTTTGACGCCAACCCCACAATGATACCCGGCGCGATCCGCCGCGATCCCGAAGGCATAGCTGACTGGGTCAGCGCGCTGCCCAGGGACAAGCCGGTTGTCGTGTACTGCGTCAAAGGCAAGTGGGTCAGTCAGAAAGCGGCGACATATCTCAGCGAGCAGGGTTTTGACGTGCGCAGCCTGGATGGCGGCATCGACGCATGGGATGCTCAGTAGTCTGGACGGCGACGAAGCCGGGTGTGTTCGCCACGCATCATCACCCGGCAATTGGCGACCCTTGGGTTGACGCTCCGGCAGGGGTTTTCCATCGTGACCTGGGGTGGGAGTTTGTGTCAGGGAAACTCCGTGAAGCCTCTTCCTGTCATCGTCATTGCCGCCATGTTGCCGCTCGCCTCGTGCGTCGAGCTGGCGACATCGCTCGCCATGGTCGCCGACGACATGAGCTTTGCCGACGGTTCGTATTACGATGATCAGAGCAACAGCCAGCCCCTGACCGGCAGCTGCCCTGGCAACTGGGAGTATGGACGCGTCAACAACCAGACCTATCAGCGCGTGACCAACAATGCGGACACGAGGGCAGACTATGTGCTGACCTACAACACCGGCTATACGGTCGAAGTGTCGCTTGCCCCCGGTGAAACAAGCGCGTTCTTCTATATGTCCGGCTCGATCATACCCGAGGAAGTGGACGTCCGCTGCTAGGCTTCGGTCGGCTGCGCCAGGTCCTCAGCCGCGTGCGCAAGGACGCGACACCGAGGCCGGCCACGGGCGTTGGAAATCCAGTCTGACCGTCCAACAGGCTGAGCTGCCCCAGGATCCCCGGGCCTTCCCAGGCTTGAATGACCAGCGGCAATCATGGGCCGCAACGACCACCCTTGCAGTCCGATCCGCCGAGGGCAGGAAACCGGTCTGTTTTGGACTTCGACGATATGGCTGCCATTCCTGTCGCATTGCCGGCGACGTGGCGGCGGCGTGCGCCTATCTTGCCTGCATGATCGACGGCTTCCGCTTCCTGCCAGAATACTTCGGCCCGCCCGCCCAGAAGGCGCTGCTGGTCGAAGTGCTCAGCCTGCTCGATGACAATCCGCTCTATCGCGGCTCGATGCCCCGCACCGGCAAGTCGCTATCCGTCCGCAACACCAATCTTGGACCGCTCGGGTGGGTAAGCGACATCAAGGGCTATCGTTACCAGCCAACGCATCCCGTCACCGGCAAGCCATGGCCGCCAATCCCGCAGGCGTTGCTTGATCTCTGGAGCGACGTCGCGAACGACGCGGCGCCGCCGCAAGCCTGTCTG
>CAIMMO010000202.1 GCA_903842595.1 uncultured Alphaproteobacteria bacterium
ATGCTGTGCTGATGGTCGGCTCTTGAAGCCCCGCATCTTTCGCTCGCACCGTCGAATACTGAGATGTGAGTTCTCGAAGCGGTTGTTGTCGCGCAATCGTCCAGGCCGATGCCAATCGCCGAGGCCGGGTCGGGCAAGAGCTGCACGATCCTGTCCATCACCTCGCCTTCATCGTCGACGACGCGCCAGATTCATATGCGTTCACCTGCAATCGTGGAAACCATCCAGTCAAGGCGCCAGCGCTGCGATAGCGGTTGTTTGCGACCACGGAGATTGGCGGTGATCTTCGAGCCGAACATCATTGTCCAATATCGGATCGTCTCGCAGTTCACAGCGCTTCAGGGTCACGCATGGTGAGCGTAAGGCGGATGTAGACTCATTCGCGCGCTGGATAGCAATCCGTGGGAAGCGGCGGCGCGTGTACCAAACGCGCGTCTGCAGAGACTCCCGATAGCCATCAAGCGCGACCTTCAACGGCGAGGTGGCAATGGTCGCACGTCACCATGGAGACCGAGCGGCAAAATCTCTGGGCGCAGAAACGTTTGTCACACTGAGGCGCTAAGCGACCAGATGCGATCCCCAGCGCAAGGGGCGAACGTAGTTTTGGCAGAGGACGGCCTCCATGACTCTCAGATCTCTGCTGCTTGTTGCAGCCGCACTGTGCCTGTCCGCGCCGGCAGCAATGCCGCAGACCCCTGCGACGAAGCCGCCGGTGCGCAATGTCACGGATGCAGGGGTTATCACGACGCGCCAGGCGATCACGCCGGCCGGTGCGCAGACCGTGTTCGACAGCTCCGTCTACTCTGTTGGCGCTGCTCCGGGCGGAGACATCTGGTCGCTCAATCGTACGCGGCTGCAGCTTCTGGATTTTCGTGACAACCGCGTGAAGGCAGATTTCGCTATCCCTGGCGATCGCGGCGTCCGCGGGCTGTCAGTTGATCCAAGCGGAATGCGAGTCGCAGCAACCCATGCAGTTCAGATCGCCGGACAGCCTTCCGAAGTTCGCCTCGAGCTCGCTGACGCCACCGGGATCCGCAACGTTGGCGGCGCGCTGGGGTCGAATGCCGTGGGAATCCCCACCTGGTCGGGAGACGATGTTCTCGTCCCACTCCTCTTCGACAACGCGCTGGCTATCGTGAACAGCGCCTCCGGCGTGGTTCGGAAGGTTCCGGTCGGGATCGCGCCCGTCGTGGTGACTGTTGACCGGGGCGTGGCCTATGTTGCAAACTGGGGCGGACAGGTCTCTTCCGGCGCCGAGGCAAGCGCGCCGACCGGTCTTGAACCTGGTGCCGACAGGGTACGAATCGATGCGCAGGGCGTCGCGAAGTCTGGATCGATTTCGATCGTGGATCTCGCTTCTGCTCGCGTCACCGCGACGCTCGCAGTTGGTCGTCATCCCACCGCGCTGGCGATTGATCGTGCCGGCCAGAAGCTGTTCGTCGCCAACACCAATGACGATTCCGTGTCGGTCATCGACCTGACGAGCCGCAAGGTTGTACGCACGATTGCCCTGCGCCCCTTCTCGATCAAGGTCGATGGCCTTGCTCCGACTGCGCTGGCATTCGACCAGGCGTCGCAGCGTCTCTACGTGGCGCTGGGCGGAATAAACGGCGTTGCCGTTCTGGATACGAAGCG
>CAIMMO010000203.1 GCA_903842595.1 uncultured Alphaproteobacteria bacterium
CACTACAACACCGTCAGACCCCATTCATCGCTGGGATATCGACCGCCAGCGCCGCAGGCTTTTATGCCCGTGCCACCCCATCTGGATGGAACGCCAGCTATGCAGTAGTCTCAATCACGCTGGTACAAAATATCCGGCAGGCCAGGCTTGGCGGGCTGCTAGTTGCGTATCTCTACAGCCGTCAAATCGAGACAAATACTCGACGCAATCGAGACAGCGCAATTGCGGAAGCCGAGAAAGAGGCAACGCAGATGGAGAAGACTTGGAACGAGGTCCGCAATGAACCTCAAATGTTTTCCCGGCGCGAAGCGACAAGTGGAATTCCGGACCCAGATGCTCGCGCTTAGACGGTAGGCGCTACGACGTAGCTCTGCACATTAGGAAAAGAGCGGTTTCATGTTTGGCCTCAGCTTCTGGCATCTCTTGATTATTGGCGTTGTCGTGTTTCTGCTGTTCGGCGGCAGAATTTTCAACCTCATGGGAGCAGCAGGAAAGAGCCTCAGGACAGGCGAAGGACCGGCTAGTCGGTACATCCCACCGATTATTCCGAAGATTATTAAGATGCTATTTCCCTGATGCGCTATGGGGCGTGAATGTCCGCTTTACCCCCAAAGCGGTCATTCGCCCCAAGTATGCTCAATGGCTGCTTTTGACCCAAAGCGGACATTGCCGCAGCCCGTTATCGGGGTCTGGCGGAGCCGGAGGGATTGCTCGGAACATGCTCCGGCTTCTACGAACGCTGGGTTTTCCAATCCTCAATACTTTCCTATTGATAACAATTCTCATTTGCGATAGTTGATCAATCGTCTGAGAATGCTTCTCAATACTTCTGCGGGAATTCATGTTCGTGCGTAAGCTCAATCTTCGTCACAACCTCATGCTGTCTATCGTGGTGGTTGCACTAGGCACCACCACCGCCTTCGCCCAGTCTGTTGTGTTGGCACCGGTGCGCGTAACCGACACGCCGATCGACAGCTATGTCGCGAAACGCTCGACCACTGCGACCAAAACCGATACCCCGCTCATCGACATTCCCCAGTCGATCAGCGTTGTGACCAAGAAGGAAATGGCAGACCGCGCCGTATCTGGCATGCAGGACGCCGTGCGGTATGTCCCTGGCGTTCAGTTCGCGCAAGGTGAAGGCAACCGCGACGCCGCCGTGCTCCGCGGCGTCGCCACCACCAGCGACTTCTTCCTCGACGGCGTGCGAGATGACGTCGAGTATTTCCGTGAGATCTACAACATCGAGCGCGTGGAAGTGCTGAAAGGCCCCAACGCGATGATCTTCGGCCGCGGCGCCACCGGTGGTCTGATCAACCGCGTGACGCGCCAGGCTAACTTTAGCGATGGCCTTGAAGCGCGCCTGGAAGGTGGCAGCTTCGGTCTGTTCCGCGGTACCATCGACGCCAACCATGCGGTTTCGGATAGTGTCGCGCTGCGCCTGACGGGCCTCTATCACCGGGCCGACAGCTATCGTGATGGCGTCAACTATGAACGCTATGGCCTGAACCCCACCGCGACGTACCTGCTCACGCCTGCCACACAAATCCGCGTCGGCTATGAGCACTTCTTGGATCGCCGCGTTGCCGACCGCGGTATCTCGTCGTTCCGGGGCTTTCCGGTTCAAACCGACAGGTCAACTTTCTTCGGCGATCCCGCCCAGAGCCCGGTTCGGGCGACAGTCAACAACGTCACGCTGGACATCAGCCACCAGTTCTCGGATGACCTGACGATCACCAATAAGACGCGCTACGCCGACTACAATAAATTCTACCAAAACGTGTTCCCTGGAGCCGTAAACGCTGCCGGAACGACGGTTTCAATCAGCGCCTATAACAATGCGCAGCGCCGTAAGAACGCCTTCAACCAGACCGACCTCAACTGGAACCTTCAGACCGGTTCGGTAAATCACACTATCCTTGCTGGCATGGAGTTCGGTCGCCAAGAAACGGACAATTTCCGTCTGGACGGCAGCTTCGGCGGCCCCACCGCTGTCAACGTGCCTCTTTCCAACCCCCGCAGCACCCCGGTCACCTTCTCGCTGACCACTGGCGGCACCAATCACGGCGTTGCCGAGGTCATGGCCTTCTATGTGCAGGACCAGATCGAGATCACCCCGGAATGGCAGTTGGTCGCGGGCATCCGTTATGACGATTTCAAGATGAACTTCCTGGATCGCCGTCTCGGTCAGGGTCGCGTCTGGTCGCAAGACGGGCTGTGGTCGCCGCGCGTCGGGCTAATCTTCAAGCCGGAAGGCAACATGTCCTTCTATGCCAGCTACAGCTTGAGCTACCAGCCGCGCGCTGGCGCGCAGCTGAACTCGCTCGCCACGGGTGCGTCTGCTGCCGGCAACCCCGCCTTCGAACCTGAAAAGTTCGTGAATTACGAAGTCGGCTCCAAGTGGGACATCCTTCCCGACCTGAGCCTGACTGGAGCTCTGTTCCTGCTGGAGCGCAGCAATGTCGTGGTGCCCCACCCCACGCTGGCCGGCCAGGGTGTCCTGATCGATGGTCAGAACACAAAGGGCATCGAAGTCGGCCTGACCGGCAACATCACCGACCAGTGGAGTGTTGTCGGCGCCTATTCGTATCAGCTCGGCAAGTCACGCGCCGCAGTCAACGGTCCGTACACCTATATACCCAACCTGCCGGAGCACACCTTCTCCGTCTGGAACCGGTATGATTTCGATCCGTCTTGGGGCGCCGCTCTGGGCCTTATCCATCAAGGCACTCGCTTCACCACCACCAGCAACACGGTCTCGATGAACGGGTATGCGCGGGTGGATGGAGCTCTGTACTACACGTTCAATAACAACTGGACGGCGCAGCTCAATCTCGAAAACATTACCGACAATTACTATTACGAGTTCGGCCACAACGATACCAACATCACCCCTTCCGCGCCGCGTACCGTGCGGTTCAGTGTGACGACAAACTTCTGATGCAGGAACCTTGCTGCCCCCCTCTCGGTGCGCTGCAAGTCTTTCGGGACATCGCCAACAATGGGGCAGCGGACAGCTTCATGGCGCTGCCGCGCCCCATGCATGACGGTCAGGGCAATCTGGGTGTGCTTTGGGAATTCTAGGTCTTCCTGGCG
>CAIMMO010000204.1 GCA_903842595.1 uncultured Alphaproteobacteria bacterium
CAAGCGATCGAAATCAGAGCAGATGACCGCGAACCGTCTGTTCATCGCCAACCGATCGTATCAACTCGCAAAAGCCTATCTGGAACTCGGCAGACTGGACGGATCCCGTACTTGTACCAGCCGGGACTCGTGTTTCGAACGAGCAGCCACTGAGCTAGAGAGTGATGCGGCGGCGCGCGCCGCCGGACCGTTCTACGATGATTACCTATACTTGCGCGCAACCGTAAACCTGGCCTGGGGCCAGTCTATTCCTGCACGCCGCGATCTCGAGTTTCTGAAGGACAGGCCCGCTTACAGCCTGATCGCGACCCAAAAGCTCGGCGAGATGCTTCTTGCGGATGCGCAACGCCAGCTCGCATCGCCTCTCACCCTTTCCGGCATTCTCGCTGCGCGCATGTCCTACAAGGCGGCGCTTAGCTTGCGCCCCGCAGCTATGGCGGGACAAATTGGTATTGCCGAAACCTACCTTTTGGAGGCCCGGCTCGCTGACGAGACGGGTCAACGTCGGGTGCGCTATGAAGAAGCTGCGCGCGAATACGGACTCGCCGTCACGGTGGCCGCCTCGCATGGCGGAGTGGGCGACAGACTGCGGGCTTACGAGGGACGTGGAGAGGCCTTCCTTGAACTTGCCCGACTGGGTGATCGACAGTCACTGGTCTCGGCGATCAGCGACTTTGAGAAGGCGGCAGGTCTCGACGCCACACTCAGCGGTGCAACCGCTCAGCTGATGCTGGCGCACGCACTGGAGGACGCGGAGCGGTGGACAGATGCGGACCTTGCCTATGCTGAGGCTGAGCGGCGGTTTGGAGCAGATCCCCGCGCAGGGCTCGCCAGGGGTGACAAAGCATTTGCTCGCGGCAAACGCCTGTACGCGGCAGCAGAGCTTGGCCCCGCCCGCGAGCAGTTTCAGAATGCTCTAGCCGAAACTGGCTGGCGCGCAGCACGGGCCGATGCGTACTTCTTCCTGTCTGCGATCGATCTCCAACTGGGGCAGAGCGCAATCGTGAATGCCGACCAGGCGATGGCCGCAGGCGGCGGTTCCCTGTATCGGGAGCAGGCCTGCCTTGCCCGCATTGCGGCCGGTGGACAGGCCGTGAAAGCGAAGGCGGCGCTTCCAGCGTGCGCCGGAAATGACCTACTTATTGGCCTCTTCTACCTGCGCCACGCGCAGCTCTCGACGGCAGCGACAATCGCCAACGAGTCACGTCGCCTGGCACAGGACGCATTCGCTCGCGCACAGGCGTCTAAGGAGTTGCTAAGAACCTCTCCCGCTTCTGAGGCGCTTCGCGTGTCGGATCTTGCGCACTTTGGCATTGCCGTGGCGCTTGGTTGCTCAAGCGCTGCCGGGCTCAATGTGCCAGTCAATCTAGACGCCGTGACGATTGAGAAAACGAAAGCCTATTTCTCCCTTCACCGCGCGTACGCTTGCGTCTCGTCGAACTGATCAAAAAGGGAGGTCCACCATGGACCAGAACGACGACTATTCCCAGACGCAGATACCAAGCGTCTTTGTAGAGCAGGCACAGCCAGCGCCCGAACCTAGGACTAGCAGCGGTATCAGTCGCGGGCAGTTCGCGGTTGTGTTCCTGGTGTTATTGGGGGCGCTCATCGCAAGCACGGGTGGGCTGTTGATTATCCGCAATGGTGACCAGGCAGATTGGGCGCAGATTCGGCAGAAGCTCGAAGCAGATCGCATAGCAGCGCTTGACCAGGCCAGTCGCCTTGATGTCGCCAACACGCGTTTGGCCTCCGATCTTGAGCAGGCGAACGCGAAGGTCGAGAAATATGGCGCGATTGAGTATCAGCTCAACCTGATCCGCGAAAAGACTCAACAAATCGATGATCTACGTCGCAGCAAGCCCAGCTACGCTCCCCATCTCTATATGAATACTGCGGCTGTTCCTGAATGGAGCGCGCCGGGGGAGAAACTGCTGAAGGAGTTCGTTACCCGACTCGACGCTGAGCGGGCCAAGCTGATTGCGTTCAAGGAACCAAAGCCGACAGCACCGGGACCGGCAACGCCGCAGATCACGTCGTCGCCCAAGCAGAAATCGGAGCAGAACTGATGACCGTCTCGGAGCAACTCGGATCAGCGCAGTCCGGCGGGAGCAATCCATTGGACGTTTTCCTCCCGGCCGCTGATCGCGCCGCAGAGGCGGTGTTCGATATCCGCGATCTCGCAGAACGCACCGGATACCGGCCCGCAACTGACTGGACTATCCCCGAAGCCTTCCTGACGCTGATCCTGCTGGCGGCGGCCGCAGACGGATTTGTTCCGCCGGAAGAGCACATGGAAATCCGCGCCTTGGCACGTCGGTCGCGTGTTCTCAAATCGGTTGATGCTGCGCACCTGGCTCAATTGAACAGCGTGGTGAGCGAGAGGCTGAAGCACCGCCCCGAGGGGCTCAAAGAGGCGTGCGAGGCGTTGCCGTTCGATATGCGGCCTTCAATACTTGCCCATTGTGCGGATGTTCTGCTCGCCGACGGCGCCCTCGCGCCTGCTGAAGCGGAGTTTCTCAATCGCATCACCAAGCACCTAGGTCTTGGTGCAGATGAGGCCCGACGTATCGTTGAGGTGCTGCTCATCAAGAATCGCTACTAGTGCGTTTCGCGTAGTCTGACCTGCTCCATGCTTTTCGCACCTCCGCAATCTTGAATCACGACCGGCAGTTTTGGGCCCTGACTTCACTGAGCCTGACCTAATGTTGCCAATGGCAGGGTCGCGCGTTAACGGCCGGTCGCTTCTGCCCTGCTGATCAGGCGGGAGCTCTTTAGCGTTGTTGGACGCCGGCCGCGACCAGAGCGCTGGATCGGCGCCCTGCCCGACGCGTGAGGAAGGCTTCGGCCTCATTCACAAAGAGGTCTGGCGCGTTCGCGATGCGGGTTGAGGCGATGCAGGCCGGTGCAGCAAGGCGACCGGCACAAGCGCTCGCATCGGCGCGAAGGTGTCGCGTCGTCGTGGTGGTCGGCAGCATCGCGATAGTGGCTTTGGTCATGATGTGTAGGACCACGTACGACCGAGCCACGTTCGATGATCTGACTGAGGATCATCCTGCCCCCACAGCACGAACATGGCGCCGGCAGAGGCGCGGCCTCGGCGATCGGCTCTGCAATCTCGGGCGCAGGCAATGGCGGCGCCATCCGGTCGGCCAACACCTCGCGGGCGCGAGCGATCTGCCTGGCGCGCTGTCCGTTGGCGAGGAACCCGACATGGCGGATGCGGTGGAACCCGTTGGGGAGGACATGGGAGAGGAACCGCCGCATGAACTCAGGTGCGCTGAGGCTCATCGATCTGTAGCGGTCCGCACCGGTCTTGCGGTAATCCTTGACCTTGGACGTGACGCGCTCGCCGTTGAATGCGGTGATGCGGCTGTTCGAGATGGCAATGCGATGCGTGTAGCGGGCGAGATAGGCCAGCACCTGTTCGGGCCCTGCGAACGGCGCCTTGGCGTAGACCACCCAGTCGCGCTGGCGCTCCCTTCGGATGAGAGCGGCGAACGCGCCCTGCTCGGCGATTTCCTCATTGCGCCCGAAGAACCGGAGC
>CAIMMO010000205.1 GCA_903842595.1 uncultured Alphaproteobacteria bacterium
CAGGCCGAACTGCGAGATGCGGCCCGTCTGCACGCGGGCGCGGTCGATCTTCAGGCAGTCCTTCATCTTCTTTTCGACGGCCCGGTTGTTCTTCATGTCCTCCATGTCGATGAAGTCGATGACGATCAGGCCGGCGAGGTCGCGAAGACGCATCTGGCGAGAGGCTTCAGCCGCCGCTTCCAGGTTGGTTTTCAGCGCTGTGGCTTCAACATTACGCTCGCGGGTTGCCTTGCCGGAGTTGACGTCGATAGCGACGAGCGCCTCGGTCTGGTTGATAACGATGTAGCCGCCGGAGGGCAGCTGCACGGTCGGCGCGTAGATGCCCTCGAGCTGATCCTCGACGCCGGTCATCACGAACAGCGGGCCGTTGTCGTCATGATGGACGACCTTCCGCGTATGTGACGGCATCAGCATTTTCACGAAGGTGCGCGCTTCGTTGTAGGCGTCCTCGCCCTCGACAATGATGCGCTCCACATCCTTGTCGTAGAGATCGCGGACGGCGCGAAGAACCAGGTGTCCCTCCTCGTGGATGAGGGCGGGCGCCATGGATTCCATCGTCTTGCCGACGATCTGCTGCCATAGCTTGGTGAGGTATTCGAAGTCACGGCGCACTTCGTTCTTGGTGCGCTTGGCGCCTGCGGTGCGGACGATAAGCCCGGCGCCGCGGGGAATTTCAAATTCCGACGTGATGGACTTCAGGCGCTTGCGATCAGCCGCGTTGGTGATCTTGCGGGAGATGCCGCCGCCGCGCGAGGTGTTGGGCATCAGCACGCAATAGCGGCCCGCGAGCGAGAGGTAGGTGGTCAGCGCCGCGCCCTTGTTGCCGCGCTCTTCCTTGACGACCTGCACCAGCATGACCTGCCGGCGGCGGATCACCTCCTGGATCTTATATTTGCGCTGGAAGAGGGCGTTGCGGCGGTTCTGCTTGCGCTCTTCCTCCTCGTCGGTGGCATCGTCGCCGCCATTCTCGGTCGAGCTTTCGTCCTCGTCGTCATCGCCTTCTTCTTCATCGGCTTCCGCAAGCAGCGCTTCCCGATCTTCCTTGGGGATCTGGTAGTAGTCGGGATGGATCTCTGCGAAAGCCAGAAAGCCGTGGCGGTTGCCGCCATAATCGACGAAGGCCGCCTGAAGAGACGGCTCGACGCGTGTTACCTTAGCGAGATAGATATTGCCGCGAAGCTGGCGCTTGTTGCGGGCTTCGAAATCAAAGTCTTCGATCTGACCGTCTGCGACGACGGCCACCCGGGTCTCCTCCGGGTGGGTGGCGTCGATCAACATGAGCTTGCTCATGGACTGGAACCTCGTGTGAAAAGCGGGCGGCGCGCAGATGCGCTGCCTTGGCCCGCGAATGGGTTGGGAGTGGAAGTGACGAGAGGGCTCGGCGTCCGGTCTGGCTGACTGAATCTCGCGAAGTCGCGTTCATAATGCCCTGACCATGGAGGCAGCGGGATCGCTGACCACCGAAACGCTCGAAGCCGTTTAGCGCCCTGTACTGGATAGGTTTTTTCTGAAAAACCGCCGCCAGGACGCGCAAGGCATGTCGTTGGGACCGCCTTGTGACTCACCTATGCACGCATTGCGCTCAGAGGGGAAGCGTCGAATATCCCTTCTATTGCGGTGGACAAGGGCGGTTGTGAGCAATCACCCCAATGCGCTTGACGCGCCCGTCAACGTTGCCAGCCTCGAAACAGATGTTCCCATAGTCGTACATCGTGGTGTCCGGGCGGTTCTCGACACAGCGCGGCTTGCCGAGGGTCGCGCGCGCAAAGATCTGCTCGGCGCCCGGACGGACCCCGCCATCGGTATGGAATCGGGCGTCTTCGGTAATGATCCAGTAGACCTTGTCGTCGGCGCCAACCGTCAGGCCGTTGGGAAAGGAATAGGTGGTGGCGTCTGTGCCGGGGATAGGCGCTGTCCGCACCGGAGCACCCTTGACCGCCAGCAGCGTCGCGAGCGGCATGCCGATCTCGATTTCGCCAATCCTCTTGCCACGGACGACAAGATCGTCGTTCAGGTTGGGCGGCGTACTGGCGCATGCCGCCAGAACCAGCGCCGCCAGCGGATAGCCAAAGAGGAGAGCCTTCATCGTCGATGAACTCGTCTCGTGCGCCCCCGCAGTTGCCGAACGCTCCTGATAGCGCGCTTTCTGTCCAGCGTCAGTAGCGATCCCAACGAACAGTTAACGACACGGGGTTACTGATCAGCATCCGGGCCAGAATGGCCGGAAGTTGCTCTTGCGGTGGGTGCTGCGAACGTGCGGGCCTGGTTGCTGACCCTTGTGTCGCTTGTCGGCCTCGCCATGCTCGCGGGTGTTGGCGCGCAGGCTGCGCCTCCGGTGGATCGCGTAACGGCCGTGCGTATCGGCGGCGAGGGGCAGGCGACCCGCGTGGTCGTCGAGTCTGACGCTCCACTGAAACACCACGTCTTCGTGCTGGCGGCGGGCAGCAGCCGCGTTGTGGTCGATCTTCCCCGCGTGCGCTGGTCCATCAACGGGCTGACCGCCGAGGCTGGGTCGGGGAAGGGAGTCGGGGTCGTCTCGGGCTATCGTTATGCCCACAACACTGAATCCACATCGCGTCTT
This sequence comes from uncultured Alphaproteobacteria bacterium, assembly GCA_903842595.1. Lineage (GTDB taxonomy): Bacteria > Pseudomonadota > Alphaproteobacteria > Caulobacterales > Hyphomonadaceae > UBA7672. The sequence continues at coordinate 2,582 of CAIMMO010000205.1, forward strand.
GTGCTTGACCTGGCCAAGCCGGCTGTTGTCGCCCGCGAGTTCATGCTTTCACCAAAAACCTCTGGCGAGCGTCATAAACTCGTCTTCGATCTCGAACCCGCCACGGCGGAGGCTTTCGCTGCAGCGGCGGCTGACCCGGCGCCGGGACCAGCGACTGTTCCGCAACAGGCCGCCCGCAATCCGCTGATCGTCATCGACCCGGGCCATGGCGGGAAGGACCCTGGCGCGATTTCGAAATCGGGCCTGCTGGAAAAGGACGTAACGCTCGCGGCGGCATTCGCGCTGCGGGAGGAGCTTCTGAAATCCAAGCGCTACGATGTTGCCCTGACGCGCTCGACGGACCTCTTCATCGAGCTGGAGGACCGTGTCACCAAAGCGCGTAGTCTTGGCGCTGACCTGTTCATCGCGCTGCACGCCGACGCCGGACCCAAGCCGTCAACCAGCGGCGCATCAGTCTACACGCTCTCTCAGGAGGGTGAAAAGCGCATCGACGGCGCTCGCAGGGCGAATGACTGGATTCTCGACGTGGAGGTCGACTCAGGCCGGCCCGCCGAGGTGAACAGAATCCTTGCCGACCTTGTCCAGCGCGAAACGAAGAACCAGTCCGCACGCTTCGCCCAGATGCTTGCAGAGTCGATTGCGCAGACGGGATGGCCCACCCTCGAGAACGCGCATCGTCAGAAGGGGTTTTACGTTCTCCTGAGCCCGGACGTCCCAGCCGCGCTGCTGGAGATGGGGTTCATGACCAATGACAACGACGCCGCAGCGATGGTTTCGGAGACCAAACGGCGCAAGCTGGTTAACGGGGTCGTTGGGGCCATTGACCAGTTCTTCGAGAACCAGACGCGGCTGGTTGCCGCGCGTTGATGCGCCGTTCCGTTTTGTGTCCCGCATGGTGCCGAATGCGCCTCGGCCGCTGTCGCAGGCATGCGGCGAGTATGTGCTGAGTTTAACTCTGCACGGGCCTGTCCCCCGCGGGTTCCGCGCCTTAAAGTCACCGCAAACATTGGTGATTCCGAACCATCAGGCGGACTTTCCCTCGCGGGCGGTCGCGCCTGTCTCTGGACTGCCCATTTCGGCCGGTGAGAAATGCAACTGACGATGTCCCGTTGGAACTGGAAGACGATCCTGATTTCGATCGCATCCGTGATCGGGATGGCGATCGTGGCGTTCGTCGTCTGGTTCTTCATCGTCACGCAGAACCTTCCGTCAGAGGAGCAGCTGCGCAACTACGAGCCGCCGATCATGAGCCGCGTGCACGCAGGCGACGGCAAGCTGGTGGCGGAGTTTGCGACTGAACACCGCGTGTACGTCCCCTCGGAAGAATTGCCCGAGCAACTCGTGCAGGCCTTCATCTCGGCAGAGGACAAGTCGTTCTTCGAACACTCGGGCATCGATCTCTGGGGCATGTTCCGCGGCACCGTCCTGAACGCGCTGCAGGGCAAGCGCATGACGGGCGGCTCGACGATCACGCAGCAGGTCGTCAAGAACATGCTGACCGGGGACGAGCGCTCGATCGATCGCAAGGTGCGCGAGGCGGTTCTCGCCATGCGCATCGAGGGACAGCTCACCAAGGAGCAGATCCTCGAACTCTACATGAACGAGATCTATCTCGGCGGCCGCTCCTACGGGGTCGGCGCCGCGGCGCTCAACTATTTCGGCAAGTCGCTGGGCCAGCTCACGCTCGCCGAGAGCGCGATGCTTGCCGGCCTGCCGCAGGCGCCGGGCCGCGTGAACCCGCTGCTGAATCCCGAAGCGGCGACGAAGCGGCGCAACTATGTGATCGGGCGCATGCTTGAGAATGGTTTCGTCGACAAAGCGGCTGCGGACGCTGCCTATGCCGAGCCGCTGAAGGTCGTCGATCGCCTCAACTCGGATGAGAACATCGCGTCGGCCTACTATGTTGAGGAGCTCCGCAAGGAGATCATGTCGCTCGGCGAGCAGAAGAAGCTCGAAGGCATCGACAGCCGTGAGAGTGCAAGCAAGGCGTTGCTGGGCGGCGGCCTCTCGATCCGCTCCACGCTCGATTCAAACCTGCAGCTGATTGCGCAGACTGCTTTGCGCGCCGGTCTCGAAACCTATGACCGCCGTCATGGCTGGCGCGGTCCGATCGGCACCATAGAGGTCAGCGATACGTTCGGCGACGCGCTCAAGAAGTTTGCCAACGAAGAGAAGAACAAAGTTGTCGTCGGCGGGGCCGGAAATGACTGGCGGACCGCGGTCGTCCGTTCGGTGTCGCGCGAAAGCGTGCGGCTGGGGCTTGATGGCGCCGAGACGGGAACGCTGCACGCCGACGATGTGAAGTGGGCTGCGAGCTTCAAACGCAAGGAAGGCGGTACGGGCCTGAAGGCAGGCGACGTGATCTTCGTTGCGGGATCTCCGACGCCGGACATCACCGTCCAGCTGATCACTGAATACGGTGTTCCGAAAACACGCGCTGCGAATGCGCCGTGGCGGCTGCGCCAGGTGCCGGCCGTGCAGGGTGCGCTGGTCGCCATGGACCCGCATACGGGTCGCGTCCTTGCGATGAGCGGCGGCTACTCGTTCGTGTCGAGCAAGTTCAACCGCGCCATCCAGGCCAAGCGCCAGCCGGGCTCGTCGTTCAAGCCATTCGTGTACGCGGCTGCGATGGAGACGCCTGATCCGGCTACGGGTCTGTACAAGTGGACGCCGTCCTACCGGGTTCTCGATACGCCCTACGTGTCCTGCCAGACGATTGCTGGCGAGGAGACCTGCTACAAGCCGCAGAACTATTCGGAGCAGTTCTATGGCCTGACGCCGCTGCGTATCGGCGTGGAAAAATCCCGCAACGCGATGACTGTGCGTCTTGCCTCGGAGATCGGTTTCGACAAGGTGTCCGCCATCGGCGAGCGCCTTGGTATTTACGACAAGCTGCCGCCCTATGAGTCGATGGCGCTCGGCGCCGGCGATACGACACTGATGCGCATGGCCGTGGCCTATGCCGAGACAGTGAACGGCGGCAAGCAGGTTCGCCCGGTCATGTTCGACCGGATCCAGAACCGCTATGGCAAGACCGTCTTCCGCACCGACCAGCGCGCGTGCCAGAACTGCGCGACGGAATGGAAGGGCGGGCTTGCGCCGCCTGCGCTGGCTGACGATCGCCAGCAGGTCATGGATCCGATCACCGCCTATCAGGTTGTCTCGATCCTGGAGGGTGCGGTTCAGCGCGGCACTGGCAGCACGATCCGCTCGGTCGGCAAGCCCGTTGCGGCGAAGACCGGCACGACCAACGACCAGTTCGATGCATGGACGATGGGTTTCAGCCCCGATCTTGTCGCCGGAGTCTGGATTGGTTTCGACTCGCCGCGCGACATGGGCACGGGCGAGAGCGGCGGCCGCGTTGCAGCGCCAGTCTTCCGCGACTTCATGCTTGCGGCGCTGAAGGATCGGCCGGCGGTGACCTTCCGCGTTCCGAACGGCGTCGAACATGTCGAGGTCGATGCCGATACAGGCTGCCAGCCGGGACCGGACACGCGTCTCATCATCACCGAGGCTTTCCGCCCGGGCTCTGCACCGACGGACCGTTGTGAAGCGCCGGTTGGCGCCGATGGCTATCGCGTCGATTTCAGCAAGGTCGCCGCTGGAGATGAAACGGCGTCGGCGACCCGCGATGGGCAGGTGACGTCACAGCCCGACCCGAGCCTGCCGGTCGACCCGAACAATACCCAGCCCCAGCCTGGCGAGCCGGTTGAGGACGAGGATTTGACTTTCGACGACGGCACCTTCTAGACGCTTCGTTCGAGAAGTTCGGATACAGAGCCAGCCATGACGCCTGAAGTCGAAAACATGATCGAGACGATCCGGCAGTCGGTGAGCCTGCTCCGGAGGCGTCTTTGACTGGGGTTTCGCCGAGAAACGCCTAGCGGAGCTGAACGCTCTCTCCGAGCGTCCTGACTTCTGGAACGACCCCCAGAAAGCCCAGCCGATGATGCGGGAACGCAACCGCATCGAGTCGGCCATGAACGACATACGGATGCTGGAGCGCGAGGCGGACGACGCTATCGAGCTGTGGGACATGGCGGAGGACGAAGGCGACAAGGGCGCCCTTGCCGAGGTCGAGACAAATGTCAGGGCGGCGCTGGGCAAGGCAAAGGACGCCGAGCTGAAGGCGCTGCTGTCCGGCGAGGTCGACGCGAATGACTGCTATATCGAGATCAACGCGGGTGCCGGCGGAACGGAGAGTCAGGACTGGGCGTCGATGCTTCGGCGCATGTACGTGCGTTATGCAAACGCCAAGGGCTGGAAGATCGAGGAGATCGACGACCACCCGGGCGAGACGGCGGGGATCAAGTCTGCGACAATGCTGATCAAGGGCGAGTATGCTTATGGCTGGCTCAAGAGCGAGAGCGGCGTGCATCGTCTCGTGCGCATATCACCCTACGACTCCAACGCGCGGCGGCATACAAGCTTTGCGAGCGTGTGGGTCTATCCGGTGATCGATGACACCATCGTTGTCGACATCAAGGAAAGCGATGTGCGCACGGACACGTATCGCGCCTCCGGCTCGGGCGGCCAGCACATCAACAAGACGGACTCAGCCGTGCGCCTGACACACGCGCCAACCGGCATCGTGGTCGCCGTGCAGGCTGAACGCTCCCAGCACAAGAACCGCGCCAAGGCATGGGACATGCTGCGCGCGCGCATCTACGAGATGGAGCTGAAGAAGCGGGAAGCTGCTGCGCAGGCCGAAGCCGACTCGAAGACCGAAATCGGCTGGGGCCGGCAGATCCGCTCCTACGTGCTGCAGCCATACCAGATGGTGAAGGACCTCCGGACGGGCGTCGAGACGTCGGATACCGGCGGCGTGCTCGATGGCGATCTCGATGCGTTTCTGCAGGCCTCGCTCAGCCACAAGCTCGGCCCGGAGACACCAGTGCAGGACCTGGATTGAGCGGGAAACAGACGGCGCAAAACGCGATCTGACAAACCGGTTGCGGGTGGCAAATTTATCGATTATCGATAAATCAAGGCCAGGCGGTCGAATCCGCCAACGCGCGGAGCAGTTTTGTCATGCCGAACTACTATCCATTTAGTTTGGCGTCAATTTTGGCGGTGGTGCTGGCCGCACCGGTCTACGCACAGGAGACGGTCCAGCCGGCTCCGGAGCCCAGCATCCAACAGGGCGTGATTTCGTACGTGCCGTCAGACTTTGCTTATGCACGGCCAAATACCGCTCTGGACATGATCGGCCGCCTTCCTGGATTCTCGTTCGACGGCGGCGACAGTGTGCGCGGCTTTGCGGGCGCTGCGGGCAACGTGCTGATCGACGGCCAGCGTCCCACCATCAAGACCGACTCGCTCGGGGACACGCTGAACCGCATCACCATCGACCAGGTGGAACGCATCGACGTCATTCGCGGATCAGTGCCTGGCATCGACATGCAGGGTCAGACGGTTGTCGCCAACGTCATCCGCAAGAAGGTCGATACATTCCAGCAGGTTTTCAGCGTCCGCAGCTTCCTGTTTTCGGAGACGGGTAAGACGATCCCCGGATGGAACTACCAGGCGACGCGCCGCGTTGGCGAACACCAGTTCGACCTCTCGGCCGGGCGCGGCATCGCGATGGACGACTCGGTCGGCTCGGGCTGGCGTACTACGGTGGACGCACAAACCGGAAGCCTCGACCTGTTCGAGCGGTCGCATACCGAAGGCGACGGTGAAGTCCACAGCCTGCGCGGCAGCTACAAGGGGCCACAGTTCGGGGGGACGCTCTCGCTGAATGGCGTGGTCTCGACAGACAAATTCAAGAACGAACAGCGCTTCCTGTCGGCCGCCAGTGACGAGAGCTTTGTCAGCCGGTCAGCCAACGACCGTGGCGAAGTCAGCGTCAACTTCCTAGCCGACATTGGGCCGGACCTGGAATCGGAAACGCTCGGGCTTTTCAAGGCGGCGTTCGGCAGTCTTGATGCAACCGGCCTGGAGCGGGATCCGGCGGGTGTCGATCCTGATTCATCCCAGCTTTTCCAGATCGACGCCGAAGCCGGTGAGCGCATTGGGCGCACGATCCTTCGATACACGATGTCGCCGGAACTCTCTTTTGAAGGTGGCGGCGAGGTCACCTACAACTATCGCGAACAACAGGTTTCGCTTGCCGTTGATGGCGCACCGGTTCCGTTGCCAGCGTCTGATGTTCTGGTTGAGGAAACCCGCGGCGAGCTGTTTGTCCAGAGCGCGTGGCGCCCTTCGCCGCAATGGACACTCGAGGGCGGCGTTCGTGTCGAGCAGTCGACAATCACCCAGTCGGGGGACACGGACAAGGAGCGTTCCTTCACCTATCCCAAGCCACGCGTCGTTGGCGCCTGGTCGCCATCGGAGGACGACCAGCTGCGGTTGCGCATCGAGCGCGAGGTGGGGCAGCTCAACTTCCAGGATTTTGCGTCAGAGGTGGATCTCAATACAGGCCAGCAGGATACCGGCAACTCCGATCTCGAGCCCTACAAGGCGTGGGTCTATGAAGCGGCCTACGAGAAGCGTTTCTGGGAGGCCGCTGCTGCTGTTCTGACGCTGCGCCACGAGGATATCTCCGATGTGGTCGATCTGTTTGCGCGGCGGATCCCGATCGATACTGACAATGACGGCGTCAATGACTCGACGAGATTGGTTGAAGGGCCGGGAAACATCGGCGATGGCACGAACGACCTGGTACGCTTCAATTTGACACTGCCGCTGGCCAATCTGGGTCTCAAGGGCGGGGAGCTGAAGTTCGAAACGCAATGGCAGAGCAGCGAGGTCACGGATCCGCTGACCGGAGATAAGCGCCGCTTTTCAGGGCAGCGCCCCGAAGAGATCAACATCAACTTCCGGCAGGACCTGCCCGAGCAGAACCTCACCTTCGGGGTCGGCTGGTTCCAGGGATGGCGCGAGAGCTACTATCAGGGCGCGAGCATCGAGGATCTGGAGATCCGGGACTTCTTCAGCTCGTTCATCGAGTGGAAGCCGAATGCAGGCTTCACGCTGATGGCCGAACTGAACAATCTCGATCCGTTCAGCTTCAACATCGCGCGTCGGGTCTATCCGGGCGGCCGGGACACTGACCCGCTGGATTTCACCGAAACCGAGCGCCGCAATTCTCAGATGCTGGCGATGGTCAGCGCCCGCTGGACGTTCAACTAGGCGGCCGCGGACCTGCAATTCAGGACAGCCGATTCTGCGGTTTTCCCCGCTGCGGATCCGTACAGGGGCCGTTCTGGAGCGCGCCATCGGCGCGGGCAGGCTGCCGGTCAGGAAACTTGTCAGAAATCAGAGCCTAACGGCTGTGGATCAACCTTCGCAAACGTTTGTGTCGCGGTGCACAAATGGGCTAGAAGACTAGACCGAATCCCGGCCTCCGAGCCGCCCTCCGTCTGGACGTTTTCCGCTTGAGCGACACGCCTGAGAATACGGCCCCTGCCGGGGCAAATGGTGCGGGCGATATCGCCCCCATTTCCATCACCGCCGAACTCAAGAAGTCATACCTCGACTACGCGATGAGCGTGATCGTCAGCCGCGCGCTGCCGGATGTTCGCGATGGCCTGAAGCCGGTTCACCGCCGCATCCTCTATGCCGCCTATGAAGGCGGCTATACCCACGACAAGGCGTTCCGGAAGTCAGCCAACATTGTCGGCGACGTGATCGGCCGCTGGCACCCGCACGGGGACCAGTCGATCTATGACGCGCTCGTCCGGATGGCGCAGCCATTCTCGATGTCGCTGCCGCTGATCGACGGACAGGGAAACTTTGGCTCGATCGACGGCGATCCGCCGGCGGCCATGCGTTACACTGAAAGCCGCATGGCGCGCGTTACGGCGAACCTGCTGGACGACATCGACAAGGACACGGTCAATTTCGAGGACAACTATGACGGCTCCCGCCAGGAGCCGACTGTGCTGCCCGCGCGATTCCCCAACCTGCTGGTCAACGGTGCGGGCGGCATCGCCGTCGGCATGGCGACCAACATCCCGCCGCACAACCTGACAGAGATCGTCGACGCTACGATCGCGCTGATCGAGAACCCTGCGCTGGATGACGCGACGTTGCTCGACATCGTGCCGGGCCCGGACTTTCCGACCCGCGGCCTGATCATCGGCCGCGCCGGGTCGCGCAACGGCATGCTGACCGGCCGAGGCTCGGTGATCATGCGCTCGCGTACCGAGATCGAAACGATGAAGGGCGGCCGTGAGGCCATCATCGTCACGGAGGTTCCCTACCAGGTGAACAAGGCGACCATGGTGGAGAAGATCGCCGAGCTTGTTCGTGAAAAGAAGATCGAGGGCATCGCAGACCTGCGCGACGAAAGCGACCGCAACGGCATTCGTGTGGTGATCGAGATCAAGCGGGATTCCTCTGCGGACATCGTGCTGAACAACCTGTTCCGCATGACGCCGATGCAGACCTCGTTCGGTGTCAACATGCTGGCGCTGAATGGCGGCCGGCCTGAGCTGATGTCGCTGCGTGGCATGCTGCAGGCCTTTGTCCGCTTCCGGGAGGAGGTGGTAGCCCGCCGGACGAAATTCGAGCTGAACAAGGCGCGCGACAGGGCTCACGTCTTGATCGGTCTTGCGCTGGCAGTCGCCAACATCGACGAGATCATCCGGATCATCCGCTATTCGTCTGACCCTGATTCAGCGCGGATAGCCTTGCTTGAGCGGGCATGGCCAGCGATGGACATGGCGCCGCTGATCGGCCTGATTGCTGACCGCCGCACGGTGTTCAACGACAAGGGCGAGATCAGGCTGTCGGACGAACAGGCCCGGGCCATCCTAGCGCTGCAGTTGTCGCGGCTTACCAACCTTGGCCGTGACGAGATCGGCAAGGAAGCTTCCGGCCTGGCCGAGAAGATCAAGGACCTGCTGGCGATCCTTGCCTCGCGCGCGCGTGTGCTGGAAATCATCAAGAACGAACTGAAGGATATTCGCGACAGGTTCGGCGTGCCGCGCCGGTCCGAGTTCGTCGAAGCCGATCTCGATCTCGAGGACGAAGCCTTCATCGAGAAGGAAGACATGGTCGTCATGGTCACCCATGGCGGCTATGTGAAACGCACGGCGCTGTCGGCCTACCGGACGCAGAACCGCGGCGGCAAGGGCCGCGGCGGGATGGAGACGAAGGAGAACGACTTCGTCATCCGCCTGTTCTCCGCCGATACGCACACAGAGATCCTGTTCTTCTCGTCAACCGGGATGGCCTACAAGCAGAAGGTCTGGCGGCTGCCGCTTGGCGCGCCGAATGCGCGTGGCAAGGCGCTGGTCAATATCCTTCCGCTCAAGGAAGGCGAGCGCATCACGTCTGTCATGCCGCTGCCGCAGGACGAGGAAGAACGCGCGCGGCTCAACATCCTGTTCGCCACCAAGTCGGGTGGCGTACGACGCAATCTGCTGACGGACTTCCTGTCGGTGAACCGCGCCGGCAAGATCGCCATGAAGCTGGAAGATGACAGCGACGCCATCGTCGACGTGCAGATCTGCACGCCGGAGGATGACGTGCTGCTGACGACGGCGCTCGGTCAGTGTATCCGCTTCCCTGTGGAGCAGGTGCGCGTGTTTACCGGCCGGACCTCGACAGGCGTTCGTGGCATCAAGCTGGGCGCCGGCGATACGCTCATCGCGATGAGCGTACTCGGCAAGATCGACGTAACGCCCGCCGAAGCGCGGGCCTATCTCAAGCGCGCAAACGCTGCGCGTCGCGCCGAGGGCGACGAGATCGTCGAGGATGTCGAGACTGAAGACGATGTCGCCGCCGATGGCGATGAGACCGCACCGACACCGGATGCCGAATTCAATGGCGAGATCGAGCTAGCGGAAGATCGGTTTGGCGCGCTTTCTGTGGCCGAGCAATTCATCCTGACAATCACCGACGAAGGCATGGGCAAGCGCGCGTCTGCGTTCGATTATCGTCGCACGGGCCGAGGTGGGAAGGGACTGATCGCCCACCGCCTGTCCAAGGGCCAGAAGCTGGTGGCGTCCTTCCCGATCGACGGTTCGGACGAAATCATGGTGGTGACAGACGCAGGGCAATTGATACGTTGCGCCGTCGATCAGATCCGTATCGCGGGTCGTGCGACACAGGGGGTTCGCGTGCTGCGTGTGGCGGCGGGGGAGCGAGTCGTCTCTGTGGAGAGACTGGAGGACCAGAGCGGTGACGAGACGGCCGGAAAGACGGGCGGCGGGTGAGCCACGCCCCGTACGCGGCACGGCAGCGGCGCGGTCCGCGCTGGCCCGGCGGCCAACGAAGCGTATCGGGCTTTACCCCGGTACGTTCGACCCGATCACGAATGGTCACCTTGATATCATTGGCCGGGCGGTAAAGCTGGTCGACAAGCTGGTGATCGGCGTCGCGATCAACGACGGCAAGGGGCCGCTCTTCTCGCTCGAGGAGCGGACGGAGATGGTGCTGGAGGAGGCGCGCAAGCTTGCCAACGGCGTCGAGATCGAAGCCCGGCCTTTCGATAACCTGCTGATGCATTTCGCTGAGCAGTGCGGTGCTCAGGTGATCATCCGGGGGCTTCGGGCGGTCTCGGATTTCGAGTATGAATTCCAGATGGTCGCCATGAACCAGCAGATGAATGACGAGATCGAGACGGTCTTCCTGATGGCGGACCCGCATCATCAGGCCGTTTCCTCGCGACTGGTAAAAGAGATTGCGCGTCTGGGTGGAAACGCCGATTTATTCGTCCCTGCAGCGGTCCATGCGCGGCTGCTCGCCAAGTTCGGCGTCAAGAAGGGCAAGTAGACATGCTTCGAAATCTGCTGATGGGGGCTGCTGCCGCGGCCTCGCTGGCCGTTGCCGGCGCCGCCTGGGCCGGGCCGGCTGACGATCCGGCCAACTGGCGCAAGGTGCCTGCCGAGAACCTGCTGCAGCTGACGATCAACGGTCAGGACGTTCTGGTGGAGCTTCGGCCTGATGTTGCGCCGACCCATGTGGCGCAGATCAAGAAGATCGCGCGGGCGGGGCATTTCGACAAGGTTCCCTTCCATCGCGTGATAGACGATTTCATGGCGCAGGGCGGCGATACCTCGCTTGTCTATCCGCAGGTGGAGTATCCAGCTCTGCGTGGGGAGTTCACCTGGCAGCGCGATCCGGCAAAGCAGAGGGTCACGTGGATCGGTACGACGCCTGATGGGTTCAAGCTCGGCTATCTCGATGGCGTGCTCGTGCAAGGCCAGCCCGACGAACTGGCGATGATTTCCTATCCCGCTGTGGCGCGGACGTGGATGCTGCATTGTTCCGGGGTCACTTCGATGGCGCGAACGAATGATCCAAACAGCGCGACGACGCAATTCTTCCTGATGCGCCAGCCGCGCGTCGGGCCAGAGGGGCTCGATGCCAAGTATACGACCTGGGGCTGGAGCGTTTCCGGGGTCGAAACCATCCGGGGAATCAAGACCGGCGACGAAGGTGAAAATGGCGTTCTGCCTCCGGGAACCGCCGACGTGCTGACCAAGGCGGTGATCGTTGCCGACCTGCCTAAAAGCAAGCAGTCCACAGTCTATGTGCGCCGCACGGATGGGCCGGAATTCATGGCGAAGGCTGCCGAGATCAAGGTATCCGACCCGTTCGACGCGTGCTACCTGCCGCCCGTCGAAACCGTCATCGAAAGGCCGAACCCGTGAGCGCTGACAAAGAGAACACCCTGATCCTCACGCTGGATACTGGCGTCGTCACGATTGAGCTGCTGCCGAACAAGGCGCCGCTGCATGTCGAACGGATCAAGGAACTTTCGCGCGAAGGCTTCTATGATGGCGTCGTCTTTCACCGTGTGATCGACGGATTCATGGCGCAGGGCGGCGATCCCACCGGCTCTGGCATGGGTGGTTCGGAGAAGGACGACCTGCGCGCCGAGTTCAACGACGTCAGTCACCAGCGCGGCGTCTGCTCGATGGCGCGCTCCAACAACCCCAACTCGGCCAACAGCCAGTTCTTCATCTGCCTCGACGATGCGTCTTTCCTCGACAGGAAATATACCGTCTGGGGCAATGTGGTCAGCGGTATGGACGCCGTCGACGCGCTGCCCAAAGGCGAGCCGCCGCGCAAGCCCGGCAAGATCGTGACAGCCCGCGTCGCCGCGGACGTCTGAACCGCGACGATTGGTCTGGGGCCACGATGACCCCGAATCAAGCGAGCATGCCGCCAGAGTGAAGCCATGCCGGTGGACCAGCCATCGCCACAACCGCCCCGCAAGCCAAGCGGCGTGTTGACCCGTCTGAGGAACTGGTTCCTCGCTGGCGCCGTCGTCGCGGCACCGTTGGCGATCACGCTTTGGCTGATGTGGAGCGTTGTCGTCCTTGTCGACACGCACATCGTGCCGCTGATCCCGCGGGCTTGGAATCCCGAGACGTATCTCAGCGTCGAGCTACCCGGGCTCGGCATCATCACGGCCGTGATTTTCCTGACGTTGCTAGGCGCGCTGATTACCAATCTTGCGGGTCAGCAGGCCCTGCGGCTGGGCGAACTTCTGCTCGCACGCGTGCCGCTGGTGCGGTCAATCTATTCGATCCTCAAGCAGGTGGTAGAGACCATCGCATCGAACGATTCATCATCTTTCAAGGAAGCTGTGCTGGTCGAGTATCCCGGCAAGGGGCTCTGGGTGATCGGCTTCATCACCAGCCGGACGCCGGACGCTGAAGTCCTGGCGCAGGCGCCGGATGTGATCGGCGTCCTGGTGCCGTCTTCGCCCAACCCCGCGATGGGGCAACTTGTGTTCGTGACCCCTGAGCGGATCAGGCCGCTCGACATGCCGGTCGAGAAGGCAGCGAAGCTTGTGATCTCGTTTGGCATCCGCTCTGCCGATCAGGTCGAGGCAGGGCTGCGAAGCGTGCACGGGAAGTAGACGGGTAGATTTTACGCGTAGGCGTGCATGAGCATCCAGTCGCGCGCCACATCGAGGATCTCGTCGAGGACGTCTGGATCCTTTCGGCCCGTCCTGGCGGGGACGTGGAAGGAATGGTCGGCGTGTTCGGCGAGGTGGAGTTTTGCGCGTTTGCCGAGGCTGGCCACGACCGGCTTTAGAAGCTGCGTCTCGGCCAGCGTATCGGCCGTTCCCTGCAAGAATAGCATCGGCAGTGTCACTTTTGACAGGTGCTCCGCGCGGTCTGTGCCCGGTTTGCCGGAAGGGTGGAGCGGCCATGCGAAGAAGACGAGGCCGCGCACATCGGGCAGTGGCTCGTCTGCCTGCGTCTGTGACGTCATGCGTCCACCGAAGGAGCGGCCACCGGCGAAGAGCGGAAGAGCGCCTGCGAGCTTGCGGGCCTTGGCGACAGTTGCTCGGATCGCGCCGTGGGCGATGGCCGGACTGTCCGGACGTTTCGAGCCCTTCTCCATGTAGGGAAAGTTGAAGCGTAGAACAGCGACGCCGCGTGTGGCGAGGCCTTCGGCCGTGGCGGCCATGTGCTTGTGCGTCATGCCCGCGCCGGCGCCGTGGGCGAGGACCAGCAGGGCCTTTGCATCGCGCGTCTTGTCCAGCAGAGCCGAGACTTCGGCTGTGCCGTCGATGCGGATTGAGATGAGCTTGGCGGGCATGCGGGCAAGGCTCCGGTCAGTCGCCATCGGCCATCATGTCTGCGATGCGAGGCGCGAAGAGATCGCGCGCGCGGCGGACGGCGACGCCGCGTGCGCCGGCGAGGGTGGGATCTGCCATCAGGACTGACTTAGCGTCGGTTCTGGCGGTCTCGATCAGGTTGGCGTCGCGCGCGAGTTCCAGAACACGGAACGCCGGGAGGCCTGACTGGCGAAGGCCCAGAAGATCGCCGGGGCCCCGGAGGCGGAAGTCGGCTTCAGCGATCTCGAACCCGTCGGTGGTCCTGCGAAGGACGTCGAGGCGCTCCTTGCCGCTTTCGGTGAGTGGGGATTGGTAGAGCAGGAGGCAACTGGAGGCTTTCTCGCCGCGGCCGACGCGGCCACGCAGCTGGTGAAGCTGGGCGAGGCCGAACTTCTCTGCGTGTTCGATCACCATGATGGTTGCTTCAGGGACATCGACGCCGACCTCGATTACCGTGGTGGCGACGAGGATGGGTGCTTCGCCAGTGCGGAGCTTTTCGAGTGCTGCATCACGATCTTGCGCCGGCAGGCGGCCGTGGACGAGTTCGACAGGCGCGTTGATGTAGCCCGCAAGAACATCGCGACGCTGGATGGCGGAAGCGTCTCCGGCGTCTTCGCTGTCGACAGCGGGACAGATCCAGAAGGCGCGTTCGCCACGATCGACAGCGCGGGAGACGGCCTGGATGACATCGTCGATCCGCGTATCTGGGACAGCTGCAGTGACAACTTCCTGACGGTTGGCGGGCTTTTCGCCGATGACCGAGATGTCGAGATCACCGTGAACGGCCAGCGCCATCGTGCGCGGGATCGGGGTAGCACTCATAACCAGCATGTGGGGCGAGGCACCCTTGGCTGTGAGCTTGAGACGGTCGGCGACGCCGAACCGATGCTGCTCGTCGATGACAACGAGGGAGAGTTCTGGCAGGTCGACATCAGACTGGTAAAGCGCTTGCGTGCCGGAGAGGACCTGGATCTTCCCGGCGCGGACATCGTTGAGGATGGCTTCGCGCGATGCGCCCTTGTCGCGCCCCGTAAGAGCCGCGACGCGGATGCCGACTGGGGCAAGGAAGCGGCCGATGGCTTCGGCTTGCTGGCGCGCTAGGATTTCGGTTGGCGACATGAAGGCAGTTATACCGCCGTCGGCGGAGACCTGTGCTGCAGCGAGGGCAGCGACGAGCGTCTTGCCTGAGCCGACATCGCCCTGGATCATGCGGCGCATCGGGATGGGGCGGCCCATGTCGGTGGCGACGTCCTTGTAGGCATCCATCTGGGCGCGCGTCGGCTTGAAGGGAAGTGCGTCGACGATCTGTTTCTCGACGCCGACAGCGCGCGGGATCGGACGCGAATGGCGGCGTTCGCGGGCGAGGCGGGCCTGGCCCATCGCCATTTCACGGGCGAGGGCTTCGTCATAGGCGAGGCGCTGGCGTGCTGTTTCGAATCCGTCGGGGTCGTAGACTTTTGGCTGGTGAAGCCGAAGCAGCGCCTGTTTGAAACCGGGCCAGTTTTTGCGCTTCATCAGGTGCGGATCGATCCACTCGTCGAGAGCTGGGATGCCGTCGAGCGCGGCCGACATGAATTTGCGGATCTGCTTTGGCGTGATGGTCGCCGTCATCGCGTAGACGGGTTCGACTTCGGGGAGTTCGTCGTCCTTGTCCGGGCTGAGGACGTGATCGGGGTGGACGATCTGGCGGCCGCCCTGGAAGTCACCAATCTTTCCCGAGGCGATGACCGTCTTGCCTATCTCGAAGGTCTTTTCGAGCCACTGACGGTTGGCGTGGAAGTAGGTCAGCGTGATGAAGCCGGTGTCATCGCGCAGGCGGATGCGGGCAGGGAATTTCATGCGGGCGTGATCGATCTTGTCGACCGTGCCGTTGATCGTGGCGATCTCGCCGACCTGGACTTCTTCGATGGTGGCGCGGTTGCGGCGATCGATCCAGCTGACGGGCAGGTGAAAGATCAGGTCGAGCCATGTCTCGCCGCCGATCAGTCGTGCGAGAACGTGACGCAGTTTCGGGCCGACGCCGGGGAGGCTCGACAGGTCATTGTAGAAGGGGAAGAGGACGGGGTCGCGCATCTTCACAGATGCTAGCGGGTTTGGCGCACGAGGGGGAGGGCACGCGGGCGTGATCCCTGCCGCGGGACGGCGGGGTTTGTGTGGTTGGGGTGTGCTACTGGCTAGGCGCGCGCTGGGTTTGTTCTCCCACGTCCTTGGACAAGCTCAGGATGAACGGGGGAGGATCCGCGCCCACGGTGCGCGCTGCCGGACGTCGCCTGTGGCAGGTCTGCATTCGCTCTCTCCATGCGCCAATCACCACGAGTGCGGTTGAAGACCATCCCAAGCGTTGCCGCGGCGCCTTGCACCAGGACCACGAAAAGCATCAGCACCGCTTGCAGCAAGAGCTTTTTGGGCCGGCAGGGTCACCACTGCGCATGAGGCGCTTCGTGCACCTTCCAACTGGGGCAGCATACGGTCGCAACTGCGCCCGCCGACTTGGCGCTACTGTTTCCCTCAAATCTTTTGGGGAAGTGTTTGAAATCGTGCGGGAAGATTTCTGATTTCCCCCAAACCCGGCGCCATTCCGGACCGCGCCGCGGCGGTGCAACGCGCTGGCGTGCGGGGCGCCGGCGGTCCCGGAGAGGTTAACTTTGCTGCGGAATGGTCTGAACCGCGCTCTTGCTTGCACGGATTGACCTTGTGGGGGGACCCGCGTAGAAACTCGGCCCCATGCAACGTTCGTTTTTCAAGCGCTATTGGAAGACCATTACCCCGACGGGGCTGATGGCGCGCTTGGCTGTTACGAACTAGCCAGAAGCCCGCCGACCAGCCCCGCCGGACAACGGATGGGGCAGAGATCGCCCCGTCTCCCGGCTCAAGAGGAGACGACCCCGTGACCCAGGCCAGCCAGACCGCAGAGCGTAGCTCCAGCGCGGATGTTGGTAAGAAGACCGTCGCTGTGGTCGGCGCGACAGGCGCGGTTGGCGCAGAGATGTTGCGCTGCCTTGAGGAGTCGCGCTTTCCGACAGGCACGCTCAGGGCCTTCGCGTCCGAGCGCTCGGCCGGCAAGCGGTTCAAGTTTCGCGGCAAGGACGTCGAGATGCAGGTGCTGACGGCGGACGCCTTCGCCGGCTGCGATGTCGTGCTGTTCGCCTCCGAGAGCGATATCTCGAAGCAGTATGTGCCGATCGCAGCGCATGCGGGGGCCTATGCCATCGACAATTCTTCGGCGTTCCGCATGGACTCGTCGGTGCCTCTGGTCGTGCCTGAGGTGAATGGCGAGCTGATCTCGCCGGCCCAGAAGGTCTACGCCAATCCAAACTGCGTCGCGGCGATCATGGTGATGGCGCTGTGGCCGTTGCACCAGGCGGGCAAGCTGACGCGCGTGATCGCGTCGACCTATCAGTCCGCGTCTGGCGCGGGGCGGCCGGCGATGGACGAACTGGAGGAATCCACGCGCGCCTATCTGAAGGGCGAGGCGTATCAGCCGCGCGTGCTGCCGCATCCATATGCGTTCAATCTGTTCAGCCACAACACGGCGATTGGCGCCGATGGCTATAACGGCGAAGAGCAAAAGGTTGTGGCGGAGCTACGCAAGATCATGGGGCTTCCGGAGCTGCGGGTGGGCGTGACCTGCGTGCGCGTGCCGGTTCTGCGGGCGCATTCGATGGCGATCACGGCGGAGTTCGACTCGAAAGTCTCGGTCGATGCGGCGCGGGCGCTGCTGGCCAAGGCGCCGGGCGTGAAGGTTGTCGACGATCGCGAGAAGAACCACTTCCCGATGCCGATCGAGAGCGGCGGTCAGAATGATGTGCTGGTGGGCCGTATCCGGGAAGATATCTCGGACCCAACTGGGCATTCGCTGGCGCTGTTCATTTCGGGCGATCAGCTGCTGAAGGGCGCGGCCCTGAACGCGGTGCAGATCGCGGAACGTCTTGCTTAGGTTTGTAGAGTAGAGCGTGTGATATGCGTAACGACCGGATTGATGCGGGCTTCGGCGATGTTCAGTCTCGCGCGGGTTCGATTGGAGCAGGCGGCGACATGAGCCCTTCGGATGGATCGAGTGTTGGGCATTTCGGCTGGACGCCTGACAGCTGGCGGCGGAAGCCGGCCATGCACATTCCGGCGGACTATCCGGACATGGACAGGCTGGCGGCGGTCGAGAAGCAGCTGACGAGCTATCCGCCGCTGGTGTTCGCGGGCGAGGCGCGCACGCTGACGGCGCGGCTGGGCGATGTGGCGGAGGGCAAAGCCTTCCTGCTGCAGGGCGGCGATTGCGCGGAGAGCTTCAAGGAGTTTCATCCGAACAACATTCGCGACACGTTCCGCCTCATCCTGCAGATGGCGGTGGTGCTGACGTTCGCGGGCAAGAAGTCGGTGGTGAAGGTCGGGCGGATTGCGGGGCAGTTCGCCAAGCCGCGTTCAGCGCCGACCGAGACCATCGATGGCGTGACGTTGCCGAGCTATCGCGGCGATAACATCAACGGGATGGAGTTCACCGCCAAGGCGCGGACGCCTGATCCGCAGCGGCTGCTGCAGGCATACCTGCAGTCAGCGGCGACGCTGAACCTGCTGCGGGCGTTTGCGCAGGGCGGCTATGCCAGTCTGGACAACATCCATCGCTGGATGCTGGGGTTTGTGGAAGCCTCGCCGACCGCTGACCGGTATCGCGCGATGGCGGCGCGGATCACGGACGCGATGGAGTTCATGGAGTCGTGCGGCATCACGCCAGAGACGACGCCAGCGCTGTCGCAGACAGATTTCTACACCAGCCATGAGGCGCTGCTGCTCGGCTATGAGCAGGCGATGACGCGCGAGGACTCGACGCGGCCGGGTGAGTTCTACGATACATCGGCGCACATGATCTGGATCGGTGACCGCACGCGGCAGCCGGACGGCGCGCATGTGGAGTTCTGCCGTGGCGTGCGCAACCCGATCGGCCTGAAGTGCGGACCGAGCCTTCCGCCGGACGAGTTGCTGCGGCTGATCGACATTCTGAACCCCGAAAACATTCCGGGGCGGCTGACGCTGATTGCGCGCTTCGGCTCGGACAAGGTTGCGGACGGTCTGCCCAAGCTGGTGCGCGCGGTCCAGGGCGGCGGGCGCAAGGTGGTGTGGTCGTCCGACCCCATGCACGGCAACATGGAAAAGACGGCGAGCGGTTACAAGACGCGGCCGTTCGAGCGCATCCTGAAGGAAGTGAACGACTTCATCGACGTCGTCGAAAGCGAAGGCGCGCATGCCGGCGGCATCCATCTCGAGATGACCGGGCAGGACGTGACCGAATGCACCGGCGGCGGTCGCGAGATCACGGCGATGGAGCTGCAGGACCGCTATCACACGCATTGCGATCCGCGTCTCAACAACGAGCAGGCGCTGGAGCTGTCGTTCCAGCTGGCCGAGAAGCTGGCGGCGAAGCGGTAGGGGCGCCTGGTCGTCCACGTTCTTCGCGATGATCGTCAGGCCGAGCGGTCACCCTTTTTGTAAGGCCAGCCTATGCGTTGGGTCATTGGACCGTTGTTACTTGCATTCGCCGCTTGCGAAGAGCCGCCGCCACCGCCGACCCTGGTGGAAGTGCCCGCGCAATACCTTGGCGACTGGGACGAGAATGTCGGCGCTTGCGGTCAGCGCGGCGCCAATGCGGTGACGGTGACGCCGACTGAAGTTGTGATGGAAGACACGAAGGTGGCCGTCACCGGCGTGGCGCCGGATGGAGAGACTGCTGCGCGTGTGCTCGGGCGTTTCACCGGGCCGGGACAGGAATGGGACGGGTCGATCCGGCTGGAGATTTCTGCCGACGGACGCGAACTGAACGTTGTCAGCGGTGCGATGATCGTGCCGCGCGTGAGGTGTCCGTAGGCCTTGGTGTGGCGCGGTGGACTTGAGGGCCAGCCGGGCGTATGGCGGACATCGGTCAGGATGGTCTGCAGGAGCGGCGCGCATGGTTCGGATTGCAATCGGGACGCTGGCGTTTGCTGTAGTCGCGGCGTGCAGCTCTGCCCCAGCCGCGCAAACGCCGCAGCAGAAGATGGTCGGTAAGTGGACCTGCGCGACGGACACCGACAATATCGTCATCAGCGGCGTGTTCGACTACCGCGCTGATGGACTGGCAACGAGTTCCTCGAGTATCGAAGTGGACGCAGGCGCGGTGAAGATTTCGCTGACGTCGGACGCGGATTCGACCTGGGGCTTCAACGCGGATGGGACGATGACCGAAAAGGTCACGGCGATGAAGCTGACGTCGGCCAAGATGGGCGGGCAGGACATGGACAAGGACATGGTCGACTCGCTGGTGCAGCCGATGATCGACGGCGTGGTGGGGGAGTTCTCGACGACGACGGTCACGTTTGGTGAGAATTCCTTCGTCTCGACCACCGAGGACGGCATCGTCACGACCTGCGAGCGCTAGGGACGATTTCAACGGGGACCGGGAAATGCGGAAACTGATCGCAACTGCGGCGCTATCGTGCATGCTCGCCGGGGCTGCGTTTGCTCAGACGCCGTCGTCAGGCGCACAGCTAACCGGCGGAACCTGGGTGTGCAGCGCTGTAACTGATGGGCTGAACGTCATCTCCAAGCAGAGCTACGCGGCCGATGGAACGAGCACGATGATGCTGATGGTGTTCGGCGAGGCGGACGGTACGAACATCAGGATTGTCGCGGAAGGCGTCGGCACGTGGAATATCGTCGGCGACCGTCTCGATGAGATCCTGTCGCGGATGACGGCGACCTATGCCGAGATTGGCGGCAACGGGGCATTGGAGATCGCGCAGAACATGCTTGACGGTTCGATGGTAAACGTCACGCTGACCAACACCGCCACATTCGCTGGACCCACGCTGCATCTTGTCGATGTTGACAAGGTCGTGACGGACTGTGCGCGGTAGGTTTTTGGACAAGCCGCGTGTGGATGAGCTGATGGCCAAGAAGTTCAAGTTGAAGGCCGAGGAGATCAAGCCGCTCGCCATGGGGCGCGGGGCGTGCATCGCCACCGACATGATCACGCGTCACGGCAAGCGCGTGGGCTTCATGTATCGCGAGAAGCCCGAGACCGCGCAGGACAGCGGATGGCGCTTCATGTCGGGCCTTGAAGACCAGGCTTACATGGACGAGGCGGAAAACCACGGCATCTATGACGTGAACACGATCGCCAACTATGACCCTACGATAATTCCGCTGCTGGACGAGGCCGAAGGCGCTGCGTTCGAGCGTGTGCCGGGGGCGGCGAGATTCCGACCTGTTGACGACTGGGCGCCGTCGGAGGATTAAGCGCTCCCCGGAAACGCGAACCAGACGCGCACGGAAGATGCGCGATGGAGACCCCCATGACTTTCAAGGCGTCGATGAGCGCGCGCCTGCCTGCATGGGCGCGGCCTAGCGAAATTCTCGACCTGACACGACTGGCTGTGCCGGTGGCGCTGTCGCGCGCGTCCTTCATGCTGATGGGGCTGACGGACGCCGTCGTACTGGCGCAGCACGCGCCCGGGCAGTTGCCGCTGGTGTTGAACGGCTGGCTGCCGAGCGGCGTTACCATGGGTTTTGGCATGGGGCTCATGCTCGGCGTGTCGGTCATGTCGGCCGAGCTGAGCGGGTCGGGCAAGGCGGAGGAAACCGGGCGTATCCTGCGCAGGGGGCTGTGGGTTGGCGCGCTGTACGGCCTGGTGGCGACAGTGATTGTGCTGATAACTGCCGAGCCGCTGTTGTGGGCGCTGGGTTTTGGCCAGGACCTCGTCGCGCCGATCAAGCAGACGACGGAGATTCTTGCCTACGGAACGGTCGGGCACATGCTGGCGATGGCGTGCTCGATGTATCTGGAGGCGTTGCGGAAGCCCAATCTTGTCACTGCCGTGTCGATGACGGCGGTGTTGCTGAATCTTGTGCTCGATCTGGTGCTGGTGCCGCAGTACGGCGCGGTCGGCGTTGCGTGGGCGACGACGGGGTCACGCTTCTTCATGATGGCGTCCTTCCTCGTGATCATCGCGCTGATGACGCCCGCCTTCAAACCTTCGCCGAAGGGACCTCCGGGCGAGTTCATCCGGCAGAACAAGGTCGGGATCGGCACCGGAATCGCAAACGCTGCCGAGTGGGGCGCGTTCAACCTGACCTTCGTGATCGCGACGCTTGTGTCGATCGACGCTGGCACGGTCTACGGTCTCACTGTCCAGATGATGGGCGTCATCTTCATGATCTACATGGGCATGGGCACGGCGACGAGCGTGCGCGTCGCGGAGCGCTTTGGCCGCAAGGACGGGCTGGGCGTTCGCGAGGCGTCGAGGCTTGGCGTGGTCGCGGCGATTGCGGTGGGGCTGGTGCTGGCGGTGATCCTCGTGGCGTCCAAGGATGTGGTCGCGCACTGGCTGTTGACCGGGCCAGAGGCACAGGCAAGCGGCGGGGCGCAGTCAACAAGCCTGATGCCGACGCTTGCGCTGATGCTGGCGTTCGCGGCGGCGGTGACACTGTTCGACGGTCTGCAGGTGGTGGGCGCGATGGGCCTCCGCGCGCAGGGCGTGGTGTGGCTGCCAACGCTCATCCATGTCGGGAGCTATATCGTGGTTATGCTTCCGCTTTGCGTGTGGCTGGCTTTCGGTCCTGAGAGTGTTCCAGGCGGGCTGGGCCTTGGCGTCTGGGGGGTGTTCATCGGCATCAGTGTGGCGTCAGTGGCGGCTGGCGTCGGGCAGGTGCTGGCTCTGGAGCTGAAGAGCCGCGATGCGGAACGGCGCGCGGAGGTAGAGGGTGTTGCGGCGGTGGTGGTGCACTGACTGTCCGCGGATCTTGTGCTAGAATCTCCCAAGTCGGAGGCCGGCATGCGAACGTCGATGCTCGTGGCGATTATTCTGATGTTGGCGGCGCCAGCTGTAGCACAACAGGATACTCCACCTCTCAACGCCCAGCAGGAACGGGACGCCAGGGAGGCGATCCTGCAAGCAACACTGACCCCTGATTTCGAAGACAGCCGGATGCTGCTGGAAGTCTACCGCACCCTGCGAGCCGCAGGCGTGACGCTGTCCCCTGCTGAGACGTTTGCCATGGGCGAGCAGGCAAGACTGCGCGGTCTTCCGGGCGAAGCGGCTCAGGCATTCGCTCTGTTGAGCGCTGATGACGAAGAGTTTCGTCAAAACATCGCCCTGATCGATGCAGTTCGCAGGCAGGCTGAGTACGACCGAGATCGGGGTCTGGAGCGTTATGCGGAAGCGGCTAGTCGGAAAACCAGCGGCGAAGCCGTGATTCTCGTCGCGGAAGCATTCGCGGGTCATGGCAATTACGGGCGAGCAATCGAGCTATATCTGATTGGACTCGCCGAGGGACAGCCCGCCGCTATTGATCCTGCGGAGCTTGAGGCGCGGGCGGCCATCGCGTCGAAGGAGTATCGGCGTGCGATCGAGTTCTACCGGCTCGGTATTCCATTGGTGCAGCTGCGGGAGCGGCTTACGCCAACTGAGATGGCGTTGGGGCAACTAAATCTCGGCATTGCCCAGTTCAGGTTGAATCAGATCGACGCCGCACAAGCGACATGGTTGTCCATCGCGGGAAACACCGCCGTCGCGGTTCTCGCAAAAATATGGATCGACCTCGCGCGCAGTTCGGCAAACTGAACGCTACTTCAGATCCTTCATCGCAGCAGCCGGCTTGAACGCAGCCGCTGTTCGCGCGGGGATCTTGATCGTCATTCCGGTAGCCGGGTTGCGGCCGTCGCGGGCGGCGCGATTTTTTGTCACGAACGTGCCGAAGCCGGAGATCGCGACCTGTTCGCCGCGCTTAAGCTGCAGCGTGATCGTGTCGAAGACGGCATCAACCAGGCGTGTTGCTTCTGTTAGCTTGATGCCGTTGGCGTCGGCGATCAGCTTGATGAGGTCGGACTTGTTCATGGACCCGCTCGCAGGTTTGAAGCCGCGACACAGCGGCCCCTGATCGGGCGCCGATAATCACGATTCTTCAAGACCGTACGTAAACGGAAGGACGGATTATATCCCCAGAATCCAGCCTTCCTCTCGCGTCACCGCGTCCTTCTGGGCGTCAGTAAGCTTGGCTTCCGTAGCGAAAATCTGGCTGAGCTTTCCGTTCGCGTCACGTTCGGCGAACCACTCCGCCATGGTCCGGACCTGGGCTTCGTCGCGGATTTCGCTGGCGCCGATCTGCTTGGCCACAAGCTGCGGATAGGTCTCGGCGACGACGATGCGCGTGCCGGTAAGGGCCTCTTCGTCGAGCCTGGCCAGCGGCAGTTCGAACGGCCAGATCTTCATCGCCGGGAAGTTTGTGCGCAGGCGCTCGACCGCGGGCAGGCCGGTGAGGGTCTGGCCGCCGACAGCGCCGGCATAGGCGATCTTCCACACCGGCTGCGGACGCAGCTTGCGGGTTTCGGCGACGTGATCTTCGGTGACGCGGAACTCCGGGATGTCTTTCGGCCCGTGCTCGCGCGTCTTCTTCATCGCGAGGGTGGTGAGCTCGTCCTTCTTGGAGCAGCCCCAGAACGGGAACGGCCCTTCGGAGATGAGACGGTTCATCCGCGCCGCGAGAGCGAAACGGTTGTTCGAGTTGTCGGGCTTGTCCTTCATCTCCTTTAGCAGGAAATCGCGCGTCGCGCGCCAGGGCGCTTCGCCTTTCAGCTTGAGCGCAGCGGCAGTCCCGGTGGTGAAGCCCATCGGGAAGTCCATGCCGACGAGGACGCGGTCGCCGCGCTTGAGGCAGCGGCCGAGCAGGTCGGTCAGCTCCTCTATCGCCTTGGCGCGCGTGGCAGGGTTTGAAGCCTTGAAGGCCAGCTTCAGGCGCGAGTCCGGCGTCAAGGCGCCGATCCAGATGGAGTCAGCGCCGGTGGCGGGTTTGGAAGCGGCGCTCCAGTCCACCATCACATAGCTGTCGAACAGGCGGGCCATTGCTGGTCTTCTTTCAAACATGCTGCCGCGGTCAGCGCGGCAGGGGCGATTCACACGAGGGTTGGCGAGAAACCCTCGAAGTCCAAATCCCTGGGCTCTCGGGGGCTATATAGGCGATCTAGCCGAGTTTCACGAGCATCTTGCCCGTGTTTCCGCCGCTGAACAGGGCGAGGAAGGCTTCGGGGGCCTTTTCGATGCCTGTCATGACGGTTTCCTCGTATTTGATGCTGCCCGAGGAGATCCAGCCGGCCATTTCCTGGACGAATTCGGAATAGGTGGCCGCATAGTCGGAGACGATAAAACCCTGCAGCTTGATGCGGCGGCCGATGAGGTTGGTCATGTTGTTGGGGCCTGGGACCGGTCCGGTGGCGTTATAGAGCGAAATCATCCCGCAGATCGGCATGCGCGCATACATGTTGGCGCAGGCGATGGCGGCGGTGAGGTGGTCGCCGCCGACATTGTCGAAATAGACGTCGACGCCCTTTGGTGCGGCATGCTGGAGCGCTTTCGTCAGGCCGCGGAGGTCGCCGGCGGCGCGGTAGTCGATCGCCTCGTCGAAGCCGATCGATTTCAGGTAGTCGCACTTGTCCTTGCCGCCGGCCGAACCGACGACGTGGCAGCCCCTGATCTTGGCGATCTGGCCGACGAGGGAGCCGACGGCGCCCGCAGCGCCGGACACGAAGACGGTCTCGCCCGGCTTGGGCTCGCCGATCTTGAGCAGGCCAGACCAGGCAGTGTGGCCGGGCATGCCGGCGACACCGAGATAGGCCTGGCTTGGCAGCTGGAGATTCGGCAGCTTGGCGAGGTTCACGGCGACAGCCGGGGCGGTGAAGGCCTCGCGCCAGCCGGCGAAGGAGGACACAAGGTCACCGGGTTTGAAACTATCATCACGGGAGGCGACCACCTGGCCGATGGCGCCGCCGTTCATGGCCTGCCCCAGCTCGAAGGGAGCGGCATAGCTCTTGGCGTCATTCATGCGGCCGCGCATGTACGGGTCGACCGTCATCCATAGGTTGCGGACCTGCACCTGGCCCGGACCGGGCTCGGTTGATTCGACCGTAGCCAGTTCAAAGTCCGAGGGTTTCGGCTCGCCGACCGGGCGGGCCCGAAGGCGCCATTCACGGGATGTTACAGACGGCATCACGGCCTCCAGTTTGTCGCAGCGCGCTCATTGCGCCTTTGCACGGATTTTTCCAGTCTTTTCGGTCATTTACGCTTTGAAAGATACTGTAACCAACCTTGATGCCCCGGCTCATTGTGCGCCTGCGTTATTCGCGTATCTGCTCGCCTCACACCGAAGGGTGTGTCGGAGGGTAGCGTTTTGAAGCGTATTGAGAACCCGGCCAGAACGGCCACTGTCGTTGGCCGCCATGAAGGCAGGGTCCGGATTGGTGTAGTCGGCGCAGGTGTTTTCGGTGGCTACCACGCGCAGAAGTTCGCCGCGAGCGGGCATGCGGAATTCGTAGGCGTCTTCGATCTCAACGCGGAAGCGGCTGGCAAGGTCGTCGCGAAGGTCGGCCAGGGTGCCGTGTTCACCTCCTTCGAATCTCTGGCCGATGTGTGCGATGCATTGGTCATCGCGACGCCCGCTTCGTCGCACGCCGCCTTAACGCGCAAGGCGCTGGAAGCTGGCAAGCATGCGCTGGTCGAGAAGCCTCTGGCGCTGACAGGCGTCGAAGCCCGCGCCCTGGCCAAGCTGGCGCTTGAGCGTGATCTGGTTCTCTCGGTCGGTCATCAGGAGCGTCTGGTGTTCGAGGCGATGGGCCTGTTCGCCACGGGGGAACGTCCCAAGCGTATCGAAGCAGTTCGCAACGGTCCTGCTTCGCCGGAAGGGCGCTGTGAAGACGTGTCGGTCGTGTTCGACCTGATGATCCATGACCTCGATCTCACGGCTGAACTATTTGGCAGTGAAGTGAAAGGCGCGGACGGCGCGGGTTACTCGGTGCATACGCGCCTTATGGACCATGCCGTCGCCGAACTGCACTTTGCTAATCAGGGCCATGCAAGGCTCACCGCGTCGCGTTGCGCCGAGAAGCGCGAGCGCTGGATGAAGATAGAGTACGCTTCGGGTGTGGTCGAGATCGACTTCGTTACCCGCGAAGTGAAGAACACCACGACGTTCGAGATCCGCGCCGACGTGTCGGCGATCCTGCCGGACCCGCTGAAAGCTGCGGACGAGGCTTTCATTGCGGCCGTGCAAGGTCGGGCGGCCCCGGTGATCACCGGCGGTGTCGGCGCCCGTGCAGCGGCGATGGCCGAACTGGTCGAAGGCTGTGCGATGTCCGAACAGTCGGTCGCTGCGGCGTAAAAGACCTTTCAAAGCAGCTGTTTCTGCACTAGACGCGCCGCAGCTAGTCGCAACAGCTTGCGATTTATGATGCCCGGCCCAGATCAGCCGCAGCCGCCAACCGAGCCCCGGAGACTGACACATGGCCAGGAAGCCGACGGCTCGCGCCGAATTCGTGTTTTTCAACGTTGTCTATGAGGACGGCAGCCAGAAGTCGAACCGTAAGGTTCCGGCCGATGTGCTGGAAGATCCCTATGACAAGGATGGCGCGATCAGGGCCGCTATCGAGGCTCAGGACAAGGCGATCTCCGAGCGCTCCGGACTGCCGCCGCTCGGCATCAAGTCGATCACCCGCGCGAAGTAGGGCGGCGATGCGCCGCTACGCGTCGCTCAGGCCCATGCGAGTTTCACAAGAGCGGAACAAGGCCTAGCCTCCCCGGTAAGCCTCGGGGAGTCGTGAATGCCGGATTCTGGTTCAATCGAGATTACCATGCTGTGGGCGAGCGCGCTGCTCGGCATAGTCTACTTGCTGGCCGCTGTGATCCCAAGCGTGCTGGCGCGTGGACTGCCTTGGGCTGCGGGCGCACGCGACGAGCCTGGCGCACCCCTCGGCAAGGTCGGGGCGCGGCTTGACCGGGCGTGGAAGAATTTCATCGAGACATTCCCGTTGTTCGTGGCGGCAGTTCTGGTCGAGGCGCAGGTCCCGCAGGACGGCGACATCGCTGCCATGGGGGCGCAGCTGTATTTCTGGGGACGCGTAGCCTTCCTGCCGCTCTATGCGATCGGCGTACCCTTCCTTCGTACAATCGCCTGGACAGCGGCGTCGGCTGGCATCGCAATGGTGCTGCTGGGCGCCTTGCCGGGCATCTAGCGGCCCTTTCGGGGGCTGACACATCGGTCTTGCCGCCGGACGCCGCGAGTATCATGCTTCAAGCAGATAAAGCTCGCCGTCAAAAGCGACGTCGGGATGACGCCCATAGTGCAGGTTTCGCGACGATCCGTGCTGGGTGCGATCTCGGCACTGGGCCTGCCGGCTCTCGGCGCAATAGGTGCGGCCCTCGCGAAACCGCAGGATGTTACAATCGAGCCGCCCGTCTCGCGCGCATACCTCGATCCTTCGTCTGATGTGGAGATCGACGACCTGCTCGACGCTTGGGTTGACATGTATGGCCGCCCGACCGCGAAGGTAATGATCAATGGGCAGGGCCCGTTCCAGTTCATGGTCGACGGGGTCGACGACGACGGTGATCACCAACGCGCTTCGCGAGCGGCTCGGAACTACGTCGACCGGCATCGCCACGGTCGTCGGGACGACAGGCTCGGCAGACATGCCGGTCGCGCGACTCGACCTGGTGGATTGTGGGGTGGTAACCTAGGAGAAGCTGCGCATCGCCGTCTTCCCGGAATCCGGCCTTTCGAGCGCCGACGGCATCCTGGGCACCGACATGGTTGCTGAACGCAGGCTGATGGTCAACGTTCGCCGGAAGCAGGTCCGGGTCGAGCCGACGCGGCGCAGTACGCGCAGGGCGGTCGCTAACATGCGCGTATGCAAAGGCCTGCTGGCCGAGATCGATGGCAAGGTCGGGAATGTGAATGCGTGCCTTTTGCTCGACACGGGCGCGCAGAATTACATCGCCGACATGGCGCTCAGCGATGCGTTGCGAAAACATCACCCCCGCCTGCAGCGCGTGGACAATGTGCGCGTGTATGGCGTTACGGGGCACAAGGTGGTGGGCCAGTTCATCGCCATGCCGCGCGTCAACCTGAAAGCGTTCCACGTCGACGATGCCGGGTGCGTTGCCGCGGACGCTTCGATTTTCGATGTGTGGGATCTCAGCCGCAAGCCTGCGATGATCGTCGGCGTGAACCTGCTGTCGCGGCTCGACCGCTTCTCGATCGACTATGGCGCGCGCAATTTCGAGGCGGACATTGATGTCCGCGCTCATGGCGCGCAATGCGGCGGCGTTCGGCTAAGGGGCGGGCCGCTTGTCATCGCGCCCGACGCACTACCTTCCGAAGAACTTGCCAAACATGCCCTTGGCCACGTTGGTGGCCTGATCTTTTACCGCACCCATCGCCTGAGCCCTCGCCTCCTCAAGAAGCTTGGTGATCATCTCTTCGAGTACGTCCTTGCCGATGCCGGTCTCTTCTGCAGCGGCGGCGATCGCCTCGTCCTTGCTGCCATGGAAGTGCGTGGCGAGCGATTCTGCGGCCTTGACCGAAAGTTCGCGATCGAGGCCGAGCGGCTCGCCGACGTCGGTGATGGTGTTTTCGCCAAGCGTGGTGACGATCTTTCCGAGGTCGATGTCCAGCATTGCTGACACTGAAAACTGGTGCTGTCGCACCGGGTCTGTGGCGAAAGGCGAAGCTGCCAGCGTTCAAGAGTCAGGATCGTGACATCTCGGAAATCTGAGCTTCAGGCGGCAGCCGGCTCCAGCTTTTCCTTCCCGCTACCGAAACGGAACATCTTCGGCCTGACATAAAGGGCAATCAGAGGCGTGCCTTTTATGGCGCGGTGGAAGAGCAGCGGCAGCGCCGTTGAGATGACAAGGATGATCAGGCAGGCAAAGCCTGTGTCGAGCACCATGGAGAGCTGCGGCAGCGTGCGTTCAAGCGCGGTCATCGGGAAGAAGAAGGTGAGGTAGATGACGATCGAATTCTGCCCGCAATAGCGAAGGAAGCCCGCCCAGCGCGTCATCGACAGCAGCTTGGCGATCTCGCAGATGGCGATGGCGCCAGCCACGCCCATCAGCAGCGGCACGCCCGGGATCAGCTGCAGCGATGGATCCCGCGTGAGAGCGTACTGACCGATTGCCCAAGAGACAAGCGTGAGGCCTGCCGCCCAGGGACGGGTGGCAACGCCATCGGCAATATTGAAAACAGCCTTGTGCGCGGCATACCCGATGAAGAAAAACACGTAGTAGTCCATCGCGCGGTTGATCGCGTAACTTGGCGTGTCGATCCACTGCGCCTGATGGGCGACGTGCAGGGCGGCGGCGACAGCGAACACCGCCCATTGCGGGGCGCGGCGCACGGCGCGCGTGATGATGTAGAATACTGCCAGCATATGGACGAACCACAGGACGCCCGTCGGCTGCACGATGTTCCAGAGATAAAGTCTCGCAAACTCCACCGGGTTTGAACGCAGCGTGGCGTTGTCCGTCAGGAACAGGGTGAGGCCCAGCCAGAGAAGGTAGAAGTACGCGAAGTGCAAAACCTTCTTGTCGAGATACGTTGCGAGGTTTGCGCTTATGGTGCGCGAGAGGAACAGTCCGGAGATCAGGAAGAAGTCGGGCATGCGGAACGGTTTCGAGAAATCGACGATCCAGCGCATCCAGCCTTCGTCGCCGACGACGGCCTCGTAGTGGTTAACTGTATGGAACATCACCACGAGGAGGATGCAGATGCCCTTGGCGTAATCGACCCAGTCGACACGGGAGCGGACGGCGGCGGGTGCGCCGAAAGCCGTGGAAGAGGGCGTGTGCATCATTCTGATCCGCTCGAATTTGCGATTCGCACGACAAAGGTTGGTAAACGCCCTTGTGGCCGCTTCGCTTGATGGGGGAAAAGCAATGGGCATGCCCAGGCTGCAGGGAGATCACGCGTGACGGGAAATGACACGGGACGCTGGTGGCGGGGCGCGGTGCTCTACCAGATCTATCCGCGCTCGTTCATGGATGCGAATGGTGATGGTGTTGGCGACCTCAAGGGCGTCGCAGCGAAACTGGATCATGTGAAGTCGCTGGGTGTCGATGGCGTGTGGTTGTCGCCATTCTTCAAGAGCCCGATGCGGGACTTCGGTTATGACGTGTCCGACTATCGCGAGATCGATCCGCTGTTCGGGACGCTGGACGACTTCAAGGCGTTGCTTAAGGCGGCGCACGCCCGCAAGCTGAAGGTGATCATCGATCAGGTGTGGTCGCACACATCGTCGGATCATGTGTGGTTCCAGGAGAGCCGGCAGGATCGCACCAACCCGAAGGCCGACTGGTATGTGTGGGCCGACCCCAAGCCCGACGGCGCGCCGCCGAATAACTGGCAGGCGTGGTTCGGCGGGCCGACGTGGACGTGGGAACCTCGGCGGAGGCAGTACTTCCTGCACAACTTCCTGTCGACGCAGCCGCAGCTGAATTACCACAATCCTGACGTGCCCGCGGCGATCACAGATGTGGCGCGATTCTGGTTGCGACTGGGCGTCGATGGCTTCAGGCTCGATGTTGCGAA
This sequence comes from uncultured Alphaproteobacteria bacterium, assembly GCA_903842595.1. GTDB lineage: Bacteria > Pseudomonadota > Alphaproteobacteria > Caulobacterales > Hyphomonadaceae > UBA7672. The sequence goes on from CAIMMO010000205.1 coordinate 33,489, forward strand.
CTACTACGTCCATGACGCGCAGCTGCGGGACAATCCGCCATCGAGTGATCCGGCGCCTGCCCTCCCTCGCAACATGCAGGTGCACCAGTTCAACTCGAATCAGCCTGAAACGCTCGCCTTCGTCGCCAAGATCCGCGAGGTGGTGGATGGACACGGCGACAACATGACGGTGGGCGAGCTGGCGCCTGGCTCCTACGCGCTGATGGCGGACTATACGCGCGGCCAGAGGCGGCTGCATACAGCCTATGCATTCGACTTTCTCGGCGCGTGGCCGGGCGTGGAGAAGATGGCGAGTATTCTCTCGCAATGGGGCGAGGGGCTGGACGATGGCTGGCCGAGCTGGGCATTCTCAAATCACGATGTTACGCGCGTTGCGACCAGATGGGGCGAGACGATCGGGGCCACGCCGCCTCGGGCAGCGCCTCTGTTGATGGCCCTGCTGTTGACCCTTCGCGGAACGATCTTCCTCTATCAGGGCGAAGAGCTGGGCCTGCCTGAGGGCGACGTCTCGTTCGAGAAGCTGCAAGACCCGTGGGGCATTGCGGGATGGCCGGCCACGAAGGGGCGCGATGGTTGCCGTACGCCGATGCCGTGGAAGGACGAGGTTATGGCGGGCTTCACCAAGGCGAAGGAGCCGTGGCTGCCAGTGGATGTGCGGCAGCGTGTTCTTGCGGCGGAGAAGCAGGAGAAGCTGACGGAGTCCATGCTGCACACGACGCGCAGATTGATCGACTTGCGCAAGACGAGTGGCGCTTTGAGCGCAGGCGCCTTCAAGGTGGTGGAGGCGAAGGACGGGTTGCTGGTGTTCGACCGGATCAGCGAGCAGCAGACGATCCGCTGTGCGTTCAACTTCGCAACGTTACGGGCGGAGATCGCATTGGAAAGCAAGCCGGAGGTGCTGTGGGCGGCTGATGCTGTGTTCGCGGGCGGCAGGTTGATGATGGAACCGCACGCGGCCGCGATTATGCGGCTTGTCTAGTGGCCGGTTGATTTGGAGAAGGCCTGCATCACGACAACGCCCGTGATGATGAGCCCCATGCCGATGATGGCGGCCGCATCCAGCTTCTGCCCGAACAGGATCCAGCCGACGATGGCGACCAGCGAGATGCCCGCGCCGGCCCAGATGGCGTAGGCGACGCCGATGGGGATGGTCTTGAGGGTCAGCGCCAGGAAGTGGAAGGCCACGCCGTAGCCGATCACGACAACGACAGACGGCCACAGTTTCGTGAACCCGTCCGACGCCTTCAGCGCGGACGTGCCGATGACTTCGGCGACGATCGATATGGCGAGGTAGACGTAGGGCATGGCTAGCTCCGGCTGTTACGGTAGCCTACCGAAATGCTGCGCGCGGTAAACGTTCACAAGAGGTCGCTGGGACGGTAGGGTCGGCCTATGATCCGCGTCCAGGCCGAACCGTTCGATCCCCACGCCGAGACTGCGGCCTTCGCGGAGGGCCGTGGCGAGGCGGGGGCGTTGGCGTCGTTTGTGGGGTCTGTGCGCAACAGCGCGCATGGTGACGTGGTCACCGCGCTGGAGCTGGAGGCGTATCCCGGCTTCACGGAGAAGCAGATCGCGAAGATCGAGGCGGATGCGCGGGGGCGGTTCGAGGTGATCGACACGCTGGTGATCCATCGCCACGGGCGCATGGCGCCGGGCGAGGCGATCGTGCTGGTGGCGGCGCTGTCGAAGCACAGGCGCGAGGCGCTGCAGGCGGTTGACTATCTGATGGATCGCCTCAAGACGGAGGCGCCGTTCTGGAAGCGCGAAGTGCGTCCGGACGGGGCGGAGTGGATCGAGCCGCGCAGCGATGATCGGGAAGCGCATGCGCGCTGGAAGACGGAGTAAACCATGACCGGACCTGCCTATCCGCCGCTGACCGCTCCGGGGGGGAAGATGGTCGACACGATGCCGTTCAAGCCGCTGCGCATCTGCGTGATGACGATCTCGGACACGCGCACGGACGAGACGGATACGTCGGGCCACCTGCTGACGGATCGCGTGAAGGAGGCCGGCCATGAGGTGGCGGACAAGGCCATCGTGCCAGACGAGGTGAACGCCATCCGCGCCGTGATGCGCAAGTGGATTGCCGATCCGGCGATCGACGCCGTTGTGACGACTGGCGGTACAGGCCTCACCGGACGTGATGTAACGCCGGAGGCTGTGCGGCCGCTGTTCGACAAGGAGATCGAAGGGTTCAATGTCGTCTGGCACCTGGTGTCGTTCCAGTCGGTCGGTACATCGACACTGCAGTCGCGCGCCTGCGCTGGCGTGGCCAATGCGACGTTCATCTTCTGCCTGCCGGGATCTAACGGCGCGGTGAAGGATGGCTGGGACAAGCTCATCCGCTGGCAACTCGATAGTCGCCACATGCCGTGCAACATGGTTGAGCTGATGCCGCGATTGCTGGAGAGTTGAGGCCTTATGAGCGCTTGCTCACATCGCTATCTCTAGCGGGCAACACAGGGACGATTCCATGAAAAGCCGCCGCCTGGGCCGTAGCCCGATTTACGTGTCCGACATCTGCATGGGGACTATGACGTTCGGCAACCAGGCCGATGAGGCGATGTCGCATCGCGTTCTCGACAAGTCTTTCGAGGCGGGGATCACCTTCTACGACACGGCCGAGAACTATCCGGTGCCGCCGGACGCCAAGTATGCGGGGCGGACGGAGGAGATTGTCGGGCGCTGGATCAAGACCAAGCCGCGCGACGCCGTGCTGATCGCGACGAAGGTTTCTGGTCCGAGCCATGGCTGGATCAAGTCGGCGCAGCGAGAAGGCATGACGGCGCTGGACCGGCACAACGTGGTGCGCGCGATTGAGGCGAGCCTGAAGCGGTTGCAGACGGACTATGTCGATCTCTACCAGACGCACTGGCCGGATCATGGCGTGGCGTATGACGAGCATATGGCGGCGCTCGACGATCTGGTGACGGCGGGCAAGGTGCGCGTGATCGGCTGTTCGAACGAGACGAGCTGGGGGCTGATGAAGTCGCTGGCGACGTCTACGAGGCTGGGCATTGCCCGGCACGAGTCGATCCAGAACAATTTCAGCCTGAACAATCGCCGCTTCGAGGACGAGCTCGCGCAGGTGTGCCGGAAGGAGGGCGTGAGCCTCATTCCGTATTCGCCCCTGGGCGGCGGCGTGCTGACGGGGAAGTATCAGGGCGGCGCATGGCCCGAGGGTGCACGCTTCACAAAGTACAAGGATATGGACGCTCGGCAGGCGCCGATGGCGCGGCGGTTTGTGAATGAGAAGACGCTGGCCTCCACCGAGCGCTGGATCGGGCTGGCGCAAGAGGCGGGCATGTCGGTGACGACGCTGGCGACGGCGTGGTCGAAGCAGCATGACTTTGTGGCGTCGACGATTGTCGGTGTGACGCATGAGGACCAGCTGCCGGATATCTTCGCGGCGGCGGATGTAACGCTGGATGCCGAGCTATTGAAGAAAATCGACGCGGTGTCGAAGGAGATCAGGTATCCAATGGGTTGACGCGCGCCCATTGGGCGTTCTGGGAAAGTGATGCGGGGGAGATAGCGGATGCTGAAGTCAGCCAGGTCGAAGGTCATTCTGCTGTCGCTTGGCCTCCTGGCCGCCGCGATTGGCGCGGGCTGGTTTCTTATCGGGCCGGATTGGCGCGCGCTGGTGGCCAATCCGCCTGCAGGGCGCGATGTCCTGTTCTGGAGCCAAGGGCAGCGAAGCGCCACGTTCCGAATGATGGACCAGATTCCCTTCATCGTTTCCTCGAGCCCCATCAAGGCAGGGACGACTGTGCATGCGCTTGAGGCCGGTGCGCAGCTTGATCCCGGCATCGCTCTTGATGCCTACATGGGAAGCCAGAAGACGGCCGGGCTTGTCATTCTGCACAAGGGCAAGGTGCGGTTGGAACGCTACGGCCTCGACTTCAAGCCGACTGGGCGGTGGACGAGCTTCTCGGTCGCAAAGTCGATGACGTCGACACTCGTCGGCGCCGCTGTTCGGGACGGGCACATCCGTGGGCTGGAAGATCCGGTCACAACATACCTGCCTGAGCTGAAGGGGTCGGCCTATGACGGCGTGAGCGTGAAGCAGATCCTGACGATGACGTCCGGCGTGGGTTGGAAAGAAGACTACAGCGACCCGAAGTCGGACGTGGCGCTCTACGATCTGCACGTGCCCGAGGCTGGCATGGACACAACCGTCAGCTATATGCGGACGCTGAAGCGCGCCCATCCGCCGGGGACCGTATGGAACTACTCGACCGGTGAAACCAATCTGGTCGGCGTCCTTGTCGCCCGCGCGACGGACAAGTCGCCCGCTCAATACCTCTCGGAACGGATCTGGGCGCCGTATGGAATGGAGCAGGACGCGACCTGGCTGCTCGGTACGACCGGGCTCGAGATGACCGGTTGCTGCATCCAGGCCTCAACCCGTGACTTTGCGCGGTTTGGTCAGTTCATAATGGAAGGGGGCGTTGCGGGCGGGGCGCCTGTCCTTCCCGAGGGGTGGTTGAAGGATGCGACGCGCAAACAGGCCCCCACGGGGACACGGGGTCTTGGCTATGGCTATCAGTGGTGGACTTGGGACGATGGCTCGTTTCAGGCCGATGGAATCTTCGGCCAGGGCATCTTTATTGATCCTGCTCGCCAACTTGTCATCGCGTCCAACAGCAACTGGACTAGCGCTGATGGAAATGTGGATGGCGAGTGGGAGGCGCGGAACGACTTCTATCGCGCAGTTCAGCGCGCTTTGGATACCGAGGCTGCGCAATGAAGGCCTGGGCGCGCACGATGGGGTGAATCCCGAGATCAGCCGTCCGGCCGCTCGACTTGGCCAACTATAACGGTATTCTGCCCCCCCATGGCTTACACGCTGATCAATGCAAAACCGGCGGCGCGGCCCGCTTCGGAGGCCTTGCCTGCGGCCCTGGCGGCCGGGCAGGGCGCACTGGTGGATTCGTTCGGCCGGCGCGTAAGTTATCTGCGGCTGTCGATCACCGACCGCTGCGATCTCCGCTGCACCTACTGCATGCCGGAGCGGATGACCTTTCTGCCGCGCAAGGATGTGCTGTCATTCGAGGAGCTGGATGAGCTGGTGACGGCGTTCGCGTCGTTCGGCGTCGACAAGCTGCGGATCACCGGCGGCGAGCCGCTGGTGCGGAAGGACGTGATGGAGCTGATGGCGCGGTTCTCGCGGCATCTGGGCAACGGGCTGAACGAGCTGACGCTGACGACCAACGGCACGCTGCTGTCGAAGTATGCCGGGGAACTGTCGGCGATCGGCGTAAGGCGGGTCAATGTTTCACTGGATACGCTGAACCGGAAACTGTTCGAGACGATCGCGCGGCGCGACATGCTGGAAGACGTGCTGCGCGGGATCGATACGGCGATCGCAGCTGGCATCAAGGTGAAGATCAACACGGTTGCACTGGCGGGCTTAAATGAGATGGAGATACCGGACCTGATCCGCTTTGCCCATGGCCGCGGAGCGGACATCACGCTGATCGAGACGATGCCGATGGGCGAGGCGGAGACGGACCGCGTCGAGGATTATCTGCCGCTGAACAAGGTACGCTCGGATCTCGTGGAGCAGTTCACGCTCATCGATCTCAATTACACCACGGGCGGACCGGCGCGGTATGTGAAGGTGGAGGAGACGGGCGGACGGCTCGGCTTCATCACGCCGCTGAGCCACAATTTTTGTGAGAGCTGCAACCGCGTGCGCGTGACGTGCACGGGACGTCTGTTCACATGCCTTGGTCGTGAAGAGGGGGCGGACCTGCGCGAAGCGCTGCGCTCCGATCCGACGGGCGCGGCGCTGCGTGTGGCTATTCTTGGTGGAATCGAGCGCAAGCCGAAGGGGCATGATTTCGATGCGGCGCGGCTGGCGACGCCGGCGAGCCCGCGCACCATGTCGCATACGGGCGGCTGATGGCGGGAACGGTCCTCCTGCTCGGACGGTTGAAGGATGCGTTTGGCGCATCGTCGATTGCGTTGCCTGATGGGGTCGCAACTGCGGCTGGCCTGCGGGCGCGGCTGGTTGAGTTGAATCCCGATCTTGCAGAGATGCTGCGCGCGAAGACGGTGCGGATCGCGGTGAACCAGGAGATGGTGACGGACGAGGCGGGGACGCCCGTGTCGGCGGGTGATGAGATCGCGCTGCTGCCGCCGCTGAGTGGGGGGTAGCAGCAGCTGTCGCGGAGACAGCGCGCAGCTGCCATTCGCCAGAAGCAGTTTTCGGCCGCTTGGTCACGGAAAGGGGACGCGACCCCGCCATCCCGCAGGGCAAGCTTTTGTAGGCTTCCCGTTGCGATCACGAGCTTGTAAGCTTGTCCGACCCTGCAACTCCGCGCCCGCCGGCCGCCGGCGTGAGAGATTCGTGGGCAGCACGAAGGTTCCGTGGTAACGGAGACTCATATCCGGCGTACCAAAACCATAGTCGGAGCAGCGATGGAGAGTTTTAAATCGTAGTTATCGTGGTCCGTGACAACAACGTCGATCAGGCGTTGAAGGCGCTCAAGAAGAAGATGCAACGCGAGGGCGTCTTCAGGGAAATGAAGGCACGCACTGCTTACGAGAAGCCCTCTGAAGCCAAGGCGCGTCGGAAGGCCGAGTCCGTACGGCGGGCGCGGAAACTGGCGCGCAAGCGCGCTCAGCGCGAAGGCCTCCTCCCGAAACCTGCCGCCACCCGGACCTAGAACCGGATGGGCCCTGCATGTCCGCACGAAAAGTGCGATCACCGCAGCGAAGATACTCAGAGTTCTAGCTCCATTCCTCACCGATGCGGTGGGTCGACCCGCGCAACCTGCTGGAACACCTGTTCGAACGCCGCTTTCAGCGCGACGTCCACGTCGTGCATCGGGATCAGCTGGCCGAGGTCGGCGAGCGACGTCACACCGAGGCCGGGGTCGGTCACACCACACGGCGTGATGCCGCCGAAGTGGGAGAGGTCGGGTTCAACGTTCAGGCTGATGCCGTGATAGCTGACCCAGCGCTTCAGGCGGACGCCGATGGCGGCGATCTTGTCTTCGCGTAACTGGCCTCCGGGGCGCGTGCGGTCGACCCAGACGCCGACGCGGCCTTTGCGGCGCTCGCCCTTCACGTTGAAGGTGGCAAGCGTTTCGATAATCCAGTCTTCGAGCGAACAGACGAACTGCTTCACGTCCCGCCCACGTTTCGTGAGGTCGAGCATCACATAGGCCACGCGCTGGCCGGGGCCGTGATAGGTGAACTGGCCGCCGCGCTGGCTGTCGAAGACAGGGAAGCGGCCGGGCTCCTTGAGGTCGCCGTCCTTCGCGCTGGCCCCCCGCGTGTAGAGTGGCCGGTGCTCCAGCAGCCAGATTAGTTCATCCGCTTCGCCGGCCGCAATGGCTGCGGCGCGCGATTCCATCGCAGCGACAGCGTCGGGGTAAGGCACAAACCCCTCTGAAATGGCCCATCCTGTGGTCATTAACCTGTCCGCAACCCGAAAGGAGAACGTTGGAGCTGTATATCGGAGCATCGCGTTGAAGTCTCAACTGGACCAGGTCGGGGTCGAGATCACTGTCCTTCTGGGGCGGGCGCTGATGCCTATGCAGCAAGTGCTGCGGATGGGTCGGGGCGCAGTCATCCAGCTCGACACGAAAGAAGACGACAGGGTGTGGATCCTGGCCAACAATCATCCGATCGCCCGAGGCGACCTGGTGATCGAAAACGACAAGATTTCGGTGCACATCACCGGCCCGGCCGAGGTCGCCGACTATCGTGCGACCGAGCAATAGGCCCTGTTTTCGCTGCCAATTAGGCGCGGATGCTCGTCACGACAATTGTGCTTCACAAGCCGCCAAACCCGTCATATACGGCGCCCTTGCCCGGCGTGCGGTCGTGGCGGAATTGGTAGACGCACTACCTTGAGGTGGTAGCGCCGCAAGGCGTGGAAGTTCGAGTCTTCTCGACCGC
>CAIMMO010000206.1 GCA_903842595.1 uncultured Alphaproteobacteria bacterium
CCGGCGTGGTCACGGTCGGCCAGATCCTGGCGGTCGCCGCCCACGTCGAGGGCAAGGGCGCGCTGGTGCTGGACATGAGCGGCCTGGCGCAGAAGGGCGGTCCGGTGATGTCGCATGTTTGCATCGCGACCCAGCCCGAGGACCTGCATGCCGCACGCATCGGCACCGGCGACGCGAGCCTGGTGATCGGCTGCGACCTGGTGGTCGCGGCCGGCAACGAGGCGCTCGCCAAGATGCGGCCGCGCGTCACGCGCGCGGTCATCAACGGCAACGTCGCGCCGACCTCCGACTTCCTGCGCGACCCCGACTGGTCGCTGCCGGCCGACGCGCTGCGGCGCAACGTGCTGGAGGCCGCGGGCGACGAGGACGTCGACTTCGTCGATGCGAACGACGTGGCCACCGCGCTGCTGGGCGACGCGATCTACACCAACCCGCTGCTGCTGGGCTACGCATGGCAGAAGGGCTGGCTGCCGCTCACGCGGGTGGCGATGGAGCGGGCGATCGAGCTCAACGGGGTGTCGGTGCCGCGCAACCTCGAGGCCTTCCTCTGGGGCCGCCGGCTCGCGCACGACCCGGAGGCGGTGCGGCGCGCCGTGCGCCCGCAGAACGCCCGCGTGATCGAGCTGCGCCGTCCGGTCGGTCGGGTGCGCTCGGAGTCCGACCTCGACGAGCTGATCACGCGTCGCGTGGCACTGCTCACCGCCTGGGGCGATGCGGCCTGGGCCGAGCGCTACCGGGCGCGCATCGAGCGGGTGCGACGGGTCGAGGGCGACCGGATCGGGACGGTGGGCGCCTGGCGGCTCACCGAGGCGGTCGCGCGCGGGCTCGCCAAGCTGATGGCCTTATTACAAGCTTGCCGTGATGAGCGAAGAAGCGGCTCGCGAGAAACTCACCAGCCTAGAAAAGAATCTATCACCTGATCAAATCCTCCTCGCCCAGAAACGCGCATCAGAGATCGAGAAGGATATCGAGGCTAAGATAGCGGCGAAGAAGGCCGGGAAGTGAGCGCGGCCTAACCGCCAACCGCCAACCGCCAGCCGCGGGTACCTATTATCGTTCCAGCATCACCCCACCCTGCTCGGCGCGGCGGATGGGAATAAACACCTGGGATTGTAAGCCTATGAGTGGAATGAGGGGTTGCCCGGGTGGGAAAGAAAAAAGGGATCTCTTAGAGATCCCCTTCGTGGACGACTTGAGCGCGGATTACTCGCGGCAATGCCAGTACTCGTCGTTATTCGGATTGCACTGGTTCGAGTGATTATCGCGGTCGCTCTTAGGGTCGGTGTACATATGTTGCTCCTTTCTATTTGCGTAGGTTAGCAGCGAGGAGAGCCCTCAGCTGAAATTGTTGTCGATGCCCGGAACCGTAGGCAGCGGGGCGCCAGGACGGTTGATGACGGGCTGCGGAGGCCGGGGCGTGGTGATGCGCATGGGAAAGGACTTAGTGGCTGCGGGCGTGGATCGGGAGATGGCTACCGACGTGACCAACGACCACGGGCTGGCCGGGACGAGAAGGCTGGGCTACGTAGATGCGGGCCGATTCACTACCGGAGCCGGTGCCACATCGGACATGCGCCGCGATGAGATACTCTACAGCTTCATGGACGACCAGATAGTCCTTACGGAAACGCTGTAAGGTCACTTCGGAAGAGTGAGGGCTATAGTCGTGGGAGCCGTTCTGAGCCAAGAAGTCCGTCCAGGGCATACCGAGGCCAGACCCCGAAACGTTGCTCTTGGCCGCGAGCGCCAAGGCCATCAA
>CAIMMO010000207.1 GCA_903842595.1 uncultured Alphaproteobacteria bacterium
CCGCGAGGGCCGGTCATTACGGATTGGTGCGCCGCCGCCGTTGCAATCGTGGGAGCCAGAGTGGCCCCGCCGGAGCGCGCCGAAATTGAGGTTACCATGTCCAGGCGCCAGAACGCCAAATACAAGCTCGACCGCCGCGTTGGTGAAAACGTCTGGGGTCGTCCCAAGTCTCCGATCAACAAACGCCAGTCCCGCCCCGGCCAGCACGGCGCCCGCCGTTCGAACAAGCCGTCGGACTTCGGCATCCAGCTGATGGCCAAGCAGAAGCTCAAAGGCTTCTACGGCGACATTACGGAAAAACAGTTCCGCAAGACTTACGAAGAAGCCGCCCGCCGGACCGGAAACACCGCCGAACTGCTCGTCGGCCTGCTCGAGTCGCGCCTCGACACGGTCGTCTACCGCTCGAAATTCGTTCCCACGATCTTCGCAGCGCGCCAGTTCGTGAACCACGGCCACGTCACACTTAACGGCAAGAAGGCGAACATCGCCTCGATGCTCGTGAAGCCGGGCGATGTCATTCAGGTGCGTGAGCGTTCGCGCAACATGGCTCTTGTGATCGAAGCCATGAGCTCGGGCGAGCGCGAAGTTCCCGAATATGTGGAAGTCGACCAGAAGGCTGGTACGGCCAAGTTCATCCGCATGCCGGCCCTGTCCGACATCCCCTATGCGGCCCGCATGGAGCCGAACCTGGTGGTCGAATTCTACTCGTCGTAAGGCGACCCACCTTTCAACGAACTCGAGAAGGGGCGGCCAGGCAACTGGCCGCCCTTTCGTTTCGATCCAAGCGTTGGCATCTCACTGTGCAGCCGCAATAGTCGAATTCGCCGCCAGGTTGAATTGGCCGTGCGCACATTGCTGACACCGGCTTCCGGCGTGATAGTCAGCGGATGACAAAGCACTCCGAGACCGAAGCCATTCGCGCCGCGACCCTCGTCGATCCGAAGACGCGCAAATCCTTCTCGCTCAAGGATCGGAGCACGCGCGGTGACGAACTCTTCGAGTCCAAGAAGGATGCGAAAGCTTCACTCGACGAAGACGCGCTCGCCATCAACGTGCTGCAGGATACGCTGTTCGCGTGCAAGGGCGGGGCGCTGCTGGTGGTGATGCAGGGCATCGACACGGCGGGCAAGGATGGCGCAACCAAGGAAGCATTCCGCTACACCAGTCCGCTCGGCGTCAACGTCTTCGGCTTCGTCAAACCGACCGAAGAGGAACTAGCCCATGACTATCTCTGGCGCCTGCACCTGCGCACGCCCAAGCGCGGCTACATCAACGTTTTCAATCGTTCGCACTACGAGGATGTTCTCGTGGTGAAGGTGCGAAATCTCGCGCCGCCCAAGATGGTCGAGCAACGCTACGAGCAGATCAATGCCTTCGAGAAGCTGCTGGCCGAGAACGGTACGCGCGTGCTGAAGCTGATGCTCCACATCTCGAAGGAAGAGCAGGGTACGCGCCTGCGGGAACGACTTGAGGTTCCAGAAAAACGCTGGAAGTTCAACCCGGGAGACCTGGAAGACCGTAAGCTCTGGGATGACTATCAGGTCGCCTACGAAACCGCGATCCAGCGCTGCTCGACCACTCATGCCCCCTGGTATATCGTTCCAGCCGACAGCCGCTCCCGTCGCGACGCCGTAGTTGCGAGATTAATACGGTCTGAGCTGGAGGCGATGAACCCGCGGTATCCGGATCCCGGATACCGGCCGGACCAGTTCGAAATCATCTAGAAGGCGGTCGCTACGGGGCTGTACCCTCAATTTGGGGAATGAGCGCCAGTCACTGGGCGCGGTAACTCCCGGTCGCTTGGCTGGTTAAGGGACGGGCCTTGCCATCCGGAGTAGTCGGGGGCGCCGGTTGCCCGGCGCCCCGTTCCATCCCTGGCCCAGGGTTGGGGGACGGGCCGAGGAACCGTCTTTCATCAACGCTTGGCCGACCGGTCAAGGATTCATTTGCTCGCGTGGAAAGTATTCACCACATCATCGTTGTTAGTTTCGGGGCGTAGTGGCGTTTGCGCCGAAGTGACGCGCCTTTCGTGGCCCTTAGCGGGCTCTGCAACGACGTGCTGGGGCCGAAGCGCCCCCCGCCAACAACCGTCCGTGCACAGACGACAATTTCCGGGTTCCGGCAACGCACTGTTCATCCCAGGTTCATATCGAATATCGATAATGATCGCAGGACAGATCAAGAGGGGCAAGACATGCGCAGACTCACCTACATCGCAGCATCGGCCGTCGCCGCCGCGATTCTCTCAGGCTGCGTCATCGTCGACGCGGACGTCCGTGAATCCAACTGGGGCGCACACGGCGACTTTGGCTATCTCTATGGCGCCGAGGTCAGCGGCCGCGATCCGGAAATCACCATCACCGCGCGCTCAAATGGTTGCACGGAGAAGGGCGACTTTGACTTCGTCGTCCGCGACCGTGGTGACGACGAATTCGACGTCGGCTTCCGCCGCGAGCGTCAGGACAACTGCAAGGCGCTTGTCCCCGAAGGACGCCGCATGACCTGGTCATTCGCCGAACTCGGCATACCGCGCCAGGCGCGCGTGATGATCCTCAACCCCGTGGGGCGCTAGCTCCAAGGGTTAGAGGCCTCAGGAGGCTCGTCCCGCCAGCGTAGCGGGGCCCAGGACCACCCAGCCCGGCCGATCGCCCGATCTACAAAACAAGAGGCGAATGCCACCCTGGATCCCGCTCCGGTCCC
>CAIMMO010000208.1 GCA_903842595.1 uncultured Alphaproteobacteria bacterium
TGACAGGCACGGCCTCGACCGAGGCGGCCGAATTCTCCGACATCTACAAGCTTGAAGTCACCGAGATCCCGACCAACAAGCCGGTCAAGCGGATCGACGAGGACGACGTCGTCTACCGGACGGCGAAAGAGAAATACAAGGCGATCATCGCCGACATCCGCGACTGCGCGCGCCGCAAGCAGCCGGTGCTGGTCGGCACTGTGTCGATCGAGAAATCCGAAATCCTCTCCAACCTCTTGTCGGCCGAGCGCATCCCGCACCAGGTGCTGAACGCCCGCCACCACGAACGCGAAGCCTTCATCATCGCGCAAGCGGGCGTGCCGGGCTCCGTCACCGTCGCCACCAACATGGCCGGCCGCGGCACCGACATCCAGCTCGGCGGCAACATAGAGATGCGCGTCACCGACGAGGGCGAGGCCCGCGCGAAGGAACTCGGGCGCGAACTCACCGAGGATGAACTGAAGGAACTCCGCGCGAGCATCGAGGCAGACGTTGCCGCGAAGAAGGCCGAGGCGCTCGCTGCAGGCGGCCTCTACGTGCTGGCGACCGAGCGTCACGAAAGCCGCCGGATCGACAACCAGCTGCGTGGCCGTACCGGCCGCCAGGGCGACCCCGGCCGCTCGAAATTCTATATCTGCCTCGAGGACGACCTCCTGCGCATCTTCGCAGCCGAACGCCTCGACGCCATCATGCGCGGCCTCGGCATCAAGGAAGACGAGGCCATCACCCACAAGTGGATGAACAAGGCGCTCGAGACGTCACAGAAGCGCGTTGAACAGCGCAACTTCGAGATCCGCAAGAACCTCCTCAAGTTCGACGACGTCACGAACGACCAGCGCAAGGCCGTGTTTGAGCAGCGCATCGAGTTCATGCGCGCCAGCAGTGTCAATGAGACCACGACGGAAATGCGCACCGAGCTGATCAACGACATGTGCAAGCGCCACATGCCGGAGAAGGCCTATCAGGAACAGTGGAACATCACCGAACTGGAAGAGGAAGTCGCTGACGTCCTGGGCTTCCCCGCTCCCGTGCGCACGTGGGCGAACGAGGAGGGCGTCGAGGGCAAGGAAGTTGCCGAGAAACTCAACGCCGCCGCGAGCGAGTACTATACGCAGAAGACCGGCATGGTCGGCGAGGACCGCATGCGCTTTATCGAGAAGCAGGTCCTGCTGCAGGCCGTCGACACACGCTGGCGCGAGCACCTCTGGCATCTCGATCAGCTCCGCTCGGTCATCCACCTGCGCGGCTACGCGCAGCGCGACCCGCTGAACGAATACAAGAACGAAGCCTTCACGCTGTTCGAGCGCCTGCTGAGCGACCTTCGCTCGGACGTCACGCGCCTGCTGATGCGCGGCCAGTTCGTGATGGAACAGCCCCCGAGCGCCGATACCGGCCCCGCGCGCGCGCCGGCACAGGTAGCCTCGCGTCCGGTCGCTGCGCCGGCGCAAGCCGCTCGGCCGCAAGAGGCGCCGGCCCAGGGCCAGGCCCCCGGCGCATGGGCCGCAACGCCCCGCAACGCCCCCTGCCCGTGCGGCTCCGGCAAGCGCTACAAGAACTGCCACGGCGACGTGAGCCAGGCCGCCCAGGCCTAAAATCGCAACACTCCAATATCGTTCGTACACGATCCAATTTCGCTATCGAGGCGACTAAAGTGTGCGATGCCGGACACACTTATCGCCGGCGGCAGCCGATATGGCCCGATTGCTGAAGCCTGCACTTGCTGGCGCATTCCGCCTGCGGCACAACCCGCGCGCTGGCCAAAATGCCGGGGAGCCGAGGGGCGGATAATGAAGAAATTGATCGCGTCGATTGTGTTCGTCTGCGTGGCTGCCGCTCCGGCACTCGCCCAGACAAAACCGGTATGGACAGGCGAAGGCGTGCTCGGCGCCGGCCTCACCACCGGCAATACCGAGACGACCGACGTCGCCGCGGCGCTCAAGCTCAAGCACGACAATGGCGGCGAGTGGACACAGGCCATCGAACTGGCTGCTGATTATGGCGAAAACAACAGCGTTGAAACGAAGAACCGCCTTGCGGCGGCAGGTCAAGTTGACCGCGTCCTCGACGAGCGCATGTCGATCTATGGCCGCGCGACCTTCGAGCGCGACGAGTTTTCCGGATTCGAAAACCGCTACTTCGTCGGCGCCGGCGTGGCCTACAAGTTCATCGTCTCGGAGCCGACCAACTGGACGCTGTCCGCCGGCCCGGGCTACCGCGTCGACGAGATCCGCCTCACAGGCGCGTCGGAGGAGTCCTTCGGCGCCTCGTTCGGTTCGCGCTTCTCGCAAGCCTTGAACGCAACGACGCAGCTCACCAACGACACCGATGTGATCTACGCCGACACATCCACCCAGCTCGTCAACTCCCTCGCGCTCACATTCGAACTCATGAGCAACCTGAACGGCCGCGTGTCGTACGATGTTCGCTACGACACCAATCCGCCGGTAGGCTTCGAGGACACCGACAGCGCCCTGCGCTTCTCGCTGGTCTACAAGGTCAGCTGACCCCACCCCGCGTGTCGGGAATGGACGGGCGCTCCTCGCGGGGCGCCCGTTTTTCTCTCCGCAGATCTCAGTTGATCGCCCGCGCAGCGCGCCCATAGCGCTCCGTGCGTCGTTCGAGCAGGCTGCGCGTCAGCAGCGGCGCTACGCCGATGCGTGATACGCCCGCGCCGATGATCACGGTGTTCGAGACCCCCACCGTCTCGGCCGCGTATACCGCCAGAAGGATCAGCACTGTCATCACAGGCCGTTGACCACCTGATTGAAGCCGTGGGCCCGCGCCAGCTGATCTTCGGGAAGCAGAGGCTGCTGAAGGCTCACCGAGAGAATGGTGAAGACCATCGTTCCGGCGTCGCCCAGCAGTTGCTGCAACACCATGAACACCACTGACCATTCCGGCAGCATGGCCGCTGATAGCAGCATCATCGTCCCGCGCGACGCCATCACGAAGCCAGCCACGACTGCCGCCCCCTGACCCACCCGCCTCGCAAGCGGCCCAGTAAGCGCGCTCACGCCACCGACTGAGATAATGGGGCCCATCAGCATCGGCCTCATCTGCAGGTCACGCAGAATGAACAGCGTCAACGTCGCGAAGAAGAACCCCGCCGATACATGGAGAGGAAGGTCGCGGTGATGATCGCCCGCATCGCCATGTGGGCCTCGATGCGCAACCCGATCCGCTATGCATGGGACATCCAGAAGGCCAGGAACTCGGAGACCAACCCGGATCCTGGGGCCCGCGCGCGTGTGGACTTTACCGCTCCGAAGGGGTCACCCGCGCGCGAGGACGTGGACAAGAGCCACTGATCGAAGTGCCGGCGCGCCCTATGCCAGACCTTCCCGCCCGATCGCGTAGAAGCGCTCCTTGCGCTGGGCGCGCAGGTCGTCAGCGGACATGCCATCGAGCATGGCCAGCGCCTTCTCGATAGCGTCACCGACTTTCTCGATGGCAACTTTAGGGTCGCGATGCGCGCCGCCCATCGGCTCCTGCACGACAGCGTCCACGATGCGGAACTTCTCCAGGTCCTGCGCCGTGATCTTCATCGCCTCCGCTGTGTCCTTGGCGCGCTTGGCGTCATGGAACAGGATGGAGGCAGCACCCTCGGGCGAAATCACCGAATAGACGGCGTGCTCCATCATCAGCACCTTGTTGCCGGACGCCAGCGCCACCGCGCCGCCTGAGCCGCCCTCCCCCACGATCACCGAGATCATCGGCGTATCCAGCGTCAGGCACGCCTCGATGGCGCGCGCCAGCGCTTCGGCCTGTCCGCGCTCTTCCCCACCCTTGCCAGGAAACGCGCCTGACGTATCCACCAGCGCAACCACCGGCAGACCAAACCGCCCGGCGAGTTCGATCAGACGGACGGCCTTGCGATAGCCCTCCGGCTTGCCCATGCCGAAATTGTGCTTGAGACGCGTCTGCGTATCGCGACCCTTCTCATGCCCGATGACGACAACCGGCCGCCCGCGGAATCGCGCAAGGCCGCCGAGGATGGCGTCGTCATTCATGAATTTCCGGTCGCCAGCGAGTTCGACGAATTCGTCGAACAGCCCCGCGACATAATCGAGAAAGTGCGGCCGGTCCGGATGACGCGCGACCTGCGTCTTCTGCCAGGCATTGAGATGGGAATAGATGTGCTCAAGCTGCTTGTGCGCCTTCTCGCGCAGCTTGCCGACTTCCTCACCGACAGCCGCGCCGCCCGTGGATTCCAGCTCAGCGATCTTCTTCTCGAGATCGGCGACCGGTTTTTCGAATTCAAGATAGGTCGATACGGCCATGGGGAGGCTCCGCCAAACGAGACGGCGACATACCTCCAGCCCCTCACCTCGGCAAGCATGCCAAAGCTAAATACCTGATATATGGCGCTTTTCCCGGGGGCTATCCGAGCGTGAACACACCCTCGATGACTGTACGCGCGTGTCCGATCAGCTTGACCCGCTCACCCTCCAGCCGCGTCGTGATGTGCGCTCCGCGGCCCGGATAGGCCTGGAAGCAGTTCAACTCGGCCTTGCCGAGGACCTTCGAAAAGTAGGGCGCGATGATGCAGTGCGCAGATCCGGTCGCCGGATCTTCCGGGATGCCGGACCCAGGCGCGAAAAAGCGCGAGACCACGTCGAAGCCTTCGGCGGCGCCCGGCGCTGCACAGATCAGATTTCCGCGCCCGCCTGTCGCCCCGCCGGAAATCTCGTTCACGCGAATGAGGTCCGGCCTGAGCGCACGCACGTCCCCGGGCGTCGCAAACACCGCCATGAGGTATGGCCCGGCCAAGACTTCCTGCGGCCGCGCATCCAGCGCCTCGAGCAGCCCGTCCGGCATCGGAACGGCGCGTGGCGGCTGGGCCGGGAAATCCATCTCGAGCCGGCCATCGGCAAGACGCTTCACCGTGAGGCGGCCAGACTTTGTGTCGAAGCCGATCTCCGGGCCATCGAAGCCAAGATGCGCATAAAGCGCATGCGCACTTGCCAGCGTCGCATGTCCGCACAGCGGCACTTCGAGCGCCGGCGTGAACCAGCGCAGGTCCCACAGGCCCGCATCTTTCGCCACGATGAAGGCCGTCTCGGCAAGATTGTTCTCTGCCGCGATCGCCTGCATCACGTCAGCCGACGGAAAAGCCTCCATCGGCATCACGGCTGCAGGACCGCCGGCCATCGGCCGCTCGGCAAAGGCGTCGATCTGGAAGAAACGATAGGCGCTCATTGTGCGCTCCATGCCGAAAGGCGCGATCTACGCCCGGCATCAGGCGCTGTGAAACGATATCTGCTGATGCATCGATTAGCTGGGCTGGCCCCAGCCATCGCAAGCGCGCTCAAGCGTCCACTTGCCTGTGTCGCCTTCCGAATTCTTCATCGTGCCGCTGCCGGGTTCGCTGTCAAAGACCCCGTCATCGTCTGCGTCGTGGTCGTTGGTGTCGAAGCGCAGGCTGCCACCGACGAGCAACCACTTGCCATTGTCGTAGGTCGTTCCTCCATAGGCGTAGACCATGACGCCATCCTCGCGAAACTGGGTCGCGGGGCGATCGACCTCGCCATCATGCCAGGCATCGACAAGCAGCCATGGCGACCAGTCGCCGGCATTCGCGCACGGCCTGAGCAGCGCTTGCCGGTAGTCCGGCCCGGCCGGCAAAGTCGGCGGCGTGCTGGCGCATGCCGCAAGGCCGGCGAGAGCGGCCGCCGCGATCATCTCTCATCAATATGTCCACCACTCCCGCTACCCGACGATGGCCCGTTTGAGGTGATCCTCTGAGGTCAGGTTGGGTCAATTCTTCGCGTCCCCAAAAAATCGATGCGAGGGGCATAGACGGCCTGTCATTCATCTGTCACATTAGTGTCATGAAACTGATACATGCGATTCTAGGGGTCGGGGCGGCGAGCCTTTTGCCGTCCGCGCTGGCCCAGGAGCCGGCCTCGAAAGAGGCCCGTGGCTATGCAATCACCATCAATTCCGAGGTGAAACCCGTAGCTGAACCCGATCTGCGCTACCCGGCCTATGCTGGGTCCCGCGCGCTGGAGGGCGCCTGCGAGGTCACATTCGCAGTGTCCACAGCCGGCCAGCCGGACGCGATCCGGGTGGGTGCATGTTCGTCGGAGGCGTTCCGGCGTTCAGCCAAGGCCACAGTCGAGCAGATGCGGTTTGCACCACGCGCGGACGCCCTTGCCGGCGCCAGCATGCAGATCCGGTGGACGTTCGAGGATGACGTTGTCCAGACGGCCAGTCTGAACTAGCTCACCCGTTTCACAGTCTTTGAAAGGGCGTGCCGCACCGGCGCACCCTTCTGCTTTCTGGCGTCAGAGTGTTGCCGGCCGCCACTTCGCAAACATGATCGCGAACGCTTCCGGGTCACGTGATGGCCAGCCATGGTCGACCGGACCATTGCCCTGCCCGAACCCTGGCGCACGCGCGATCGCCTCGACCAGATAGGCGCGCGCCAACGCGACCGCATCGACAAGCGTCAGTCCCCGCGCAAGTCCGGCAGCGATGCCGGACGCGAGCGTGCAGCCCGTGCCGTGGGTCGCCCTGGTGACAATGCGGGGACCGTCGAAGAAATGCTCGCCCGACTGGGTCGCCAGCACATCGACGATGACATCGCCGCCGACATGTGCGCCTTTCACCAGTGCGGCGATGGCGCCCATGTCCAGCAGCTTCTCCGCAGCACGGCGTTGTCCGTCCAGCGTATCGACCGCCTTGCCAGTGAGAACTTCGGCCTCAGGCGCGTTTGGCGTCACAAGTGCTGCATGTGGCACCATGAGCTGGCGGACGGCGTCCACAGCCTCCTTCGGCAACAGGATATCGCCCGAGCTGGAAACCATGACGGGATCGATGACGCGCGCAATCTTCGGCGCAAAATCACCAAACGCTTCGGCGATCGTCTCGACGAGCAGCTTGTCGCCCAGCATGCCCGTCTTCAGCACATCGGCGCCGATATCCCTGAGCACCGCCTCCATCTGCGCGCGCACGGCCTTCGGCGGCGTCGCCACCACGCCGCTGACCCCTAGCGTGTTCTGGATCGTCAGCGCCGTGACAGCCGTCGCCGCAAAACCGCCAAGCGCCGTCACCGTCTTGATGTCGGCCTGGATGCCCGCCCCGCCGCCCGAGTCAGACCCAGCGATGATAAGCACGCGGCCCCTGGGCCCGTCCCCGTCTTTCTCAGTCATGGATCGACCCTGGCGGCTGCGGCAGCGATCTTCCTACCGGCTCGCGCCACGCTTGCCCATGCCCACCCGCCGGAACGCAGGTCGCGAAAGAATGGCCTCTAGCCAGTCTTCCGGGTCGCTGATCCAGCTGTGAGGCGCGACAGGGTCTGTTCGAAACTGGGCGGCCGGGCGCCTTCAAACTGCAGGTGCGTGCCCGAGCTGTCCTGCCCCAGAACACGGAACGGCACTTGCTGGTCGGCAACCTTGAGGCGTCCCGTCGCGCCGCTCCGCAGGTCAGCGCCTTCACCAAGCAGCGCGCCGCCTCGCGACAGGTTCTCGATGGTGACCTTCTGCCGGCTGTCAACGATTTCGCCGCTGATTCCGACGTCGAACCGTTCATCGGCGCGACGATTGACGTCCGAGGTGGACGTGCGGACAACCCGGACGATGGCAGCGCGCAGGCGGGCAATGGACTCGTCCACATCGCCAACCGTCGTGCTCAGCGAGCGCGCGCCCTCGCCTGTCCGCGCAGCTTCAGTGAGCACCACTGCGACTGAGTCCGAGACATACTCCGCCGCCTTGGCGGTTTCGGAAACGTGCCGCGCAATCTCGAGAATTGTCGCGCTCTGTTCTTCCATCGCTGCTGCAATGACCGTCGAGCCTTCATCGACAGATGAAATCTGGCGCCCGATCTCCGAGACCACCGTCGTGGTCTCGCGCATGACATCCTGGATGCCGGCAACATGCCTGCGGATCTCTTCCGTCGACCTGGCAGTCTGGCTCGACAGAGATTTGACTTCAGCAGCCACGACCGCAAAGCCGCGTCCAGCCTCGCCCGCGCGCGCCGCCTCGATCGTCGCATTGAGCGCAAGAAGATTGGTCTGGTCAGCGATCTCCGAGATGATGTTCGCCACGTCCCCGATCTTGCCGATGGCCTCGGCAAGGTTGCTGACGGCAACGCGCGTGCGCTCGCTGGTTTCGACCGTGGCCGATGTCACCGAGCGGGCGCGGCCGAGCTGCTCGGACACTTCACGGATCGAGGCCGAAAACTGTTCAGTCGCGGCCGTCACACTTGTGGCGCTCATCATGGCCTGCTGGGCCGCGGACGCCACACCCTGGCACTGCTCGGTCACATTGCCGACAGAGGCGGCCATCGCCGTCGCGAGCTGCGTCATGCGACCAGCCTGCTCGCCCACATGGCTCACCGCCGAGCCGGCTTCAGATTCAACGGTCGCAGCCATGGTTTGCAGCGACTCGCGACGCGCGTTTTCGGCCCGCGCTGCATCTTCGACCTGCCTGGCGCGGAGCGCTTCCATGTCGACAAGATTCTGGCGGAAGACATCAAGGACGCGGATCATCTCGCCGATTTCATCCTTGCGATCGGCGCCATCAACCCGGACATTGAGATTGCCGCGTGAAAGCTGCTCCATGACCCCGGTTACGCTGGCGACGGGCCGGATCACGCGGATGAAAAGCAGATAGAAACCTCCCATCGTGATCGCCAGAGCTGCAGCGATCATCGCATACTGGAGGATGGCAAACTGGGCAGAGTCGGACCGGGCCTTCTCCTCAAGGCTGGCCTGCAGCGCCACCGCCCCCGCCACGATCGCATCGACATGCTTGCGATGATCTGCATAGGCAGACGTGACCTCGCCATAGGCGGCTTCGACGGCCGCCATATCGCCGGCCTCGATCGCCGGCATCAGGCGGCGCTCAACGGCCGACCAGAACTTCTCCGCTTCAGCATGCGATTCGACGGCGATCAGATTGTAGAGCTCCGCGTCCGAGCTGGCGTTGTCCGGCCAGCCCGACTTGTCCGACCAGAAGGCGTGACGGGTGTTGTATTCATCCTTGAGCTTGGCGAGCCTCTGCTTGTGGCTCGCCAGAGACTGCGGGCTGTTCTTTGCCAGCGTTGCCTCGAGATAGGACTCGAGGAGGTAGGCTGGCGGGGGCAGCACGTCCGCCACCAGATCCTTGGCGCGGACGATCTGGCCGTAGTTCGCGCTGTTGATCGCCATCTGCGACGACGCAAACTGCTGAACACCGACCGAGCCAGCAAAGACGGTACACACGACGCCGCCAAGCACCAGCAACAACGAACGAATACGCAGATTGAACATACGACCCCGCCTCCTCAAGCTGCCTCTATTTCGGCCTGCAGCAGTTAACGGACGGCTATATTTCTCCCTGTAAACGCCGGGGCCACGCACCCAAAACGGGTAGGCGAAACGCCCGCCGGCTTCGATCGCGAGAGAAGTCAGACATCCGACCGGCTGAAGCAGTGTGATGGTTCAGTGCCGTGCACGCGTTTGATCCGGGCCGCCCGCAACGGCGCCTGCCACCCCAGCGATCAGGCGCTCGTAAGGGAGACGAAAACGTCTTCGAGGTCAGGCTCCTCGGTCGCAAGATCGCTTATCCCGACCCTGGCCTCGCGCAGGCGGCTGAGAAGCCCTTCGATCGATTGCTCACCGATCCTGTAGGTGATCGCGAGCTGACCGTCCTTGCGGATGGTGGGCGCGAGGTCGGCCAGCGCCGCAGGCACGGCGTCCAGCCCCTGCTCCGGGCGGACGACTAGCGTCTTGTGGTTGAGGCGGCGCAGCAGCTTGTGCGTCGGCTCGCAGGCGATGACCTGCCCGTGATTGATGATGGCGATCTCGTCGCACATCTCCTGGGCTTCCTCGAGATAGTGGGTGGTCAGGACGATGGTGACGCCCTGCGCATTGAGCTTGCGCACATACTCCCACAGCGACCGGCGCAGCTCGACATCGACGCCCGCAGTGGGTTCGTCGAGAATGAGGATGGGCGGGGAATGCACCATCGCCTTGGCCACCATCAGGCGCCGCTTCATCCCGCCAGACAGCTGGCGCACATAAGCATGCTTCTTGTCGCCAAGACCCAGCGCGTCGAGGATCTCGTCGGTGCGCCGCTCGGACGACGGCACGCCATAGAATCCCGCCATCAGCTCCAGCGTCTCGCGGGGCGTGAAGAACGGGTCCATGTTGATTTCCTGCGGCACCACGCCGAGGGCCGCCCGCGCCTCGCGCGGATTCCGGTCGGCGTCGATGCCCCATACGCTGACCGCCCCGGACGTCTTGTTCACCAGCCCGGCCAGGATGTTGATGAAGGTCGACTTGCCTGCACCATTGGGACCGAGGAGACCAAAGACCGACCCACGTGGCACGGCAAGATCGACGCCTTTCAGGGCCTGCTTGGCGGGCATCTTCTTGGAGGCAGCATAGGTCTTCGTCAGCCCCGTCGCAGAGATGGCGAGCGCGGGAAGACCGGACGTCGAATCGGGCAAGGCAGGCAGTCCTCTGAGGGCGGGATGGCCACATTGACGGGCCACCGGGCGCCCCATAGGTAAGGCGCATTCGGCGGGGCCGCAAATCAGCCCGCCCAATCGAGAGGACGAAATGGCATCGCCCCCCGGAAAGACCTCGCCCCCCGCTTCGCCGGTCGCAGCCGGCCAGCGCAGCTTCATGGACAATCCGGAAGTCGTGGTCGTCACAACCCGCAAGGTCGCCTGCGATGGCGTGGGCGGCGCGCTGGGCCATCCCAGGGTCTGGTACGACATGTCAGAAGACGACCATGTCGAATGCAAGTATTGCGACCGTGTCTTCGCCCTGAAGGGCGGCAGCCGCGACCCGGCCCGCTGATCAGCGCGCCGGTCCTGACCGCCCTGCCCGGCGGCAAAAAAGCCGCTTTGACCAGACTTTTTGCCGCGGACCGGCATTCGGGTTTGTTTCGATCCCTGAATGGATATATCCGACGGATTGTCGGGAGCTTGACGCCCTCGGCCGGGGTACTGGCATGAACGCGTTTGCGGCAAAACTTGTCTACGGAATGTGCCTGCTTCTGCTGGCTGCATTGGCCGTTGCGCCGCAACAGAAAGCGCGCATGGAAACTGTCACGGCGACCCCCCCCGTGCTCACAACCGAAGACAGGCTGGCGCAGGCGATCCATGAACGCATCGCGGTCGAAGCCGCAGCCCGGCTTGACGATGCGGCTCTGAGACAGCTTCGCGCCGAAGAGGACGGGCTCCGCCGCCTGGCTTTCGAAAGCGACGCGAAAGCGTCCCGCGAGCACCTGATCGACGCACTGGCCGACTCGCTTTCAGCGGCCATGCTCACGCGCGCCAAAATCGCCTCGGGCGGCGAGAATTCGGAAGCGCTGAACAGGGCCGAAGCGGTCGTGCGCAAGCTGACAGCCGCGATCAACGACGAAGTGCGCAGCCTCGACACCTGATCCGACCGGGCATTGACCACGCAGCGCCAGCGCGCGATCCCTGACGACGGGTTAGATCGGGACGTTTCAGGAATACCGACATGATGCGATTTGCTGCTGGCTTCGCCGCTTGCCTGCTGTCCGCCTGCGCCACGCACGCAGCCCTGCCCGACCTGGCGCAGTCGCCGCCGGGCAAGGCGCCGGCTTTCGATGCGGCGATTGCGGCATTCGAAGCGGCGGACCGCACAGCGATGCCCCCCAGATGCGCAACCCTGTTCGTGGGCGCATCCTCCATCCGGTTCTGGCGCAGCCTCAAGGAGGATTTCCCCGACCGCACGGTGATCAATCGCGGCTTTGGCGGATCGACCATCTGGGAGGTGGATCACTATTTCGACCGCGTCGTTGCGCCCTACCGGCCCAGGGAGATCGTGTTCTACGCTGGCGAGAATGATCTCAACGCAGGCCGAACGCCCGATGAGGCTTACGCCGATTTCGTGCAGTTCATGCGGCTCAAGGAGAAAGCGCTGGGGGCAACACCGGTCTGGTTCATCTCGGCCAAGCCGTCCAAGCTGAGGTTCGACCAGCTTGAGAAACAGTCAGCGCTGAATGCGAAGCTCAGGGCGCTGGCCGATATGCGCGACGATCTTGCCTATATCGATGTCGTGCCGGCGATGCAGAAGCCGGACGGGACCCCGAAGGACATCTTCGTCGAAGACAACCTTCACATGACGCCGGAAGGCTACGCGCTGTGGACGCCGCTCGTGGATGCCGCACTGGATGCGGGTCAGAGCGCAAAGGCGCCTGGCTGCTGAGCGCTATTTCGTCACCAGCGCCAGCCACTCATCCTCGGTGAGCACCTTCACACCGTGCTTCTGCGCATCTGCGAGTTTCGAGCCCGCGCCCGGCCCGGCGATCACGATGTCCGTCTTCGACGACACCGAGCCGGAGACCTTCGCGCCAAGCGCAGTCGCCTGCTGCTTGGCCTCGTCACGCGTCATCTTTTCCAGCGTGCCGGTGAAGACGACGGTCTTGCCGGCGACCGGCGACCCGGACGTGTCGGTGACCTTGTGCGGCAGCACTTGCACCGCCTTCAACAGCGCCTGCACGACCTCCCCGTTGTGGGGCTCAGCGAAGAAATCAACCAGCGCCTCTGCGGCGACCTCGCCGAAGCCGTTGATAGCCGCGAGCGACAGCAGGTCTTCGCCCGGCCTGCCTTTGGCCGCCAACAGAACCTGCTCGCGAAATATCGGCCAGTCGCCATACTCCGCCGCCAGCGCGGCGCGCGCTTTCTTGTTGAGGCCGTCGATCCCGCCCAACGCGTTTTCCAACGCACCATCCGCCGAGATGGGCTCCTGCAAGGGAAGATCCGCTGCGGCGGCGAGCAACGTGTCGCGTGCGCCGGGGCCAACGCCGGCGACGCTTTCCAGGCGGCGATAGGCGTCACCGGGACGTTGCTTCGCGGCTTTCGCAACAGCGTCCTGCAGCGCCTCGAATGAACCGAACTGGCGCGCGAGCAACAGCGCGTTGGTCTCGCCGATGTGACGGATGCCAAGTGCATTCAGGAAACGGTCGAGGGGCTGCTTGCTGGCCTTGCTGATCGCATCGAACAGTTTCTTCGCCGACGTCTCGCCATATCCTTCCCACTCCGCAAGCGGCGGCAGGCCGGCCTTTGCGATCTGCTCTTCAAGCGAGAAGATATGCTGCGGCGCCGTCATCACGCTGGCCTGGAAAAACTCCTCGATCTGCCTGACGCCCAGCCCGTCAATGTCGAACGCGCGGCGCGAGACGAAATGCTTGAGCCGCTCGACCGCCTGCGCCGGGCAGACAAGCCCTCCCGTGCAACGGCGATCAACCTCTTCATCGCCCTCTCCGCCGCCGCGGACCGCTTCAGAATTGCAGTAAGGGCAGCGGGTCGGGAATTCGTAGCCCTTCGCATCCTTCGGCCGCTTCTCCACCACCACCCGGACGATCTGCGGAATGACGTCGCCTGCGCGCTGGACGATAACCCAGTCATTGATCATCACCCCGAGCCGCGCGATCTCGTCCTCATTGTGAAGCGTTGCGTTCGACACGACGACGCCACCGACCGTGACCGGCTGGAGCCGCGCGACCGGCGCGAGCTTGCCTGTGCGCCCAACCTGGATGTCGATGCCGAGCAATTGCGTCATTGCCTGCTGCGCTGGAAATTTGTGCGCCACCGCCCATCTCGGGGACCGAGAAACAAACCCAAGCCTTTGTTGCCAGTCCAGACGGTCGATCTTGTAGACGACGCCATCGATGTCATAGCCGAGCGAAGCGCGGCGGGCCTCGATGGCATGGTAGATTTCAAGCAGCTCTTCGACTGAACCAGCGCGTTTCATATCGGCGTTGACCGGCAGGCCCCACGCCTTGAACGCCCTCACCGCATCCCACTGGGTTTCGGCAAACGGCTCCGACACATCGCCCCATGTGTAGGCGAAGAAGCGCAGCGGGCGGGACGCCGTCACCGACGGATCCTTCTGGCGCAGGCTTCCGGCGGCGGCGTTGCGCGGATTGGCCGGGCGCTTGCGGCCGGCAGCTTCTTCGGCGTCCTGGAACGCCGCAAACTCCGCCATGGTCATATAGACCTCACCGCGCACTTCGATGCGCGCGGGGCGCCCCTTCCCCCTCAGCGTCTCCGGTACGTCCTTCAGCGTTCGGATGTTCGCTGTGACATCCTCGCCAACCGCGCCATCGCCGCGCGTCGCCGCGCGCACGAGCACGCCATTTTCGTAGAGCAGGCTGCAGGACAGGCCGTCGATCTTGGGTTCGGCCGTGACGGCGACCTCTTCGTCCGGCTTCAGATTCAGGAAACGCCGCACGCGCGCGATGAACTCTGATACCTCTTCGTCTGCAAACAGGTTGTCGAGCGACAGCATAGGCTTGAGGTGGGTGACCTTGCCGAAGCCGCCCACGGGCGCAGCACCCACGGCGTCGCTGGGGCTGTCAGCCTGCTTCAGCTCCGGGAAGCGTGCCTCGATCGCGTTGAGGCGCTGGCGGAGCGCATCATAGTCCGCATCCGTCATCGCCGGCGCGTCGTCCTGGTAGTAGGCCGCGTCAGCAGCGCGGATCGTCCCGGCCAGCCGCTTCAACTCGGCTGTCGCGGCGGCTTTGGAGAGCTTGTCGACGGGGTTTTCTGCGGCCATGGCGGTTTCTTAGCCGCCACTCATGCGCCAGCCAACAGCCTGCTTGCCGCTGCGCGCGCCTCGCGGGTGACGCTGGCGCCGGCGAGCATGCGGGCAATCTCCTCCTTGCGAGCCTTGGCGCTCAGAATGTCGACAGACGTGACAGTCTCGCCCGCCGCCTCAGCTTTTGAAACACGCAGCTGTCGCGATGCAGCAGCAGCGACCTGCGGAGAATGCGTGATGGCGACAACCTGCTGGCGTTTCCCGATCACGGCCAGCCGCTCGCCGATGGCGGCGGCCACCGCCCCGCCGACGCCCATGTCGGCCTCGTCGAATACCAGCGTGCCGGCCGGCGACACATCTGCGAGACAGACGCTGACGGCCAGCGCAAAGCGCGCCATCTCGCCCCCCGACGCGATCCGGTCCAGCGCGCCAAAGCCCGCGCCGGGATTGGTTTCAACCTCGAAAGCAATGTCATCGCAACCCGCAGGGCCGGGCTCGGCGCGCGCGGCGACCGCGATGCGGAACTTCGCCTTCTCGAGCTTGAGCGGAGCGAGTTCGGCCGATACGGCGCGCGCAAGTTTCTTCGCTGCGCTCAGGCGCCGCTCTGTCAGGCGACCGGCGGCGGCATCATAGGTTTGCTGCGCGGCGGTCTCGGCGGCACGCGCCGCAGCAAGCGCCTCGTCCGAATGTGCGATCTCGTCGAGCTGCAGCTGCATGCGACGCCGCAGGCCAGCCAGTGCATCCGGATCGACATCGTGCTTGCGTGCGGCGGCGCGCAACGCAAAGAGCCGGGTTTCCGAGGCTTCGAGCGCGGCGGGCGAGAATTCACACGCAGCCGCCGCAAGGTCGATGGCGGCGCGCGCCTCGTTGGCTTCAATAACCGCGCGCTCAATCGCCTCGCAGGCGGCGCGGATACGCACGGCCAGCTCGCAGCCGGCTCCCTCTCCAGTGAGACCGGGCGCTGACAAGGCGCGCGACACTGCGCGGCCGGCATTGGCGAGTGCGCCCTCGATATTGGCCTTGTTGAACTGGTGACTTGCCGCATCCAGCGCCTCCGCCACGCGTTCGCCCGCCTGCATCGTCGCGCGATCCAGCGCGAGACGGGCCGTCTCGCCTTCCTCCGGCGCCAGCGCGTCCAGTTCCTCGAGCGCGTGGCCAAGCCAGGTCCGCTCAGCGGCTGCCCGCGTGAGCCGCGCTTCCAGCGCCTCGCGAGCCTCGCGGGCATTGCGCAATGCCGACCAGGCCTGCGCAACCTCCGCCAACGTCGCGCCATTCCTGGCCCACGCATCCAGCAGCGCACGGTGCCGCGACTGATCGAGCAGGCCGAGCCCGTCATGCTGGCCATGGATATCAGCGAGTAGCAGGCCGGCCTCAGCAACCAGCGCTGCGCTGACCGGGCGGTCGTTCAGAAAGGCGCGCGCGCCGCCGCCACGCCGTATCACCCTTCGGAACACAAGCGGCTGGCATGTCTCGTTCTCGATGCCGCGCGCCGTCAGCATGGCCCATACGGCGTGGTCGGTCGAAACCTCGAACGCTGCAGAGACCTCAGCGGCGTCGGCCCCCGGGCGAACCAGCCCCTGCCCGCCGCGTCCGCCGAGCGCAAAAGCCAGCGCCGTCATCAGGATGGATTTGCCAGCCCCGGTCTCGCCCGTGAGCGCCGTGAACCCTTCGGCAAGCTCAACCGCGAGATGGCGCACCAGAACGAAGTCGCGGATCGACAATCCCGTAAGCATGTCTCGACACCGGTCTACCAGACAGCCAACTAGCATCTCTGGAACAAAATGTGAACAAGAAACACTGCAAATCGCAAATGCCCCCGAAAATCGCAGGGCCAAGTGCGGCGGAAGAACGCAGACGTGATGTTGAGAGTGCGTGACGTGCGTACTGGTTTTGGCGATAACGCCCACTCGCCCGGCTGGAGCCGGACATCGGAGACACATCATGAAGAAGCTTCTGGTCGCAGCTGCGATCGCCACCGCCGCGCTGCTGTCCGCCCCCGCTTTCGCCGCGCTTCAGACCGGCGCTGCCGCCCCCGAGATCAGCGCCAAGGGCGTGACGGGCGGAAACGAGTTCAACTTCAAGCTGTCGGACGCGCTCAAGAAGGGCCCGGTGGTGATGTACTTCTTCCCGGCCGCGTTCACCGCAGGCTGCACGATCGAAACGCAGAAATTCGCGGACAAGGCTGAGGAATTCAAGGCAGCCGGCGCAACGCTTGTTGGCCTCACAGCAGGCGCTGCGATGGCTGACGGCAAGATGGTCAGCGCCACCGACAACCTCGCGCGCCTCGCGGAGTTCTCGAAGGAGCATTGCCGCGACAAGTTCCCGATGGTGGCGGTCAACGCCGACACTGTGAAAGCTTATGACGTCGTGCTCTCGGGCCGCCCTGACTGGAGCAACCGCACCTCGTTCGTCATCGCGCCGGATGGCAAAGTCCTGCTCTCGCACACCGACATGGCGCCCGACAGCCATATCGCGAAGACGCTGGAAACGGTGAAGGCATGGAAAGCCTCGCATGGCGCAGGCAAGCACGCGGGCCACTGAACCTGCGGGACTGACGCTTTTCCGACCAAAACGAATGACCGGCTCGCCTCACAGCGGGCCGGTCAATTGTTTTCACGGTGACTCAGAAAAGGCGATAGCTCACGAATAGGCCAAGCGTAGCCTGGTCCTCTGAACCGCGCAGCTGCACGAGAGGGCTGTCAACCGCGTCTCCGGTCAGTCTTTCAAGGCTTGCGAACGCAACCATCGTCCAGCGATCGTCGAGCGGCAGGATGGCCGTGCCGCCAAGCCCGTAGGAATAGACGCCGCCGCCGGACGAATAGACCGGCAGGCCCGCCGCCACTGACTGCGCAGGCGTCACGCCGAAATAAGCCTGCGAGTAGGTATCATCGACCACGCGCACGCGCGGTCCGAATGACCAGATCAGGGGCGGTCCGAGAGCCATGCTGCGGCCCGACCATGAAGCTTCGAGATCAAGCACAGCGCCGTCATGGCCAGACACCGCCTTGCGCGCCTCTGCGCCAAGCGTGACGTCGCCGATCTCGTATTCGACGAAGCCGCCAAGCTCGAACGTCGTATCGACCTCGCCGAGCCCGCGCAGGTCCGTGGTGTCGTCACCCGTCACAGCAAAGGGCTGGTCGCCATCTTCGCCCCGCGAGAATTTCAGGCGCCCGATCGGCCCAGCGCGCAGCGTGTCTTCATTGATGAAACGGTAGCCCACGCCTTCCTGGACCGAGGCAAAGAAATCATCGCCATAGGTCAGCTGGATGTTCGGCAGGATGGAGACACGATAACTGTCGTCGCCTTCATAGGTCGGGCTCATGAGACCGCCCGCACCGACATTGAGGCCCCAGCCTTCGTTTGGGGTCGCCTGCGCCAAGGCGCAGTCCGACACGCCCAGGGCGGCAATCAGGAAGACGACCTTTTTCACGAAACTCTCCTGCAAACAGATTTGTTACGCGCAGTCTGCCTCAGCGGACAGGCGCAGCGCGCAACGCCTCGAAGTCGTGATCGGGCAGCCCGAGGTCCGGGCGAGACAGCGAAGTCGAGGCTTCGCCCGTCTGGCTAGAAGAGATTGCCAATGCGGTCGAAGATGTTGAACCCGGCCTGGGCGTTTGGCTTGGCGGGCAGCGTTACACCCTGCCCCTGCATCAGCGCATAGCTGTCCGAGTACCAGTTCGAACCGGGGTAATTGTGACCCAGCACGGCCGCCGCCTGCTGGGCCTGTCCAGTCAGGCCGATCGACAGATAGGCCTCGACCAGCCGATGAAGCGCCTCAGGCACGTGCGACGTGGTCTGGTATTCGCTGATCACCTTCTTGAAACGGTTGATGCCAGCCAGGTGTTCCGAGCGTTCCAGGTAATAGCGCCCGATCTCCATCTCCTTGCCGGCCAGCTGATCGCGGACCATGTCCATTTTCAGCTCGCTGTCGCGGGCATAGTCGGATTCAGGGAACCGCGCCGTGACCTCGGTGAAGGCGCGCAAGGCGAGATCCGATCGCGCCTGGTCCCGGCCGACATCGATGATCTGGTCGAAATGGCTGATTGCGATCAGGTAATAGGCGTAGGGGGCGCCGTCGCCGCCGGGGTGGAGCGAGACGTATTCCTCGGCGCTCGAGATCGCCTTCTCATAGTCCCGGGCGCGATAGCGGGCGTAGGAGGCCATCAGCATGGCGCGCTGCGCCCAAGGCGAATAAGGGTGCTGGCGCTGCACCTCGTCGAACTGAAGCGCAGCAATCGCCCAGAGATTGCGGTCAAGACTGCGAAGGGCGTCGTTGTAGATCGTCTCCACCGGCTGCTCGATATAGGCAAGATCGGTCTCGCGGGAATTGGCCCCCGCGCAGGCAGCGGCGACCAGCGCGACGCCGGCGGCCAGACAGACCTTCAAAGCATTGGTGGAACGCATGCAAACCTCACTCGCCCGGCAACGACCGACCTTCTAGACCAATGCCGCTTGGGCGTCCAAGCCCAATGGCTGCGGCCCCGTGGCCCGGGAAACGGGCCCCCAAACTCAGGAATTGGCGCTGGAAGTGGCCTTTTCCATGGCCATCAGGCGATCTGCCTTCCTTGCCCGACGGCGGCCGGACCAGCGGAAATAGAAGATCAGGACCGCCAGCGACAGCAGCACGAAAACGACGACCGGCAGGACGGCAGCGACAAACGCGATGATCACCCCCAGCGTCCTGGCGAAAGCAGGCGCAAAGTCGCCAGGGGCGTCAGTCACCGGACGCCAGATCGACTGGGCCGCCGGAGCGTATTCGGCCTGATAGTAGAACGTGATCACTGACATCGAGACGCGAAACTCGAGCGCCGCCAGCAGCAACCGCCGCGAGTCGATGTCGCCCTCGGCCTGGGCCAGCGCCTGCTGAGTTTCGAGCAGGTCCGACAGGCGCCCCGGCTTGTCTTAAACCATCTTCTGCAGCGCATCGCGATGCACTGTCATGGAGCGCAGGCGAGCTTCATTGTCGACAATCTGCGCGGTGAGCTCTTCTGCGCCGCGATTGGCCGCGTAGACGGAGGCGCCAAAAGGCTTCAGCCCGTCATTCACGCCCTTCTCGAAAGCGCGGACCCACGCTTCCGTGGCGCGCATCGAGAGCACGCCGCTTGCGCCCTCCTCACATCCGATGGCCTCGAGCGAAGAGTTCATCACATAGCAGTTTGCCGGGCCGGCATCCTCGCACAGCTTCTTGTGGCTCGCCTGCAGAGCTTCCATGGCGCCGGTCGGCACGGCGTAGTTCCAGCTGTAGGTGTAGGCCATCAGCGGCGCCGTGCCCGGAGGCGCGCCGTCGCCTCTGCCGTCCGGCTCTGGCTGGATGATCGCTCGCTCGATGCTGTCCATGTCTTGCGGCGGAGGCGGCGGCGCCATCGCCAACTCTTCGCTCGCCACAGCATCGACGGCGACGCTTCCGGCAAAGCCATCGCCACGACCTGACTGCCCGCAGGCGACGAGCGCCATTGCCAGAAGAATGAGCGTGATCTGACGCCGCATGCGGTTCTGTCCCCGAAGCTACACGTGTCGTCTCATTCCTTCATCCGGGCCCAATCAAGGCAGCAGGATGAAGGGCCAGCTGCGCCAGATCAGGTCCAGGCAAAGGACGACGTGTCGGCGAAGACGGCGCGCAGCAACTGATTGTTGAGCGCATGCCCCGGCTGCTCGGCCTCATACAGCCCCTCAATGGGGCCGCCCGCCAGAAACAGATCGCCGATGACGTCGAGAAGCTTGTGACGGACGAACTCGTCGTGCGCCTGCAGCCCCCCCGGATTGATCACCGCGTCATTCTCGATCACGACCGTGTTGTCCATCGAGGCCCCGAGCCCCTTGCCCATCGCGTACAGCTGCTCGGCCTGATGCGCAAAGCCGAAGGTGCGCGCCCACGCAATCTCGCGCGCGAAAGCGCCGGGCAACATGGTGAAGCTGATCGCCTGCCGCCCGATGGCCCTGGTCGGGAAGTCGATGGCGATCCGCATCGTGAAGTCTTCGCCCGGCGACAGGCGCGCAAACTTGACGCCCTGCCTGATTTCGACCGTCTTCAGGATTCTCAGCACGCGCCTCGGCTTTGCCTGATGCTTGAGGCCGGCGCGCTCCAGCAGCGCAACAAAAGGCTTCGACGAGCCGTCGAGGATCGGCAATTCGGGGCCATCCAGTTCAGCGCGCACATTGTCGACGCCGAGGCCAGCACAGGCGGCAAGGAAATGCTCGACCGTCGCAACCGAGACGCCCGCGTCATTCGTCATGTTGGTGCCAAGTTCGGTCGTCGTCACGCGCGTGGCCAGCGCGGGAATATCGCCGTCACGATCGGCAACATCGGCGCGAACGAACACCACGCCCGTTCCCTCCCCCGCAGGGCGGATGGTCAGCCTCGCCGGCTTGCCGGAATGGACGCCGACGCCCGAGACGGAGGCTGGGCCTGCAATCGTGGTCTGTAGGTTCATGGGCAGCCAGCTAAGCCCACCGGGCGCACGAGGCAAGACAAGCGATATTGCCCGATATTGCGCTGACGCAGCCCGCGCCGTCTGCTAGTGCGGCGCGATGGAATTGCCCGCCCAGCTCAGACAGGCCGTGGACAGCGCGCTTTCGGGCGCGTCCGTCAGCGACCTGGCCGCCGCCGCGAAGGCGTTGTCCCAGCGCTATCGCGACGAGGTGCGCGACGGGCGGCTGCACATTTCCGACACCCGCCTCGCCCTCGCCTATGTCGCGACGCGCATGCCGGCCACCTACGCCGCCATTCACGTCGCCCTCTCCGCAATGGCCGCACAGCAGCCGGACTTTGCGCCGCACTCGCTTCTCGATATCGGCGCAGGACCTGGCACGGTGATGTGGGCGGCGGCGGACATCTGGGCTGGCATCGAAGCTGCGACACTGGTCGAGACCAGCCCGTCCATCCGCGCGCTCGGGGAGAAGATGGCCGCCAGCAGCGGCATTGCCCGCATCAGCTGGCGCGCCTCCGACCTGCGTACAGACCTCCCCGAGGCTCAAGCCGACCTCGTGACGCTTGCCTACGTGCTCGACGAACTCGCGCCAGAGGATCGCGTTGTGCTGGTCGATCGCCTCTGGTCGCTATCGCGCCATGCGCTGGTCATCGTCGAGCCAGGCACGACCGCGGGCTGGCGCCGCATTCTCGATGCGCGCGCGCATCTGATCTCCCAAGGCGCTCACATTCTCGCCCCTTGCCCCCACGCGCAGGCCTGTCCGATCGTTGAACCGGACTGGTGCCACTTCGCGGCCCGCGTTGCGCGCTCGCGCATCCACCGTCTGGCCAAGGAAGCAGAAGTGCCGTGGGAGGACGAGAAGCTCATCTACCTCGCAGCATCCCGCACGCCCGCCGTACACCTCGCCGCCCGCGTGCTTGACCGTCCCGAAAGCGCAAGCGGCCGCGTGACGCTGAAACTCTGTCAGCCCGATGGGGTCGCGACACGCCGGCTGGTCACCCGCCGCGAAGGCGACGTGTTCAAGCGCGCGCGTCGCGTCGACTGGGGTGATACGTGCGAGGGGTAGTCGGCGGCTAGTTGAGCGCGCTACGCGTTGCCAGAGCGGCGCAGGAAGGCCGGAATCTCAAGCTCGTCGTCGAAGCCCTCGTCAGCGGAGGCAGCGCGCGCAACAGGCTGCTCGTCAGCCGGGCGCTTGCTCCAGCCGAACAGCGAGGCGAAAGAGCGATCCTTCGGCGCTTCCGCCTGGGGCTGAGCCGACGCCGCAGCGTGTGGCGCGGGCGCGAAGATGTCGGAGTCATCCTCGTCATTCATCGCAGGCTCGGGCATCGGCTCGGGCGCCGGGCGCGGGCGGATCACCGGGGCAGGCGGACGCAGTTCAGACGGCGGCACGGCGGCTTGGGCGCTCGGCGGGAAGATCATGCTCTTCTGCTGCGGCGGCGTAATGCCATGGGGCTGGGTAAGCGATTGCTGGTTGTGGATCTGCGGGAGCACCGGCTGGGGCTGTGCAACAATGCCAAGTTCCTGGGCCGGCGACGGCGAATTCATGATGGCGGTGTTCAGTCCAGCCTGAAGTTCGCGAACCGGCACGGATGAACGCGCGACGCCCTGCTGAAGGCCGGCGGCGACGACGGACACGCGGATCTTGCCGTTCATCTTCTCGTCGAAGGTCGAGCCCAGAATGATGTGCGCATCAACATCGACTTCGCGACGCACCTCGTTGGCCGCCTCGTCAACTTCGAACAGCGTCATGTCGTAGCCGCCGGTGATGTTGATCAGCACGCCCTTTGCGCCCTTCATCGACACATCGTCGAGCAGCGGGTTGGCGATCGCAGCCTGGGCGGCCTTGAGCGCGCGGTTCTCACCCTCGCCTTCGCCCTCGCCCATCATGGCAGAGCCCATGCCGGACATCACGGTCCGCACGTCAGCGAAGTCGAGATTGATCAGGCCCGGCATGACCATCAGGTCCGTGATGCCGCGCACGCCGGAATAGAGAACCTTGTCGGCCATCGAGAAGGCGTCGGCGAAGGTCGTCTTGTCGTCGGCGATGCGGAACAGGTTCTGGTTCGGGATGATCAGCAGGGTGTCGACTTCGGCGCGCAGGTCGACAATGCCCTTCTCGGCAACCACCATGCGGCGCTTGCCCTCGAAGTCGAACGGCTTGGTAACCACGCCGACGGTGAGGACCTTCTGCTCCTTCGCGATGCGCGCGATGATCGGGGCAGCGCCCGTCCCCGTGCCGCCGCCCATGCCGGCGGCGATGAAGCACATATGCGCCCCGTTCAGGATCTTCTTGATCTCGTCAGCCGATTCCTTGGCCGATTCCGCGCCGACATCAGGATTGGCGCCTGCGCCGAGGCCAGACGTCTTGCCGATACCGAGCTGGATCTGGACCGGCGCCTTCGACCGCGTCAGGGCCTGCGCATCGGTGTTCGCGACCACGAATTCGACGCCCTGGAGGCCCGCGTCGATCATGTTGTTGACGGCGTTGCCGCCCGCGCCGCCCACGCCGATCACGACTATCCGGGGAGTCAGTTCAACGGCCATTGCCATCCTCGATCCGCACGTCTCCCAACGGCGCCCTGCACGGCGCCCGGGAAGGTAACGCGATGAAGATCACGGCTTTTGGCTAAGCCCGTCTTAAGAGCCGGAACGATTCAGAAGTTTTTCTGAACCCATCCGAAGACTTGCCGGGCCAGGCTCCCACCATGATCCGAAGCGGCCCGGTCGGTGCTTGTGCGCAACGGGTCGGGGCCACCCATCAGATCCCACCGTAACAGGCCTGCCGCAGCGGCGAAAGCGGGTGAACCGTAAGTCTCGCCTAGACCCTTCACATTGGCAGGCTTGGCGAGACGCACCGGCGCGCGGAAAACATCCTCGGCAAGCTCTTTGAGACAGCCCAGCTGAGACGATCCACCCGTAAGAACGATCCGTCTCGGCAGCGGACGTCCAGACGCAGAGGCCTTGGACAACCGTCCATCCATCAATTCGAGGATTTCCTCGATACGCGGCCGCAGGATCTGCGCGGCATCCGCCCGGCTGCACTGGTGCGCCTCGAGCCGGCCGTCAGGCCCAAGCCGAGGGGCCTCAATCATGTCGAGCGCGCCGGATTCAGCTAGACCAACCGCCCCGTGATGGATCTTCATCCGCTCGGCTGCAGCGAAAGTGGTGCCTAGACCCTGGGCAAGATCAGACGTCGCCTTCGACCCGCCCATCGGCAGCGTCTCGACGTGAAGCAGGCCGCCATCCCAGAAGGCTGCCGCAGAGGTAACCCCGGCCCCGAAATCGATGACCATGGCCCCCTGCTCGGCTTCATCCTCGACCAGACAGGCGAGACCGGCGGCATAGGGGGCTGCGAGAATCGCCGACACCTCAAGGTGCGAGCGGGAGACGCACTGGACGATGTTGCGCAGGCCAGCCGTCGGCGCTGACACCACGAGAAAGCTGGCGGTCAGGTTTTCTGCAAACATCCCGCGCGGATCCTTGATCCCGGCAGTCCCGTCCACAATGAAACCAAGCGGCGCCGAATGCAGCACTTCCCGCCCCTGCGGTTGGAAGCTTTCGAGCGCAGCCACGCGCACGTCGCGCATGTGGCTGGACGTCACCTCGCGCCCGCCCATGGGAAGCTTGGCGCGCACGATGTCGGAGCGCAGGTCGGGACCGGAGACGCCCAGAACCACTTCGGTAATGCGCAGGTCGGCCGCGCGCTCGGCCTGTTCCACCGCCAGCCGGATCGACCGTTCCAGCCCTTCGAGATCGACGACCGCGCCCGAGCGCACGCCCTTGGTCGCCTGCGTGCCAGCCCCGGCCACGCGCGGCTCGCCATTCGTGGCGTCGGCACGACGCGCGATCATGCACGTGATCTTCGACGAGCCGATATCCAGCGCCGCCATCACGGCGCCGCGGCCGTGAGTGCGATCACGCACGTGACTGCGCTGGGCGAGCGACGACATGACTGTCACGTATCTCCCGAGAGCGGAACGGCAGCCGCGCCCGGGATCGGGCGAAGGGCGATGTATTTCGGATGACGCGCATCGATATGCGTCGCCGGCAGATCCAGCACGCGCGTCTGCGCCTGCATCAGATTGAGGGCGTCGAGTTGTTCGGAAAGACGCGCGTCGACGGGCATTGCCACCACATCGGTGCGGCCCGTGAACTTCAGGTCCCAGCGCCGTCCGTTGACGCGGTAGGCGATCTCCATACGCTCGGCGAGATCGGGATAGTGCGCAATCGCCGCAACCAGCGCCGCCGCGGCCTGCGAGGCGTCCTTGCCCACCACGCGCGGCAGGCGTGCATACCTGGTCAGGTCAGCTTCCGCGAAAGCGCGCCCGCTCTGGTCAACGACTCGCCAGGCGCTTCCCTCGCCCTCCTCCTGCGACAGCGCGATCGGCTTGCGCTGTTCGAGTTCGATCCGGATGCGATCGGGCCACTGACGCTGGACACTCACTGCACCCACGT
The DNA here is from genome assembly GCA_903842595.1 of uncultured Alphaproteobacteria bacterium. Classification (GTDB taxonomy): domain Bacteria; phylum Pseudomonadota; class Alphaproteobacteria; order Caulobacterales; family Hyphomonadaceae; genus UBA7672. The sequence goes on from CAIMMO010000208.1 coordinate 25,387, forward strand.
CGAGCTTCTCGATACGGTCGCGGATGCCATGCGGATCGGCGGACAGGATGTTCGCGCCCTCACGCACCTCGGCCGCTTCCAGCACCTTGGCCGTCAGCTGCCCATCGATCGGCGTGCAGATGCGGGACGGGTCGCCATCCGGCCGCTGGCACACCTTGACGTCCCTGACTGCGATACCCGCCCAGCCTGCGATCACGTTGAACCCGTTGTTCATGCGATTGCCGAACGCCCCAAGGGTTCCACCCATCCAGGCCGCAATCGTCAGCATCACCGCGCCGCAGATGATCGTCCCCAGCGCATAGGTCGCGATCCGGTCGCGGAACCACGCCACCGAATAGGGAATGTCGCGCGCCCGGCGCGTCGGCGCCGGCGGCGCGCGCCGGCGCGGCGGGTTGAGGTCGTCGTCATAGGCAGGACCGGCGATCTGCGGGCGCTTTACCTTGGGCATGACGCGTCCTCGATCATCCAGCGGACGAGAGAGGGATAGTCGATGCCCATATGCGCCGCCTGCTCCGGGATGAGCGAGGTGGGCGTCATGCCCGGCTGCGTATTGGTCTCGAGTATCACAAGTCGACCCGCTTTTTCGTCGTAGCGAAAGTCAGACCGCGACACGCCCCGGCAGCCAAGAGCGTTATGGGCCCTCAGCGATGCGTCGAGCGCAGCTTCGGTGACCGCATTCGGCAGGTCTGCAGGAAGGACGTGACGCGATCCTCCTGCCTCATATTTCGCCTCGAAGTCGTAA
>CAIMMO010000209.1 GCA_903842595.1 uncultured Alphaproteobacteria bacterium
CTGATCAGCCGCGCAGCACTTCCAGCGCCTGTGAGGTATAGAAGCCGCGCGCGACGCGATGCGTGCGGGCGCTGCTCCAGCCCGCCATCGCGGGTTCGGCCGCGATCAGCCGGCGCAGCGTTCGCTCCGCGACCGGCACAATGGCGGGGGATCGGTCGCTGCGCGGCACAAGCCGCCCGACGGCGAGGAAGGCCTGCAGGAAGGCAGAACTCGGCGCAAAGGTAAAAAGCATCGAGCGGTCGGTGCGCGCCGCGAGCCCTGACAGCACCCGCACCACATCCGCCGCCTTAGACGGGAGCACCATCTCGGCGAAGAACGTGGCCGCGTCGGCTCCGGCCCCGGCGCCGCGTAGCGGCCCGCCTAACGGCATCGCAACGCCGGCTTGATCATCACCGAGCGGAGGCATCGGCATAGTCCACCGGCACGGTGGCGGAGCAGGAGGTGATGCCCGTGACGCCATTCCGCCCCATGGAGAGGCGTATGCGCTGTTCGTTGACCTGCTGGATGCGCCGGCCGCGACGTTCGGCGACTTCATACGCTATGGCGGTGAGGCTGCTGCGGCAGGCCAGGGCCACCGCATCTGATTCCGGGATGAACTGATAGCGCGAATAGTAGATCGTCAGCGCGAAGCCGCCTGGTCGCTCCTCCATCTGATATTCCGTGTCGCGGTCGTAGGTCTCCATCGGGCGGTTGCTGTGGCCCACCGGTGTGGCGCAGGCGCCCAGCACCAGAAGCAAAAGGGCGGAGCGCGCGAGTTGCAAGAGCGACGCCTTGCCGTGTGTATCAATCATGCTGTGTCACCTACCCATCTATGGCGGTCCGTGAAATGCGCGCGGATCGCCTTCGCTCATTGTCCAAATGCCCGACTCGATTCGCGTGCATTATAGCGCGCTCACCTCTTGACGTTCTCCCCCGTCTTCGACATGTGAATCTCTGCTCTGAGAGGCTTCAAACTCATGAACTCGGGAAAGACACCAATCCTTCTCATCGGCCTCGTGATTGGGCTGTTCGTGGGCATTAAGGTCAGCGAAGTCGGGATTGTGGCCTTGCCCCTCTTAGCTCTGGCAGTTGCAATGTGGTTGGGCATCGTCGTGGCATTCATTAAGATTTGCAACATTGCCGACCGGAGACGTTTCAATCGGGCTTACACAGAAAGCACCAACGCGCACGGCACTCCGGATACGTCCGCTCCCGCCGTCACAACTCCGGAAACGACTGCTGAGACGGCGAAGGCTGCACGTCCATACCGGAGACGCCGGCACCAATAGACAGCCGCTCGGCCGCAGCCGTAGCCCGCATGGGATCCATGGCAGCGTTCGCCATGTCCATCGTGAAAAGGGCGTTGTAGGCGTGCTGGAAGGTGCCAACCGACATCACCAGCACGTCGCCATGCTGGAAGGCGCGACGCTTGGGCGCGACGCTGGCCGCCTGTTCACGTGCCATCTCGCCGGACGGCTTCGCGGGCCCCGGCGTCGAATACGGCAAGCCGCAAAAGGTATCAGCGCTGATGCATATGCTGCCCTACACGATGCCGCGGTCCATGCTGCGCGCGAACCTGGCGATTGCCTATACCGACGAGACGCGACTGACCGACGCCACCGTGCAACGCACCTATGACATGATGCTGGCAAGTGGCGTGCGTTC
>CAIMMO010000210.1 GCA_903842595.1 uncultured Alphaproteobacteria bacterium
CGTCTCGCTGGGCCGTCGTAGGCGAACGAAGTCGCCCTTCCAGCACAGACCGCTCCTTCGGCTTAAGCCGCACTTCTCTTGCTTCGGGTATCATCCCAATCTTGAATCACGACTCACGCTTCAACGAAAGCGGGTACTAGTCCCAGCCCTTGTCTTTCTTCGGGTCGACGCTCGCGTCTGGGTTGCAGCGCGTATCCGCAACTCCCCGGCGGGATCGCACGGGGTCGCGCCTTGTTCCCGGAAGACGTGTTCGGCACTGATTGTCGCCAGCGCAGAACACGCATCTTTCAGTCAAGTGTCAGCTCCACAGATCGCCGAGCGTCAGGTCTTCGACGAACGAGGCCCGGTACTCGCGCGGGTAGCTGTTGCCGTTCGCCCAGTCGTCGAGCCGGCAGGAGATGTTCTGCGCGGACGGGCCGGTGCGGACACCTGCGAGATCGAGGCGGGCTGCGAGTTGGCGCAGGTAGCCTTCCTCGAGATCGACGTTGTCCGGAGCTTTCGCTTCGGCGAGACGCCAGCCCGCGACGTCACGGCTGAGCGCGATCGCCGCAAGCGGCTCGGCGCGCCAGACATAGACGGCCATGCGGCCTTCCGCGACGCGCGCCCCATGCTCGGCGAGGCAGTTGCGGAACTCCAGCGCGGCAGCTTCGAGCTGCTTGCGCCCCGTGATCGCAACAAACGGCGCCGCCAGAACCGGGGGAGGGCCGGCAGGGCGGAACACGTCGGGCGTCAGGTCCTCGACAGCGCGGCCGAAGACGGCGCGGATGTCGCCACCCGCGCCCCAGCGACGCGCGATCCGTGCAGAGGCGCCCGGCTCGCGCATGCGGACCGCCAGATGGAAGGCGCGCGCGAGATCGTGCGCCGCCGCGCTGGACGGCAGGACGCGGACCACAGGAGCCATGCGCAACGCTTCGGGCAGGAGAGCGATCGGGCCGAACGCCTCCGGACGGACATGGTCGAGGTGGCGCAGCACTTCGTTCGCCATCGGCTCCGCCATCAGGGCCACGAAGGTGTCGTAGTCCTGGCGCCGCCAGAGCTGTTCGCCTGCTTTCGCCAGCGCGCGCATCAGGCCGGTGGGAGGCATGCGCATGAAAGCCTCGCCCACGACAGCATCGCGCTGGTACTCGACCAGGCGGCGCAGGTCGGCGTCGGTCAGCGGCTGGCGGGCGTGTCCCGCGAGCGCAATCGCCACGGCATGGCGGCGCGCGGCGGACAGCGCGAAGAAATCGCCGTGCGGCGAGGGCCAGATGCGCGCGATCGCGTCGGCGAAGTCGCCGGCGAGATAGGCGAGCAGCGGGCTCGCCGTGCGCGCCCGCTGGGGCGCGCGATTGAACAGTTGCGCGACCATGGTCGCGTCTCCTCTCGACATGCGTCCGCAATTCCGCCGGAAGGGTGGATAATCGCAGTCGCGGCCTCGCGCGCGCACAATTGCGTCTCGCGAGCCAGGTCAGTTGTGTGAGGTCAGACGCAGCCGGAGTTGACCCGGGAGCGCTGACCGCCCCCTGGGATACAGAGGGGCGAACTGGCTGATTGCAGTCGCCTCATTGCTGTTTGGCTCCGTGATGTCGGGGAGAATACCCGCCGAGCTGCGACCATCTGGCCGAAGATTCGGGCGGGATTTTGGCAAAGGAGAAATTCGTTCTAGTCTGACACTTGTCCTGCAGGAGCGAAGTCTGATGAAACGTCTGTTGATCGCCTTGGTCGTGCTCGGCGCATGCACGCCATCGAGCGATCCTGTCCAGGAGTCTGTAGCTTCCGATCCGCCGGCGGTTGCGAGTGAGCCGACATTGCTGGCGGATGAGATTCCTGCGCCCGCTGGCGAGATCACGGTGACCGGCATAAGCGCCGGGATGCGTGTGAGCAGTCCGCTGGTGGTGGAAGGCTCGGTCAAGTCGAACTGGATTTTCGAGGGTCAGTTTCCGGCGAAGATCGAAGTCGATGGCAAGCCGGTTGCGGAAGCCCCCGCGATGTATGAGCTGCCGCAGGATGGCAGCTATCCCGAGACGATGAAGTTCCGCGCCGAGCTAGTGTTCGAGGTTGCAGCGGAGACGCCTGCGACGCTGGTGCTGCAGGAGGACATGCCCCAGCCGGTGAGCCCCGACAGCGATGTTGCCGGCCCTGCGCGCACACTGCGTATCCCGATCTTGCTGGCGCCGTCGGCGCAATGACCGTTGCCTATCGGCCTGAGCACGCGGTCCTCGAACTCGACAGCCGATTCTATCGCGAAGTGGCGCCGGCGGACTTTCCGCAGCACGCCGTGCGCTGGCGCAACCAGCGGTGGGCGGAGCGCGTCGGGCTTGGCGCGCTGAGCGAGGCGGAGTGGATCGCGCATTTTGGCAAGTTCGATCCGTTGAAGGGATCGCTTGAGACACCGCTGGCGCTGGCGTATCACGGCCATCAGTTCCAGGTTTACAATCCGCAGATCGGCGATGGACGCGGCTTCCTGTTTGCGCAGCTGCGCGACGATGCGGGCAGGCTGCTTGATCTTGGCACGAAGGGTTCGGGGCAGACGCCGTTCTCGCGATCGGGCGATGGACGGCTGACGCTGAAGGGCGGCGTGCGCGAGATCATGGCGGCTTCGATGCTGGAAGCCTTCGGCGTCTACACGTCGAAGGCGTTCTCGCTGATCGAGACTGGCGAGCAGCTGCACCGCAATGACGAACCGTCGCCGACGCGCTCGTCGGTCTTGGTGCGGCTGTCGCATAGTCATGTGCGGTTCGGGACTTTCCAGCGACTGGCCCATGGCGGGGACGCGGACGGTATCGGCAAGCTAGTCGAGTACTGCACCCGCCATTTCTATCCGCAGGCCGCCGGCGCCGACATGGCGGCGTCCGCGGTGGGCCTGTTGCGCGAAGTCGTGCAGGCGACGGCCGAACTGGCTGCATCGTGGATGGCGGCGGGTTTCGTGCACGGCGTGCTCAACACGGACAACATGGTGGTGACCGGCGAGAGCTTTGACTATGGTCCGTGGCGCTTCCTGCCGTACTCGGACCCCAGCTTCACGGCGGCGTATTTTGACGCGCGGGGACTCTATGCGTTCGGACGCCAGCCTTCGGCGGCGTTGTGGAATCTGTCCCAGCTTGCTGAATCCCTGACGCTGCTGACAGACGTTGCTCCGCTCGAGCAGGAGTTGAGCCGGTTCGAGTTGTTCTACCGCGAAGCCTTCCGACGCCGGATGCTCGGGACGCTGGGACTCCAGCCGGCCGGGGAGGAGGCTGATCTCGAGCTGCTGAAGACCCTGTTCGGCTGGATGGGGGCCACGCGTGCGTCCTGGCCCCAGCTGTTCTTCGACTGGTTCGGCGGCGCGGCCAGCGAGGCGCGGGCCGCCGCCAGCCCGATTGCCTCACTCTATGCAGCGCCGGACTTCGCGCCCGTCCGCTCAGCGCTGATGAGCCATGCGCCGAAGCGGCCCGAGCGGTTGGCGCATGACTATTTCCGGGGCGAGGTTCCGGCGCGCCTGCTGATCGAGGACGTGGAATCGACGTGGGCAGAAATTGCTGACTCGAACAACTGGATGCCATTCTACAGGCTTATGGAGCGCATCGAGATGGCACGGGAGGCTCTCGCAATGGAAGCGGTTAAGCACCCATGACGCGCGCTGATGTCTGATATCGCGCTGAAAACCCTGGTGAGGGTGCGTGCTTTCTATGGGTTTGTTAACGGATTCGGCCCGAGATGGTCGTTCCACATTTCTCAGGCCCAACGCGTCGATGTCGTCAGCTCCCTTTCCGATGGGCTCGGCTACACCTCCCGAGGTGGTCGAGCGCTGCTTTGCCAGCGCGACGGAGCATTTCCTCAACGCCGCCACCGAGTCGTTCGCTCTGATCGACCAGGACGGCCGCGTGATCCGCGCCAACATCGCCTATCGACGCCTGACCGGCCCCGCAGGCGGCGCGCATGACGCCTCGATCCTAGCCTATGTCGAGGCGGATGGGCGCGAGGCCGTTCGCGAGACGCTGCGCAATCTGAACGAGAAGGCGCCCGCACGGACGACGCAGATCCGATTCCGCATCGGCCACGAAACGCGCCTGATCGACGCCGACCTGACCTGGCTTGATTCCTCCGGCTTCATCTCGTTCGTCGGTCGTGATGTGACCAAGCAGAACCTGCTCGCGCGTGAGCGACAGGAGACGGCCGCCTCGCGCGATGCTGTGGAGCAGGTCGGCGATATCGGCCACTGGCGGACGGGACGCGACCTGAAGCTGCATTGCACGCCGGGGGCCGCGCGCATTCTCGGGCTCGATCCGGCAGCACCGCCACTGCTGCTCTCCGACCTCGCCGAGATGATCCTGCCGGAAGATCGGGCGACCGCGGTCGCTGCCGCGCGCGAAGATTTCGACAGGCGCCGCCCCGTGAAACACACATTCCACATTCGCCGCGCTGATGGCACGACGCGGATGATCCGCATCGCCGGGGCGCCGTCGATCGACGCGCGTGGCCAGGTCGAGTCCATGAGTGGCGTGATCATCGACAAGACCGATGGCCATGTGGCCCTGCAAGCGGCGCTCAACGCCGATTCCACCGTGCGGCGTTTCGTGCAGGCGGCCCCCATGCCGATCTGCATGTGCGACAAGGAAATGCGCGTCATGATGGCCAGCGCGAGCTGGATCGCGGAGCAGAAGCTGACCGAGGAAGAGGTTCTCGGCCGCAATGTCTATGACATCCTGACATGGCTGCCTGAGAAGTGGCGTGCGATGCACCGGCAGGTGATGCGCGGCGAGTCCATGAGCCATGACCGCGATCCCTACGTCGGCGCCAATGGCCGCGAGCGCTGGCTGAAATGGTCTTCAGCGCCGTGGTATGACGGCGATGGCGAGATCGGCGGTATCATCTCGGTGCATGAAGACGTCACCAAGCTGGTGCGCGCGCAGCACGAGGTTGAGTCCTCGAAGGAGAGGTTGTCCTTCGGCATGGCGATTACCCAGATGATGATCTGGGAGCTCGATTTCGAGAAGCGCGAGACCTACCTCGAAGGTGAGTGGAAGCATTTCTTCCCGCAGCGGCCGACGTTCGACTCGCTGACCGGCGGCGACGCCTGCATCCATCCGGCAGACCGTGACGTCGTCAGCAACAAGTGGCGCGCCCACCTCGCTGGCGGGGTGCCTTACACCGTCGAATACCGTGTGCAGTTCGGCGACGGCAGAGAAATGTGGCATGCGGCGTCGATCCGCATTCTCAAGACGATCAAGGGATCGCCTGCGCGCGCGTTCGCAGTGATCCAGGACATAACGGCGCGCAAGCTGATCGAGCTGAAGGCGATGGAGGCCGAACAGCGGGCGCTCGTTGCGGCGGCCGCCAAGTCGGACTTCCTGTCCAACATGAGCCACGAGATCCGGACGCCTCTCAACGGCGTGCTGGCTGTCTCCGAAGTGCTGGCGCGCACGCCACTGGACGACCGGCAGGGCGAGATGGTGCGCCTTATCTCGACATCAGGCCGGACGCTGCTGCGCGTGATGGATGATCTTGTCGAATTCTCGCGGCTGGAGGGCGACGATATTCAAGTCGATATCCGGCCGTTCGAGCTGGAAGAGACGCTGCGCAACACCTGCGACGCGGCGCGGACGCGGGCCGAGGCCAAGGGTCTGCAGTTCGAGACATTCGTGTCGGCAAGCTGCGATGGCGTTTTCCGTGGCGATCCGGTGCGGATCGGGCAGGTACTCGGCAACCTGCTGAACAATGCGGTGAAGTTCACTGAGCAGGGCCAAATCAGCGTTTCAGCGCATGTCGAGGATGTGCCTGATGGCGCAACGCAACTGCGCCTTTCAGTGACAGACAGCGGCATTGGCTTTCCGCCGGAAGTGGCGGAGCGGATTTTCGAGCGGTTCGAACAAGCCGATATTTCGACATCGCGGCGCTTTGGCGGCCTTGGGCTTGGGCTGTCGATCGTCAAGCGGCTGGTCGAACTCATGAACGGCAAGGTGACAGCGCAGTCCAGGGAAGGCGAAGGCTCCACGTTCGAAGTGGTCGCGCCGATTTCCCGCGATCGCATTGCTGCGCTCGGCGCCATGACGGCCATCGAAGTCGAGGATTTCGACGCGGAGACCAATCTCGACAATCTCAGACTTCTGGTTGCCGAAGACAATCCCATGAACCGCCGCGTTGTTGAATTGCTGCTGGCGCAAAGCGGCCTGCACATAACCTTTGCGGAGAACGGCAAGGAAGCGGTCGAGAAATTCTCGGCAAGCAGGTTCGATCTCGTGTTGATGGACCTGCAGATGCCGATCATGGGCGGCCTTGCGGCCATGCGTGCGATACGGGCGTGGGAGAAAGTTCAGGCCCGGATTCCGACGCCGATGCTTGCCGTGTCCGCCAACGCCACGGATGAGCATGTCATCGAGGCGAAGGAAGCAGGCGCAGACGATCATGTCGCCAAGCCCATCGTTCGGGAAATACTGTTCGAGGCAATTGCCCGGCACGCGCGTCCGGCGCGCGGGCCGGAAAGCTCGTCGAAGCTGGACGATGACGATTTCGATCTGGATGCGTTCGGCATCGCGGTTTGAGCTCTGTACGCCGCCAGGCGTCTCCCCTGTTCTTCGCTTCAACGCTGAAACAACGTCGCTCATCGCGGGCCGCGCAGGCGCCCGACATTCCGATGACATTGATCGAGTGCTCAGCCCTTCAGGGTGAGGCGGAAGACGTCGCCGACGGCGCCGGGGGCGAAGACGCCGAACATGATCAGTCCGAGCGTGAGAACGTGCAGCGCGGTGATCAGGGCGGTGATCGTCACGAAGCCCGGCTTGTAGGTCTTGTGGCGTAGCACATGCTGGGCAAGCAGGCCGCCAACGATGCCGAAGGTCAGGTCGGCGAGGTGCAGGCGGCGTTCGGGCGCGCGCCACTCGCGCTTTTCGGCTGCGCGCTTGTCGGCCTGATAGAACAGAAAGGTCGAGATGCCGCCGATGATGTAGAGCAGGCCGACCCACTCAGGAAGATGGTCGAGCATGACGTTGTTGCCGATGAGGACAATGATCGTCGCGGCGGCAGCGGCTCGCATCGAGATGTGCCGCATGCCGGGACGTGGCTCGCGGCGATGCTTGCTGGCGGGCGGTGGCGTGGAACGGATATCCGCAGTTGGTGAAGCCGGGGGCGTTGGTGTCCCGGATCGCGACGTAATGCCAGCCGCGGGCGCAGCGGCGGAGAGAGGCGGCGGCTCAATGATGCGAACCTTGAGAGCAGCCGGGCGGCCGTTGGCGCCGGCCCCGACTTCATAGGTGAGCTTGTCGCCGGGCTGGGGGCGCTCGTTGCTCTTCCCGATCGATTTCATGTGGACGTAGATCTTGCCGGCGGCGCCGGGGCGGCGAATGAAGCCGAAACCCCGGGCGTCGTGCCAATCTTCGAGTATGCCGTTTTCGCGCGCCACCCCCTCGGGCTAACCCAATTTGTTTGCGCGGTTCCTAACGAGATCGTCGACAACTGCCGGGTCGGCCAGAGTTGATGTGTCGCCGAGGTTGGAAAAGTCGTTTTCGGCGATTTTCCTGAGGATGCGCCGCATGATTTTTCCGGAGCGGGTTTTCGGCAGGCCCGGGGCGAACTGGATAACGTCGGGTGAGGCGATCGGGCCGATCTCCTTGCGGACCCAGTTCACCAGTTCCTTGCGAAGCGCGTCGGTGGGCGCCTCGCCCGCCATCAGCGAGACATAGGCGTAGATGCCCTGACCCTTGATGGTGTGCGGGTAACCGACCACGGCGGACTCGGCCACTTTCGGATGCGCAACGAGCGCGCTTTCGACTTCAGCTGTGCCAAGGCGGTGGCCGGAGACGTTGATGACGTCGTCGACGCGGCCAGTGATCCAGTAATAGCCGTCAGCGTCGCGGCGGCAGCCGTCGCCGGTGAAGTACTTGCCCGGATAAGTGCGGAAGTAGGTGTCGACGAAGCGTACATGGTCTCCGTAGACGGTGCGCATCTGGCCGGGCCACGAGTCGAGGATGCAGAGATTGCCGGAGGTCGCGCCTTCGAGCACCTCTCCTTTGTCGTCGACGAGTTGCGGGCGGATCGAGAAGAAGGGTTTGGCGGCCGAGCCGGGTTTCAGGGCGTGAGCGCCGGGGAGGGGCGTCATCAGCGTGGCGCCAGTTTCCGTCTGCCACCATGTGTCGACGATGGGGCAGCGCATCTCGCCGACAGTGCGGTAGTACCACTCCCACGCTTCCGGGTTGATGGGTTCGCCGACGGAGCCCATGAGGCGGAGGGATTTGCGCGACGAGCTGGTGACGAAATGATCGCCCGCGCCCATGAGCGCGCGCAGCGCAGTGGGGGCGGTGTAGAAGATCGTAACCTTGTGCTTGTCGATCGTTTTCCAGAAGCGCGAGGCGTCGGGCCAGGTGGGGATGCCTTCGAACATCACGCTGGTCGCGGCGTTCGAGAGGGGGCCATAGACCACGTAGGAATGACCGGTGACCCAGCCGACATCGGCGGTGCACCAGAAGACGTCGCCTGGCTTGTAGTCGAAGACGATCTCGTGGGTCATCGAGGCCCAGACGAGGTAGCCGCCCGTGGTGTGCAGCACGCCCTTGGGCTTTCCGGTGGAGCCAGAGGTGTAGAGGATGAAGAGCGGGTCTTCTGCATTCATCTCCTCGGGCTCGCAGTCGTCGGTCTCGTTCTTGGCAAGGACCGAATAGTAGTGGTCGCGGCCGTGCTGCAGCTTGATGTCCCCGCCTGTGCGCTTGACGACGATCACAGACTTTACCGTCGACTGTGATCCGAGTTTGTCGAGTGCTTCGTCGACATTGGCCTTGAGCGGGATCGGCTTGCCGCCGCGCACGCCTTCATCGGCGGTGATGATGCAGGAGGATGTGCAATCCTCGACCCGGCCCGCGAGGGCTTCGGGTGAGAAGCCGCCGAAGACGACGGAGTGGATAGCGCCGATGCGGGCGCAGGCGAGCATGGCGTAGGCCGCCTCGGGGATCATCGGCAGGTAGATGGTGACACGGTCGCCCTTTTTGACGCCCTGGGTCTTCAGCACGTTGGCGAAGCGGCAGACCTCGGAATAGAGCTCGGCATAGCTGATGTGCTTAGAGACAGACGGGTCGTCACCCTCGAAGATGAAGGCGGTCACGTCGGCCTTGGCAGGCAGGTGACGGTCGATGCAGTTCACCGACACGTTGAGCGTGCCGTCCTCGAACCATTTGACGTGAAGGTCCGCGGGGTTGTTGGTCTTCGAGATGTCCCAGTTGACGTTCTTGACCTTGGTATAGGGGCGCATCCAGCGCAGGCGCTTGCCGTGTTCGCGCCAGAAGGCCTCCGGGTCGGCAACCGAGGCAGCATACATCGACGCGTACTTTTCCAAGTTCACATGGGCCCTGGCCGCGAAGTCGGGTGGGACTGGATAGACAGTGGATTCGGACATTCTGAACTCTCTCCCGATCGAAGCGTCTTGTGCGCCTTGCAGGCCAGATTGCGCATTTGCGCCTGTAGTTGAAGCCGATGCCATATCAAAGGCGTAATTTCTCGCCCGGGGGAGCAGCGGTCAGGGTGGCGCGAGCCGCGATTTGGGCCCAGACTGACACGACATTCAACGATTTTGGGCCCGGAGTGAGCATGGCGCGATTTGCAGGATGTGTTGCTGTGACAGCGCTGGCGCTCATGCTTGTTGGACCTTCTTTGGCGCAGTCTGGCGCCGGGGACACGCCACGGACACAGGATCGCCGGCCCAGCTTCGATGGCGTATGGACCAATGGGTCGGGCACGCGGCTGGAGCGCTCGGGCAATTTCAGGCAGCTGGTTGTGCCAGCGGCCGAGGCCGAGGCGCTGCTCAAGACCGCGATCGCAGGTCGGGAGGCGGCCAATGCGCCGTCAGATCTCAGTGCGGGCGCTTTCAAGGATGCGAACAGCGTTGCGGGCTACAACTCATTCTGGACCGATCCAGGCATCGGACTGATGACGGTGCGGGGCGAGGCGCGCTCGTCGCACATTGTCAGTCCCGAGGATGGCCGCATCCCGTTTCGCGATCGGGCGAAAAGCCTGGAACTGCCGATCCGGGAGGGCGTCGAGTACCGGTCGGGCAATGGCGCCTATGAGGGGCCGGAAGACCTGCCGCTGCGTGAGCGCTGCCTGATCGCGCAGAGCGATGGGGGAGGGCCGGTGATGCTGAACGGGCTCTACAACAATAATTACGGCTTTCACCTGACAACCAGCCATCTCGTGATCGAGGTGGAGATGGTGCACGATGCGCGCATCGTCCCGATTTTTGGTTCTGCCGAGAAGGCGCGGGCGTCGCACAAGCCTGCGGCGATCAAGCCATGGTTGGGTGACTCCGTGGCGTGGTGGGAAGGGGATACGCTCGTCTCCGAGACGCGCAACGTGCACCCGGTGCAGGTCTCGCGCACGTCGACGCCGCTGTCGCCGCAAGGCACGGTGACCGAGCGCTTTACGCGGATTGCGGCCGACGAGCTTCTGTACCAGTTCAAGGTCGAGGATCCGGTCCATTACACGACAGCCTGGTCAGGCGAGTATTCGTTCAAGCCGGGTAGCGGATCGATCTTCGAGTATGCCTGCCATGAAGGGAACTACGCGATGGAGGGCATTCTCGGCGGCGCGCGGCTGGCCGAGGCAGCCGCCAGGCCGGGGGCCAGCCAGTAGTCCTGCCACAGGCAATCCACGATCTTGATCCTGATCAAAAGGATGGCGCGGACCTGCGCTGTCTGATGTGATGACGTCGAGCAGACACCGGGAAGTGACAGCATGAGCGCCGCCAGAAAGCCCTCCGCAAAGGCCGAGCATTTCGATGTCCTGATCGTCGGGGCGGGAATATCCGGCGTGGGGGCCGCCTATCACCTCCAGGCGCAGATGCCCGGCACGACCTTCGTGGCGCTGGAGACGCAGGAGACGTTCGGCGGCACCTGGATCACGCACAGATATCCGGGCATCCGGTCGGACAGCGATCTCCACACCTTCGGCTATCGTTTCAAGCCGTGGGTGGGAGCGCCGATCGCTTCAGCTGAGGCGATCCTGAACTACATGGGGGAGGTGATTTCCGAGAACGATCTCGGGAAGCACATCCGCTTTGGCCATACGATCAGGCGCGCGGCGTGGTCGGGCAAGACGAGTTTGTGGACGCTGACGGTCGAGCGCAAGTCGGACGGCGCGATGCTGACCATGACGTGTGGCTTTCTGTGGATGTGCCAGGGCTATTACCGCCATGGCCAGGGCTACACGCCGGAATGGCCGGGGATGGATACCTACAAGGGAGAGATTGTACATCCGCAGACCTGGCCGGAGCATCTCGACTACAAGGGCAAGCGGATGGTCGTCATCGGCTCGGGCGCGACGGCAGCGACGCTGGTGCCGGCGGTGGCGAACGACACGGCGCATGTGACGATGCTGCAGCGATCGCCGACCTATTTCATCCCGGGACGCAACGCGATCGAGATCGCCGAACAGCTGCGGGCGCTGCAGGTAGACGAGCACTGGATCCACGAGATCGTGCGGCGACAGATCCTGAAGAACCAGGACGATTTCACGCGGCGCTCGCGTGAGGAGCCGGAGGCGGTCAAGGCGGAGCTGCTGGGGGCCGTGAAGCTTTTTCTCGGTGAGGACTATGACATCGCCAAGCACTTCACGCCGAGCTATCGGCCGTGGCGGCAGCGTATCGCGTTCATTCCCGACGGCGACCTGTTCCAGGGCATTGCCTCGGGCAAAGCGTCGGTGGTGACGGACGAAATCGAGCGCTTTACGGAGACGGGGCTGCTGCTGAAGTCAGGCAATGAGCTTGAGGCGGATATCATCGTGACCGCGACAGGATTTGACCTGCTGCCGCTGGGCGACATCGATTTCGCAATCGATGGCAAGCCGCTGAAGTTCGGGGATACGGTCACCTATCGGGGCATGATGTTCACGGGCGTGCCGAACATGGCGTGGGTGTTTGGCTATTTCCGCGCGAGCTGGACGCTGCGCGTTGACATCATGGCGGATTTCATCTGCCGGTTGCTGACACACATGAAGGCAAAGGGGGCCTCGCGGGTAGAGGTCGCGATCCCTGACTCGATGAAGGAAATGAAGTTGTCGAGCTGGATCGATCCGGAGGACTTCAATCCGGGCTATCTCATGCGCGGCATGCACCTGATGCCCAAGCGCGGCGATACGCGCGACTGGCAGCACACGCAGGACTATTGGGGTGAGAAGGACGAGTTGCCGAAGATCGATCTGGGCGGCGAGGAGTTTGTGTATGGCGGGGTGAAGATGGAGGCGTGAGCAGCCCACACCTCAAGACTTGACCGTATCTGTACAGTACTGTACAGGACGATCCATGGGTACGACCACAAAAAAAGGCGTTGAAGAAGCACGCAACCAGTTGCCGGCCCTGCTGGAGTCGGCCGAGTCTGGGCGCGCGACCGTGATTACCCGTCGCGGCAAGGCAGTCGCAGCGCTGGTTCCCATCGAGGAATTTAACGCCGCAGGCAAGCAGATGAGCCTTGTATCGCTGAAAGGGTCCGGGCGCGGCCTCTGGGGGCGTGATCCTGCCAAGACGATCGACGCCTTGCGTGACGAATGGGAGCGCTAGACCTGTCCGGTCTGCCGGATGGCGCACTGGTGCTCGTCGATAGCGCGCCGATCATCTACTGGCTCGATCAGCGGCCGAATTTCGCAAAGCGCTTTGAGCCTCTCTTCGCCCTGCATGCGGCAGGCGGCGTGCGCTTCGCGGTAACACCTGTGACGATTACCGAGGTGTTGACCGGCCCCTTTCAGAATGACGACGACGCGCTCGCCCGGCGCTATCGAGCCGTCCTCGAGTCGTGGCGCGTCGTGGAATTCAACGCGGATATTGCCGACGGCGCGGCGCGCCTCCGCGCCAAGCTGAAGTTCAAGCTACCCGAC
This sequence comes from uncultured Alphaproteobacteria bacterium, assembly GCA_903842595.1. Classification (GTDB taxonomy): domain Bacteria; phylum Pseudomonadota; class Alphaproteobacteria; order Caulobacterales; family Hyphomonadaceae; genus UBA7672. The sequence continues at coordinate 12,808 of CAIMMO010000210.1, forward strand.
GCCGTTCAAGCAGCCAGCGCCCTCGCCATCAATGCTGACGCTCTGGTGACGCACGACCGAGATTTCCAACGGCTCACTGCCTTGCGTGTCATCAGTTAGGCGGAGGCATTTGTGCGGTCAGGCGTCTCATGTGTATCCAGCTTCCAGGGCGGGATGCATGGCTGGGCTATGCGAGGGCGGCCTTCCAACGTGTTCGCGGCTGCTAGCGTATAGACGTTGCTGTCCGGAAGCCGTTCCAGGACGAACATGAAATCCGCATCGCTACGTAGAGCGCCGTGGTCGCCATATCGAACATTCAGTACTGCGCTGTTTCGACTGCCTAGCAGAGCGCGTTGTACGCGAAGCCTGGCCGTCTTCAACGAATTCCAGCAAATGCCTTCATCGTCGCAAAGAAGTGCTTCGTTCACGGTTTCAATCCGACCGATGACGACAGACAGGTCGCGCGTCGTCAGCCCACAAACGCCTTCTCGATCACGAACTCGGCGGGGTGCGCGTTGGAACCTTCCCTGAGGCCGGCGTTTTCGGTGAGGACCTTGATGTCGTTTATCATGTCCATCGATCCGCAGACCATGACGCGGTCGACGGCTGGATCGAGTGCGGGGACGCCAAGGTCGGAATACAACTGGCCGTCTTCCATGCAGGTCGTGATGCGCTTCTGGTTGTGCCAGGGCTCGCGGGTGACGGTGGTGTAGTGGACGAGGCGATGGGCGTGCTCCCCGACGAGCGGGTCGTCGGCCAGAGCGGCGACGAGGTCCTGGCCGTACTTCAGTTCACCGACTTCGCGGCAGGTGTGGGTGAGGATCACCTGCTCGAAACGCTCATAGGTGTCGGGGTCGCGGATGATCGAAGCGAAGGGCGCAATGCCGGTGCCGGTCGAGAACAGATAAAGACGCTTGCCAGGCGTGAGTGCGTCATGGACGAGCGTGCCGGTGGACTTGCGGCCGAGCAGGACCTTGTCGCCGGGCTGGATCAGCTGAAGTTTCGACGTGAGCGGGCCGTCGGGCGCCTTGATGGAGAAGAATTCGAGCTCCTCGTCCCAGCTCGGGCTGGCGATGGAGTAGGCGCGCAGCAGCGGCTTTCCGGTCGGGCCTTCGAGGCCGATCATCACGAACTCGCCGGAGCGGAAGCGGAAGGCGCCCGGACGCGTGATCCGGAAGGCGAACATGCGATCGGTATAGTGTTTCACCGACAGCACCGTTTCGTCGGTTGGTGCGTTCGCCGATTTCAACGGAGTTGGGCCCTGATCTGGCTTGTCGGCAGCTTGCGTCATGGCGTCTGGAAGCGTCCTCGGAGGGTCCATTTGGGCCCCGTCCGGACCCTTGCGCGCCTGGCCGGCGCCGGGTGTGGACCTAGGGGTTTGGGGCGCCAAATGCAACTAATGCCAATGTTTAGCATCCAAACGGCGGCGCGGACGGCGTTGCGGGAAACAAACGCCATAATCTCGCCCGCCACGGCTTTTTGATACCGTGATGCCGGGAACGCTCTTAGTATGACCGGCAGGCGACCCAGCCAGCCTCGGGAGGTTGAACAGGACTTGCCACGGCTTGTCACCATTCTGCTCGGTGCGATCATTCTGATCGTGGCCGTCGTCGGCCTTCGTTCGCTGATGTCGGGCGGCGAGACTGTCGCGCGCGTGCAGGCGAGTACCATCCCGACGCTCGACAAGGCGCTACCGGGGACAGCTGAGGGCCATGGGGGAACCGTGGTGTTCATCCGTTCACGGGCGGTGCAGCGAACCCTCTATCTTTCGCTCGGCGGGAGAAGCGAGGCGGAGATGGCGACGGTTGCTTTCGGCGCGCCCGGCAAGGTGGCCAGCCTGCCCGTGGACGAGGGCGCAATCGTTGCCGCGGGCGCCCTGCTGTGCGGGCTTGAGGGCGATGGCTCCAATGCCCGGGTGCGTCAGGCGGAAGCCGTTGTTGCGCGGGCCCGCGAACAGCACGGAAGCGATCAGAAGCGGCTGGCCGAAGGCTGGGTCTCGCCGGCGCGGGTGAGGGCGTCGCGCGCGGAGCTCGACGAGGCGCTGGCGGCGCTTGACCTGGCGCGCAGCGCGGCCTCGGAGCGACGGGCGGTGGCGCCGTTCCGCGGAGTGTTCGAGAAGCGCAACGCCGCGCTTGGACAGTTCGTGGCGCTGGGCGCATCGTGTGGCACGGTTGTGAGACTTGATCCGATAACCTTCGTGGCCGGCGCTTCGGAGAAGCAGGCGCTGAACATCAAGACGGGATCGCCGGCGCGGGTGAGGCTGCCTGACGGCAAGGAAGTTCCCGGCCGAGTCGAGAAACTCGCGAGCGTCGCAGATCCGCGGACGCGGAATTTCGAGGTGAAGGTGGCAACGCCCAACAAGGACAATGCGATCCCGGTGGGGCGGACAGCCGAGATCAAGATCAATATCGGACTTGGCAAGGCCCACAAGATCAACCCGTCATTGCTGAAGACGGACAGCCAGGGACGAATCGGGGTCTTCTACCTCGACGTCGGCGGCGTTGTCGGCTTCGCGCCAGCGGACATTGTCGATGAGAGCCAGGATTGGCTGTGGGTCACGGGATTGCCCGACGACGCACAGCTTGTCGCGGAGGGACAGGATCATGTCGCCGCTGGCATGCGCGTGACGCCTGTGGTGCGTGAAGCAGGCGCTGCCGGCGGCGGCTGAGGGGCGTCTACTTTTCTCGTTTGTCCGCGACGCTTGCCTCGAATTCAGCTGTGCGGGGGGCCTGACTGTATCCGGATGCGAGATAGAGCTTGAAGCTCCGGTTGCGTTTGGATGTCAGCGGGATGTCGAGATAGCCGATTTCACGGATCGACGCGAAGTCGGCGCGGATGATCGGACGAAGGGTTTCGCCCTGGCTCGCGATCAGCACCGCGGTGTCCTCGCCCGGACGGATCTTGCCTTCTTCCTCGGCGTGACTGCGGGGCGCGGGGCCGCGCTGCCAGACCCGCACAGGCGGCATGGCGAGGTTGCGGCCGTAATAGTCGAGGCCGTGCCAGAGTTCGCGGTCGTCGACCATGATGGCGCTGGCGTTATTGGCCTGGGCGGCGGCGAGAAGCTCTGCACTGGTCTCCTTCCAGCCTCGTACGCCCTTCATGCCGGCAGATACGCCGGTGGCGTCAGCGAGGTCGGGCGACACCCAGGTCATCGTGAACAGCAGGCCTATGATGGTGTTGACTGCGAGGCCGGCCTTGAGGATCGGACCGGCCGTGAAGCGGCTGGTGGGGCGGCCGAAGACGCGGTCAATCCAGGCGGCCACCAGCACGCAGGCTGCGGGATAGGCGCATGCTGCCCAGTTGGCGTGGGCGCGTGACATGATCTCCTGCGCCAGGATCACCAGCAAGGGCGGGACGATGAAGCAGGCAAGCCAGAGCTCGCGCGTCGTCGTGTCCTTGTCCTTTCGCCCCACGATGAAGGCGAGCCCGGCGAGGAGGAGCAGGAAGGTGATCGGTCCGAAGACGGCCGCCTGATCCGACAGATAGCTCAGGATGCGGGATAGATCGAAGCCGGCTTCTGCGAGATTGGCATTGTCGGCGGTGTGGCTCACCGTGGCGAAATCGTTGGCGGCGTTCCAGGCGAGGTTTGGGGCAAGTATGACCAGTGAGGCGATGAACACTGTCGCGCCCGGCAGCGAGATCATCGCCTTGCGCATGTCGCGGTCGATGAGGATGGCGAGCACGGCGCCGCCATAGAGATAGAGGGCCGCGTACTTCGCGAGCATGGCGAGGCCGATGCAGGCGCCTGCCAGCACGGCGTTGCCGAAGCTGGGCGCATCGCGGAAGCGCCAGAGGAAGTAGAGCCCGGCGGATACGGTCGGCAGCAGCACCGCGTCGGTCGACATGATGGCGGAGGACAGCCAGATGCCGGGCATCAGGAGGTAGATCGTTGCCGCCCAGGCGCCGATACGGGCGTCAAAGGCGCGCTTGCCCAGCAGGAAGAGAAAGAAGGCGGCAGCGCCGTGAAGCATCGGCGCAGACAGGCGGATCGCCCATTCGCCATCGCCGAACAAGGCGGTCGATGCGGCGATGACCCATGCCACCAGCGGCGGCTTCGAGTAATAGCCGAAGTCGAGCTTTTCCGACCAGCGCCAGTACTGCGCCTCGTCCGGACCAATCTCCGGCGGGGCAATGATCACAACGACGATGCGCAGCGCGACGAACAGCGCGACAAGGAGCGCTGCGCAAGCTGGCGGGTTGCGTCGCCATAGGTGAGTGAGGGCGTTCATGCGAACCGATCCAGGCCTTCAGGTGCGAAGGTGACGCGCCCTTCTAGCCCATCACAAACGAAATGGGCCACCCCGAAGGGCGGCCCATAAGCTTCCAGATTGTCACCCGGCTTGCGCCAGATTCGAGACAAGCCCTAGAATTTGGTGCCGAGGGTCACAAGAACCGTCCGGGGCGCGGCGATCCCGAATGTGCGGGCTGCGCCGGTACGGGCGTTGACAACCGTCGGGTTGGGATTCACGTCGGCGATCGTCTGGGCGTTGGTGCCTGACGAAATATTGATGCCGTACACCTCGTCCGTCAGGTTGGTGATGTTGAGCTGCAGGTAGGCGTCCTCGATCGGAACGAAGCTGGCCATGTCGAAGCGGGCGTCGAAGTCGACCGTCGTGTAGGACGGCAGGACTTCGTCGTTGACGTCCGTTGTAAAGCGCTCTTCGACAAACTTGGCCTGGAGGCCGAAGGACAGGAGCTCGTTGACATCCCAGTCCGCGCGGGCGGTGTACATCCACTCCGGTGTTTCAACAACGCGCTTGTCCTTTGTGGGAAGGATCAGCGCGTAGCGCGTGCCGGCGGTGGCGGCCGAGCATCCGTTCGTAAACGGAGCTATTGTCTGGCAGGTGAAGGATCCGACGATCTGGTCTTCCTGCAGGCGAGCGTCCGTATAGGTGGTGGAGCCATAGAGCGCGAACGCGTCGGTGACCTGCCAGCCGATCGAGCCTTCGAAGCCCTTGGTCTCAACCTGGCCGACGTTGCGGTCGATCGTGGTGTTGAATGTGGGCGATGACGGGTCGTTGTCGAGGCTGGAAACAACGCGATTGCTGTATTCGTTCTGATAGATCGAAGCAGAGGCGACGACGTCGCCGGTCGTGAAGCGGTAGCCGAGTTCGTAGTTCTTGCTCAGTTCCGGCTCGACGTCGTTGAACGCGATCGGTTGTGTTGTTGTCGCAGTCGCCAGGCGGAAGCCCGAGTAAAGGTTGTCGGTCCGCGGCACGGCAATCTGCTCGGAGTAGCTTGCGTAGACCTTGCTATCCCCGAAGCTGTAGCCAACCGAAAGGTTCGGAAGGACTTTCTCGTAAGTGAACTCTGCCTTGAATGGTGCCACATACTGGGCTGTGTCGCCGGCAAACTGGACATTGCCGTTTGCGAGCGTCGCAGAGATCGCTTGCGTTGTGCAGAGAACATTCGTCGTGCCGTTTGACGTGTAGCAGTACTGATTGAGTTCCCGCTTGAACTGCGGCGCGCGGGCGCCGACCGCGACCGACAGCGCGTCGTCGAAGAACGACCCGAAGTAATCGAGCGAGATCTGGTTGAGGATGGCCAGCGAGAAGCGGTCGCGCGAGCGATAGAAGGAGCCATCAAGGCCTTTCACGCGCAGCGCATCATTGCCCCAGCCCTGCTTGCCGCCGTAAACTTCGGCCGGCAGCGTCTTGGCGCCAAGGTCCGTTGCTTCGCCGGTCTGGCGGTGACGTCCGTAGTCATTGGTATAGGACAGCCGGACCTGGTTGCTGTCATCGACCTTCCAGATCAGAGAAGCCAGCACGCCGTAGCGGCGCGTATTGGTGTTCGACGGTGTATAAAGCGCAGCTGTGTCGCAGCTGTCGCCGTCGCCGTTGAGATCAACACCGGTCTGGAACACGGTCGCGTTGGTGCAAAGCACCTGTCCCGGGCCCGTTCCGATGGTAGTGTTGTTGGCGTTGGTCTGGTCAAGACGATTGTCACGCTCGGAAATGGTCGTGTAGCCGCCGCCGTTCGCCATAACGTACTGGAAAGACGGATCAACCGTCAGGGTGAGATTGTCAGTCAGATCAAAGCTGGAGTTGATGCGGATGTTGCCCGTGTCTGACGGATTGATCCGAATGCCGTAAAAGTTCGTGCAGCTTCCCGTTCCAGTGATGAGGTCTGCGCGTTCAAATGTCGAGCCGGTGTTCTCGTTCTGGGCGACGCCGTTCACGCCAGCGGGGGGCGAGCAGGAACCGTCATTCTCGGGGAAGGGCCCGCCTGCATTGAGCAGAGCAAGATTGGCGAAGTTGTTGTAGAAGGCGTTGCGGTTGCGGTTGTAGTGGGCCGCAATCGAGATGAAGTCCCGACCGTTCAGCGGCTGGTAAACCTTGGCGTTGACCTGCTGCTTTTCAAGCGAGCCAGGACCTTTGAACTTCTCATACTCGGTGAGCGATGCGGAAACATAGGCCTTGGTGCCCCAGGGACCGATCTCGCCGCTGTCTACGCGTGCGAACACGCGGCCATAAGAATGCTCGCCGGCCGAGCCGACGACCTGTGCGCCGAACTCATCGTCGGGGATTGCCGACACGTAGTTGATGATGCCGCCGATCGCCGCTGCGGTCGGGCTGTCCACGTCGGTCGTGCCCTGGTTGACCGAGGCTTGCTTGATCAGTTCGGAGTCGAGCTGCTGGTTGGTGAAGGTGGCGTAGTTTCCGGTGTCATTGAGCGGCACGCCGTCAAAGGCGAGACCGACGCGGTTGCCGTCAAAGCCGCGGAGACGGATGTTGCCGCCCGAGTTGCCGTAGGGGTCCGAGTTGGTGAAGTTGATACCGGGTGTGATGTTCAGCGACTGAATGACGGTCTGGCCGGGGTTCTGGCGCTTGATGAATTCCTCGTCGATGGTCGAGCGGGTCTTGTCGACTTCCTGAGCGACGGCTGCGCCTGCGGTCTGCGGACCAACGCTGCCGGTTACAACGACAACGTCTGCCCGGTCCTCGGCGGCGCGCGTTCCGGTCGACTGGGCGTTAGCGACCCCGCCAGCAAAGGCAGTGCCGACAAGCGCTGTCGTCGCCAGAAAGGCGAACTTTCTCGTAAACATTTTTGCAGACCCCTCGATCAATTCAGCTGAAATATCGGCGCCGCGACGCCCGTGCGTTGCACTGCATGCTAATGCACGCCTTACCGCCGGGGCATAAAGATCGATCTAGAAGGTTTGGTGACACCTGTGCCGGTTCGGCGATCTGTGTATCACCAAAGACACGCTCTTGCCGTCAGACTAACCAAGTCGCCGTCTCACGCCCGCGGGCTGACGTAGCGGAGGTGCGACACCTGCGCCTGTGAGCAAACTGTGGAGAGATTTTCACATGCGATTCGGGGTTTCTGGGCGGCGGCCTTGTTCCCCGGCGTCGAGGTGATAGAGCGCGTCTCGCGCGAACGTCCGGATTTACCATGACCGACAAGATCCTCCACCCTCCCGCCGAATGGTCGCCGCACAGCGCTATCTGGACCGCGTGGCCCGCGGACGAGGAGCTATGGCTCGACGATCTGTCGCCTGCGCAGGCGGAGGTCGCAGCGATGGTTCGCGCACTTGTGGCGCCGGGGCCGGATGGCAAGCCGGGCGACACCGTGCGCGTGCTGGTCAACGGGCCGACGGCGATGCTGTCGGCGGAGAAGGCGATTGGCGAGATCGCGGAGCTGGTGGATGCGCAGTATGGCGACATCTGGCTGCGCGACACGGGGCCGGTGTTCTATTCGGCGGACCGCTGCGCGCTGTTCACCTTCAATGGCTGGGGCGGCAAATATGTCCTTGATCATGACGACACGATCGGCGCGTTTGTCGCCATCGAGGCCGGCGCTGATGCGACGCGCTGGCATCGCGTGCTCGAGGGCGGGGCGGTGGACTGGGATGGAGAGGGGACGATCCTCACGACCAGGGAATGCCTGCTGAACCCGAACCGCAATCCGCTGATGACGCCGGATGATGTGCGCGGCCTGCTCGGCGATGCGTTGGGCGCGCGCGCGGTGATCTGGATCGAGCGCGGGCTGCTGAACGATCACACCGATGGGCATGTCGACAATATCGCGCGTTTCGTGGCGCCGGGCGTCGTGGTGTGCCAGGCGCCGGCGGATACGGACGATCCGCATGCCGAGCGGCTCAACGAGATTGCCGCGTTCCTGAAGGGGCAGCGCGATGCGCGGGGACGTCTGCTGCAGGTCATCCAGATCCCGTCACCGGGACGTGTCGAGGACGAGGATGGAGACCCTGTGCCGGCGAGCCACATGAATTTCATCATCGGCAATGCGACGGTGGTGGTGCCAACCTATGGCACGGCGACCGCCCGGGCTGCGGTGGATGCCCTGAAGCCGCTGTTCCCGGGACGCAATGTCGTGGGCCTGCCGTCGAACCATATCCTGACGGGCGGCGGCTCGTTCCACTGCATCACGCAACAGCAGCCGGCCTAGGAGGCGTTCATGGCGCGCAAGATCACGCTTGCTGTCCTGCAGACGGCGTTGAGCGACGATACGGAGACGAACATCCAGCGCGTGAGCGAACTGGTGAGGGAAGCGGCAGCCAGGGGCGCTGACGTCATCCTGCCGTCCGAGCTTTTCGAGGGACACTATTTCTGCACGTCGCAGGAGGAGTCGAACTTCGCGCGCGCGCATGCGTGGCGCGACAGCCCGGCCGTGAAGGCGATGGCAAGGCTGGCGGGCGAGCTTGGCGTCGTGATCCCGGTCTCTGTCTTCGAGAAGGCGGGGCCGGCCTATTTCAACTCTGTCGTCATGGCGGATGCGGATGGATCGCTGATGGGCGTCTATCGCAAGTCGCACATTCCGGACGGGCCGGGCTATCAGGAGAAATACTACTTCCGGCCCGGCGACACGGGTTTCAAGGTCTGGAAGACCAGGAAGGGCATGATCGGCGTCGGGATCTGCTGGGACCAGTGGTTCCCGGAAACCGCGCGCGCGATGGCTCTGATGGGCGCGGATGTGCTGCTCTATCCAACCGCCATCGGCACCGAGCCGCATGATGCGAGCCTCGATACCGCCGCGCGCTGGCGCCGGGCGATGCTGGGCCATGCCGTGTCGAACGTGACGCCGGTGGCGGCGGCCAACCGCGTGGGCAACGAGAACGGGCAGGTGTTTTACGGAACCTCTTTCATCTCCGACCACACCGGCGAGATCATCGGCGACCTGGATCGCAAGCAGGAGGGCGTCGTGGTCGCGACCATCGATATGGATGAGGTCGATCGCGCGCGCGCTGCGTGGGGGTTCTTCCGGGATCGTCGAACGGATCTTTATGGCGCACTTACGGCCCCCTTGTCGGACCGCGGCTGAGCGCCTGGCATGACCCGGGCGCTCGTCTTCGACTCGGGAGTTGGCGGGCTCACGATTGCCGACGCACTGCGGAAGGCTGCACCGGACTGGCTTGTGGACTATGCAGCCGACAGCGGCTTCTTTCCCTATGGCGTGAAGTCGGACGAGGAATTGCGCGAACGGCTGCCGCGCCTGTGCGCGGCGCTCGTTGATCACGCAAAGCCCGATGTGCTGGTGATCGCGTGCAACACCGCGTCCACGCTGTCGCTTGTTGATATCCGGGAGCGGGTGAAGGTTCCGGTCGTCGGCACCGTTCCGGCGATAAAGCCGGCGGCGGAACAGACGAAGACAGGCGTCATCGGGATTCTTGCGACACCGGGAACCGTGCGCCGCGCCTATCTCGACGATCTTGAGCGCCAGTTTGCAGTCGGGAAGACGGTGATCCGGCGGGGATCGGCCGGGTTGGTCGATATCGCCGAACGCGCTGTTCGCGGGCAGGCGATCGACCAGGAGCAGGTCGCCTATGCGGTCAAGCCGATGTTCGATCCACCGGATGGGCCGCGCATCGATATCGTCGTCCTGGCATGCACGCACTTTCCGCTGATCCGCGAGGCAATTGCCGCAGCCTGTCCGCCGGGCGTGCGGTTGATCGATACGGGCGAGGCGGTGGCGCGTCAGGCGGTGCGGGTGGCGCCGCAGACCAGGCGACCGGAAGGGGAGGCGATCGCTTATGTAACAGGCGGTACAGCCAACAAGGCGGCGATGACCCCTGCATTCGCGCGTTTCGGCTATGCGCAAATCGAGGTCATTGACGTCTGACCCCGGCGCGGATGGAACAAACAGCCCTGCTTGTCGCTGGCCCAAGGAGTTGGCGCATTGAGGATGACTTTCTCGTGCTCGACTGGCGCGAGAGCGATGGGCCGGAAGTGGCGCCAGGCGCCATCGAGAGTGTTGGCTCTCGCCCGCTCAAGCGGCTGGTCGCGTGACAGCGACGCAGCACGATCCGCCGGCGCCCCGCTCCATCGGGTGTCGCCTGCACGATCAGGATACCGCTCGGCAAGCGCGTGAATGCGACGGTCGCTCAGGACTGAGCTAGAGAAAGTCGATTTCGCGTGGGTCGCCGCCTTCCCAGGCGCGCTGGATTTCTGCTGCCAGGAATAACCCGCCAAGCGCAACGACCGAGAGGCCGTCGCGTTGTGCGCGTTCGCGGGCCATGATGGCGGCGCTTGCTGTGTCCGGCGCCAGGGTGACGTCCTGCGCATGTTGCCTGAAGATCGCCTCGAACAGTCCGGTGTCGGCGCCGGATCTGCTCGCACGGGTCAGGATGAAATGGTCGAAGCGGCTGGCGACGATCTCGGAAATCGCAGCGACTTCCTTCGACGACGACACGCCGAAGACGACGAGCGTGCGGTCCCGCGGCGAGACGTCGAGGAAGGTGCGTGTAACGGCGTCGAGCGCGCGGGGCGTGTGGCCGACATCGATCCAGAGGTCGGGTGAGGTTGAGACCTTTTCGAGCCTTCCGGGCCACCGCGTACGTCCAAGAGCGGCGAGCATGGCGAAGTGGCGTTCGGCATTTTCCTCCGGCTTGAAGCCGAGCCAGATTTCGGCGGCGCGGAGCGCTGTGATCGCGTTGTGGACCTGATGGGTTCCGGGGAGCTTGAGGCGCACGGGCTGGTCCGCTGCTGGCGCGACGGCGGAAAAGCCATAGTTGAAGCGTGCGCCCTTGTGGGTGTTGACGATGCCTGTGACGCGACGGCTGGCGAGCGCTGGGAGCGTGGCCCTGCCCGCCAGACCAGCGAAAGCGGCGATGCGGTGGGCGAGGGGCTCCGGGATTGAAGGGGAGAGTATCACGCACCCGCCGGGCGCGAGCGCGTCGACCTTGTCGTAGGCGATGAGCTCTTCTGTCCCCCCCAGGAGCTCGGTGTGTTCAAGGTCGATCGAGGTAAGCACCGATACGCTGGCGCGCACCGTGCGGACAGGATCGTACCGGCCGCCGATGCCAGCCTCCCAGACGATGGCATCGGGCTTTGTTTCCTGGAACCACAGGATGGCGGTCAGGAACAGGAATTCGAAACCACCCATGCGATCGCCCTCGGGCAGCGAGCGATTGAAGGCGAGGACAATCTCGGCAAGGCGGTCGAAGTCTTCCTTCGCGATCGGCGTGTCCCCGAGCGTGAAGCGCTCGCGAACGTCGAACAGGTGGGGCGAGGTGAAGCAGCCGACCTTCAGTCCGGCAGCCTCGATCACTGAGGTCATGAAGCGCGCGGTCGAGCCTTTGCCGTTGGTGCCGGTGACGGCGATCGAGCGGCGAGCCAGGCCGGCGCGGTCGATCCGATGCGTCTGGTAGAATCGTTCAAGGCGATGAAGCGCGATGCCGTCGCCGAATTTCGGAAGGCCAAACATCAGCTGCCCAGGCACGCGTTCAACATGGATACCCAGATAGCACGGATCAGGTCGGTTCGCCCTGCAAGTTCGAGTGTTCGCAGGCCGGGATTGCCGTTCACTTCGATCACAACAGGATCGGAGAAATCGCGCGCAGTGGAAAGGTCAAACATGTCGACCGCGCCGATCCTGAGGCCAAGCGCCTGAACGGCAGTCACTGCGAGGCGGGCGAGGGTGGGCGGCGGCTGGTCGCTCACATGCTCGACGGCGCCGGCGGCGCTGAGATTGCGGCGGCCGGGGAGCGCGAGTCGTCCGCCGACGGGGAGGATTTCAGCTGGGTCGCGCCCGGCGAGGACGGCTGCTGGAAGTGGAGAGACGCCCTCGCGGGAGACCGCAGCGTTGAGCGCAGACAGGAGGTCGGACAGAGCAGACCGCCCATCGCCGATGAGAGACGGGCTGGACTTGGTGGAATGGAACATCGCGCGCCCATCCTGCACGAAGATGCGGTGTTCATCGCCGCTCAGGACGGGTTCGATGAGGAAGGATTCGAAATCGAGGGCGAGACGCTTCGCATAGTCGTCGAGAGCGTCGGAATCGCGGACGACCTCGGCAAAAGTACCGCGCGAGCCGTGATTGGGTTTTGCGAAGACCGGGTAGCCTATCTTGGCGGCGAAGCGATGCGCGTCGGCCAGTTCATGCCCCGGTGAGCGCAGAGCGATGCGGCGGGTATGCGCGAAGAACAGTCCCCCGGGAATCACGGGCACGCCAGCTGCAGCGATCACTGCTTTTGTGTGCTGCTTGTCGCGCGAGATGGTGAAGGCCGTCGCGCTGTTCGTTGGATAGGCGCAGATATTGCCCCCGCCGCCGAGCAGGAATTTCTCTCCGTGCGAGATACGGAAGAGATAGCCCTCGCCGCGGTCGAGATCCTCGAAGCGGGCGCCGATCGCCTCTGCGGCGTCGCGTGCATAGCGGGTGGAATCCGGGATCGGCATGAACCGGATTTAGCAGGGTCGTCGCGCTGGCGATACGGTCAGCAGGGGCGAGCAGTGGTCATCATCGCGCACGGCGGCTGCGGCGGCGGGTCTGGTTCCGGCCGAACGGCAGCGCACGGCCGCGCCGGCGACGCCCAATCATGCGCGGGCGATGGATGATCTGCGCACGCGCGAAGGCCAGGCCGAGGTCGGCCGCAATGCGCGCGACGTGCTGAAGCCGATCGAGAACCGCAGTCCTGACGCGGCTGCCGCGGCGGCGGAGCGGATTTTGCGCCGGCATGCGGAGCGGACGATCGTCAGGCGGCAGCCCCAGCCGGCGTGAGCAGCCGGAGCGTGCTCACTGCCTTCGCTACCAGATCCGCACGCGCTCGTTCGGCGGGAGGTAGAGGCGGTCGCCGGGCTTGATGGCGAAGGCGGCATACCAGGCGTCCATGTTGCGGACGACGCCGTTGACGCGATAGCGGCTGGGGGCGTGGTTGTCGCTGTCGAGCATGGCGCGTGCAAGTTCTTCGCGAACCTTGTCGCGGTAGGTGCGGGCGTAAGCGATGAAGAAGCGCTGGTCGCCGGTGAGCCCTTCGATCACGGGCGCTTCCTTCCCGTCGAGCGACATGCGGTAGGCGGCATAGGCGATTTCGAGGCCGGCGAGATCACCGATGTTTTCCCCAAGCGTGCCGAGACCGTTCACGCAGGCGCCGAACCAGGGGCAGTAGCCGTCAAACTGTTCGACCAGCCGGTAGGACTTTGCGCGGAAGCGTTGGTCAGTCTCCTCGGTCCACCAGTTGCGGGTGCGGCCGGCGGCGTCCGACTGGCGGCCTTCGTCGTCGAATCCGTGGCTCATCTCGTGGCCGATGACGGCGCCGATGCCGCCGTAGTTTTCCGCGGGGTCGGCGTCGGGATTGAAGTAGGGCGGCTGCAGGATGCCTGCGGGCAGGACGAAACTGTTTGCGAGGGGGTTGTAGAAGGCATTGACGACATGGGCGGGCGCAACCCAGCGCTTGCGGTCGACCGGACGGCGCAGGTCCGCCTGCTGCTGCTTCCAATGGAATTCGTAGCTGGCATACACTGCCTCGACCAGTTTGCCGGGTTCGACGGTGTAGCCGGAATAGTCGAGCCAGGTTTCGGGGTGACCGATCATGCCCTGGAGCGCGGCGAGCTTTTCGAGCGCCGCGTTGCGCGTCTGATCATCCATCCAGTCGAGGCCGCGCATGCGCGTCTCGAACGCCAGCCGGATGTTGCGGACGAGCACGTCGATCTGCGTCTTGTGATCGGGCGGGAAGTAGTGCGCCACGTAGAGCTGTGCGACAGCTTCATCGAGCTGTTCCTCGACGACGGCGACGGCGAACTTCCAGCGTTCCGGCTCTTCGGTGACGCCGTAGAGCTGGCGCGAGAAGAAGTCGAAAGCACTCTCGCGGAAAGCCTTCGGCATGTAGGGCGAGAAGTCGCTCGCGAAATGATACTCCATCCATAGCTTCCAGTCGGCGACGGGAATCCTGCGGACGACATCTGCGATATCCGCGACCGCGGTCTGGTCGGTGATGACGAAACTGTCGGCGCCCGAGAAGCCGGTCGAGTCGAGGAAGAGATCCCAGTCGAAGCCGGGGGCGAACGCCTTGAGTTCGGCATAGGACATGGGGCGCATCGCCTCGGCGATACTGATCGAGCGGTCTTCATAAGTGTGCGCCTCGGCGATGCGGCGTTCGAGTGCGTAGATGCGCTTCGCGCCGCCTTCGGGGTCTGGATTGCCGAGCAGCTTGAGGATGGTTGCGACGTGGCTGCGGTAGGCAGCCTGCAGGGGGAGGGCTTCGATGCCGCCATCGATGTAATAGCCGTGATTTGGCATGCCGAGGCCGGCCTGCGAGATCCAGACGGCGTTGCGGTCAGGATCATCCGGCGAGGCGTCGACGCCGATGCCGAAGGGCGCGTTGTAGCCGATGACGCCCATCAGCCGGATGACATCCTCATAGCTCTGCGCAGCGCGCATCCGTTCGAGATGCGGGAGCAGGGGTTCGACGCCCCGCGCTTCGATGGCCGGCTCATCCATGGCGGCAAGATAGATGTCGGCGATCTTCTGCTCGACGGATCCGTGTGCGGGTTTCGACGCCACGATCTCGGCGATCAGGCGGCGCACATTTTCCTCGACAGCTTCGGTCAGTTCCTCGGTTGCGCCTGACGACGACTTGTCGGCGGGCAGCTTGTAGGTCGAGAGCCACTCATGGTTGACATAGCCGTAGAAATCGTCGCCCAGCGCCGGCTTGTCGGCGGACGGTTGGTCAACGATCAGCTGCGGCGCTACGGCGATGCCGGGAGGCAGTGCAGGTGCTGTGGGTGCAGCGCAGGCGACAAGGGCGAGCAACGCCGCGGCGGCCATCAGGCCAAGGCGTTGCAGCAGGCTTGCGGTCAAGGATTTCCCCGTCAGTGGCTGGGTTCAGAGTCTTGACTGTGGGATGGCCAAGTCAAGCGCTGCGATGCAGCGGAAAATGAAAAGCCCGCGATCTTTCGACCGCGGGCTTTCCCAGATCGCGTTCGGAGGAACGCTTCTACCAGATGCGCACGCGCTTTTCGGGCGGGATGTACATCTTGTCGGTGGGTTGGATGTTGAAGGCGGTGTACCACTCGTCGATGTTCGGGACGACGCCGTTGACGCGGAATTCCGGCGGCGAGTGCGGATCGGTCGCGAGCATGTTGCGCGTGTTGTCCTCGCGGCTCATCGCACGCCAGACCTGCGCCCACGCCAGGAAGAAGCGCTGGTCGCCGGATAGGCCGTCGAGTACGGGGGCTTCCTTGCCGCCGAGCGACTGCTTGTAGGCGGTGTAGGCCATTATCAGGCCGCCGAGGTCGCCGATGTTCTCGCCCGTGG
Organism: uncultured Alphaproteobacteria bacterium; assembly: GCA_903842595.1. Classification (GTDB taxonomy): domain Bacteria; phylum Pseudomonadota; class Alphaproteobacteria; order Caulobacterales; family Hyphomonadaceae; genus UBA7672. Next base: position 28,279 of record CAIMMO010000210.1, read on the forward strand.
TGAGGGCGCCGGAGATGCAGGCGTCCGGCAGCGGGCAGTATTTGTCGTACTGCGCGTTGAGGGCGGCGGTCTTGGTCAGGAACTTGGCTTTGGTGTCAGCCGTCCACCAGTCGCGCTGGACGCCGTTGGCGTCGAAGGCGGAGCCCTGATCGTCGAAGCCGTGGCCGATCTCGTGACCGATCACGCCGCCGATGGCGCCGTAATTGACCGCAGGATCAGCGTTCGCGTCGAAGAAGGGCGGCTGGAGGATGCCGGCCGGGAAGGTGATCTGGTTCATCAGCGGGTTGTAGTACGCGTTCACCGTCTGCGCGTTCATGCCCCACTCTTCGCGATCAACCGGGCCGCCGAGACGGGCGACCTGACGGTTCCACTCGAACTGGCGGGCGGCGAAGATGTTCTCGAACAGCCTGGTCTTGTCGATCTGCATGGCGGAGTAGTCGCGCCACTTGTTGGGGTAGCCGATGCGCGGTTCGAAGTTGGCCAGCTTCTTGAGGGCTTCGGCGCGCGTGGGGTCATCCATCCACTCGAGCTTCTCGATCCGGCCCTTGAGCGCCGAGTTCAGGTTTGCGACCAGCTCGTCCATCTTCGCCTTGCTCTCCGGCGGGAAGAACTTCGCGGCATAAGCCTCGCCAAGAGCTTCGCCCATGTTGCCGTCAAGCAGGGTCACGCCGCGCTTCCAGCGATCGCGCTTGGCCGGCACACCGCGCAGGGTTTTCGAGAAGAATTCGAACGAGGCGTCGTCGAATGCTTTGGGCAGGAAGGCTGCGTTGTCGGACGCCATGTGGAAGGTGAGATACTTCTTCCAGGCGGCTATCGGCTGCGAGTCGACCAGCTTGGCGCCAGCGGTGACCGAGGTGTCGCCATACGCCACGACGTTGGTGACGGCCGGGATGCCCGCGTCCTTCGCGAACTGTTCGAGATCGAAGTTGGGGGCCAGCTTCTTGAAGTCGGCGACGGACATGCCTTTGAAGGCCTTGTCGGGGACGCGAAGGGCTTCCTGCGTCCAGTGGCCTTTGGCGATCTCGGTCTCGAACTTGATCACCGTCTCGGCGGAGGCGGCAGGCGCCGCGTCGCCCAGAAGTTCGAACATCTTCGTGACGTAGGCTTTGTACGCGGCGCGGTAGCTGTCGTACTTGTCGCTCTTCTCAAGATAGTAGTCGCGGTCCGGCATGCCGAGGCCGCCCTGAGCGGCCCAGACCGCATAGCGGGTCGGGTCGGCGACGTCGGCCTCGATGCCGACGCCGAAGGGCGAGGCGTAGCCGACCTTGGCGATGACCTTCAGGAGACCGGCCTTGTCGGTGATGCCGTTGATCTCGTCGAGATAGGGCTTGAGCGGTTCCGTGCCGCGCGCCTCGATCGTCGCTTCGTCCATCCAGGATGCGTAGAAGTCCGCGGCCTTTGCGACGTTCGAGCCCGGAGCAGGCGGGTTTGCGGCAAAGCCGTCGATGATCGTCTTGACGTCATTCTCGGATTTCACGGCCAGCTCGTCGAAGGCGCCATAGCGCGCCTTGTCTTCGGGGAGCGTGAAGGTCGCGAGCCATTTGCCGTTGGCATAACGGAAGAAGTCGTCGCCCGCCTTCACAGCCTCGTCGCGGGTCGTGAGATCAATGCCCCACTCGCCGAGAACCGCCTTGGCCGGCTCGGCTGCGACTGGCGCGGGCGCTGTTTCATTCGAGCAAGCTGCAAGAAGCGCAGCCGCAGAAGCGGCGATGAGCAGGGACATTCGCATGAAAGACACCTCTGGAGACGGTATTGGCCGGCCTGACCGACGGTTGGCACGATTTCTCCCAGCGTTTTGCCGATGTCAACGAGATTTATCGTAAATCAATATGTCGCGCACGGCGTGCTCACGAAAATCACGACAAAACAGGCGGAGCGCCCTAGTTATCGCCGCATGAGCGATGGACCGGCCACTTCGTCTATGCAGGCGTCACAGAATGCCCCGTCGCCACGCACGCGGGTCAGCGACTTCCGTGTGCTCGCTGGGGCGGCGATTGGGGTGATCCTCATCCTTGCGATTCTGGGCCAGGCGAACTGGCTGGCGGCCAGCCTTGGGGTGATGGGGCTGATCCTGTTTTCGACGGTCTGGTATTTCGGCACGGTCGATCCTGCGATCGAAGTGAAGGACGATCCCGAGGCAGCGATGCTGGAGGCGCGCAGGAAGTCTGCGCAGGAGAAGGCGTTCCGCACCTCGCTGGTCGAGGCGCTGCCGGAGCCGGCGCTCTACATCGATGCGCAGGGCAAGGTGGAGGCGGCCAATCCGGCCGCGCGGCAGACCTTCCGCTTTGTCGGCGCAGAGCCGCAGCTGACGGCCGTGGTGCGCAAGCCTGAACTGCTTGATGCGGTGGCGAGCGCGCGCCAGACCGGCGAGACGCAGCGCTTCGAATTCGTTGAGCGTGACGAGACCGACCGTTACTTTGCCTGCGTGGCGGCGCCGCTGGGCGCGGGCATCCTGGTGAGCATGCACGACCTCACCGACATCAAGCGCGTCGAGCTGGCGCGCGTCGATTTTCTTGCCAACGCCAGCCATGAGTTGCGCACGCCGCTGACATCTCTGTCGGGATTCATCGAGACGCTGCGGGGGCCGGCGCGTGACGATGCGGAGGCGCGCGAGCGGTTCCTGGAAATCATGCAGGCGCAGGCCGACCGCATGAAGCGGCTGATCAGCGATCTCATGTCATTGTCGCGTATCGAACTGGTCGAGCATCGCCCGCCTGACGAGCAGACCGATCTCGCGGGCGTGGTGAAGGAAGTGGCGGCGGCTCTTGCGCCGGTAGCGGCAACGCGCGGCGTTACAGTGCGCCTGCGCGGCGCGGACAGTCCGATCCCCGTGACTGGCGTTCGTGACGAGCTGGCGCAGGTGGTGCAGAACCTGATCGACAACGCCGTGAAGTATTCCGAGCCGCAGGGCGTGGTCGAAGTCGAGCTGTCGCCCGAGCTGTCGGGCGATCAGGCGGCGGCGCGCGCCGGGCGGCTGTGGGAGAGTGCGGGCCACATGTCGATCGTGTCTGCGACGGGAAGGGGACCCTGCGTGGCGCTGCGCGTGACGGACGCGGGACCGGGCATCGAGCGGCAATATCTGCCACGCCTGTCGGAGCGTTTCTATCGCGTTGATCCGGGCAGAGGGTTGCGGCCGGGCACGGGTCTGGGGCTCGCGATCGTGAAGCACGTCGTGCAACGCCATCGCGGGAGCTTCCTCGTCGAGAGCGAGCCGGGACGCGGGTCTGCATTTGGGGTCGTTCTGCCGATGCGGCGCGCGGGCGGAGCGAGCTAAGGCTGGACCTCGATTGTAATCGACGTCGTGTAGCTGCGGATCGGCGTCGCGGCGCCAGCAGGGGCGTCACCCGACATGCGGGTCCAGAACAGGTAGACCCCGGGCTTGTCGAACGTGGCTTTCACCTCGCCGTCAGAGCCTGATGCAAGAAGCTTGCGGTAGGCTGGCTCTTCGTATGTGCCGCCTTCGCGCCAGATTTCCACCTGCTGATTGGCGACGGGCTTGCCGTTGAGCATGACGCGGAAGGCGAAGCCGGTGTCGAGATAGACGTCGTTGGGATGCGTCAGAGGTTTCAGCTCGAGCGAGCCGATATGGGCTTCGACCGGCGCTGTGGTTGGCGCCCCGCGCGTGACGTAGACGTCGGCGACGGTGGCGGTCTGGCTCTGGCGCGTCTGCGCGCCAGGCAGGATTTCGCGGCCGGGCGCTACGGGCTGCCATGCGCCATCGACGAGGACTTGCTGGCCGATGCGGCCGAGGCGTTCGCCGGTGGAGAGGCGGTAGGTGCCGTTGGTCCTGGTGTCGGCTTCGAGCGCGGTGAGTTGTGTGAGTTCGACCTTCGTCTTGAAGGTGGATCTGGCGCCATCGGGAGCGATCACTGTCCATGCCTCGGATTTCACGCCGATCGCAGGATTGGAGAAGCTCTCGGTGAAGGAGGATTGCGTGGTTACGAGATCGTCAGTGGCGGTGGTGAACCAGTTGGGCCGAAGGTAGGACGTATCCGCTGACGCATGTGGCGCAACGAGCGCTGGCATGAGCAGGAAGAGGCACGTTGCGACGCGCCCGGCGCCAGTTGAAGAATGTCGAGCCATCGGCTGCACCTCGCGTTCGCGGAACTGCGTTGGCAGGACTCAGTATGCACTTGCAAGTCATTTGCAAGAGGAATAGCTCTCGAAACGCGGGGGCGTATTGGAAAAGGCCATGAAGGCATGATGTCGTCAGGAATGCTTCGGAGCGCAGCGTTGGCGGTTCTGCTTGCTGGCGGCCTGGCGGTGCAGGGCTGCACCACAGCGGGCGGCACGGCATACACGCAGGCCGGGATGGGCGAGGTCGAGCGCGCTAAGTTCGAGCAGGACCGCAAGGCGATCATGGCGCAGCAGGGCGACTATCGCGTGCGTTTCGACTTCATCGAGACGGTAGGTTTCGTACCTGACTACAAGGTGCGCGAGCCGGATCGGTCTGGCGGATACGAAGTCGTGCGCGTGATCGAGGATCGCGGCGACTTCATCAGCATCCAGCACATCCTGGTCATCGAGGCGGGGGACGAGACGTTTCCGATCAAGCACTGGCGGCAGGACTGGCGCTATGAACCTGCGAGCGTGCTGGTGTTTCTCGGCGGCAATGCCTGGGAGAACCGGGTGATCTCGCCTGCCGAGCGCGAAGGGAAGTGGTCGCAGCAGGTCTACCAGGTGGAAGACTCGCCGCGTTACGGCGCGCTTGGGATGTGGACGCATGCGTATGGTGTGTCAGCGTGGACGCCGCCGGCCGAGTTGCGGCCGCTGCCGCGGCGCGAGTCGACGACGCGGAAGGATTACTACGCCGTCCTGGCGGTGAACCGTCATGCACTTACCAGCGACGGCTGGGTGCATGAGCAGGACAATTCCAAGCTCGGCATGGTTGGCGGCAAGCAGCAGATCATTGCACGCGAGCAGGGCGTGAACACGTATCGTCCAAACACGCAGTTCGACGCATCGGTGGCGACGGAGTATTGGGCCGCGACCAGGGACTTCTGGGCCGAGGTCCGCAGGGAATGGGACAAGCTCGAGGTTGCAGGGACGAGCTTTGGCCTGACGGTGCAGGGCGAGCCGGAGCCTGTGTATGAGCCTCTGCTTGAGCTGGCGGACAAGATCGACGCGGGCGAGACGACGACCGCAGAGGCTGTGGTGAAAGCGCGCGAGGTGATCGCGAAGTTCACGACGCGCGATATCGGCACGCTGCAGCAGCGGCTGGCGAAGGCGGGCGTGGATGGAACGGTGAAGACAGCGGCGGTCAACTAGGATTGCCCCTGGTCGCAGGAGAAGCGTCCGCAGGCGGCCGTGCCCGTCTGATCCGCTGCGCGCAGCTTGTTTTGGAGCCAGCGCCGACAGCGTGGTCGGCGTCGATAAACCCTTCGGGCCGCGGCCATGTCGCCGTAAAAATGCGTCAGACGCTGCCTCGCGTGCGGACGTAGCAGTCTGATATCATTGATTTTGGGCCGAAAATACCCGTGCCGCGTGAGGGGCAGACACGGATTCTCCAGTTTATCGATAGACGGGCAGACTGACGCACAGGCGGGTAGATGCGGGTTCGCAGGACTGTCACAATCGGCCCGTACAGGACAGGTTATCAAGCGGCTGTTGGGCAGTTCATGGCTATCCAGTTCGTCTCCACGAAGGCCGGCATGGCAGCGCAGAGCGAACGGATTCCTGATCTCGGACCGGACGCCGCCTGGAGAGGGCGATGAGCCGGATGGAGCCCATCGTTCCTCAACTTCGCGTCGAAACACCCCGGCCAAGCGCCGCGGGGCCAGCCGTGCCGCCGACCAAGGTCGCGGCGCGCTCGGTGTCGGTGTTCTATGGCGAAAAGCAGGCACTGTTCGACGTCTCACTCGACATGCCGGAGAAGTCGGTGACGGCGCTGATCGGGCCGTCGGGCTGCGGAAAGTCGACTTTCCTGCGCTCGATCAACCGGATGAACGACACCATCCCGAACTGCCGGGTAACGGGCGAGATCCTGATCGATGGTCAGGACGTGAACGCCCGCTCGGTTGACCCCGTCCTTCTCCGGGCGCAGGTGGGCATGGTGTTCCAGAAGCCGAACCCGTTCCCGAAATCGATCTTCGACAATGTGGCCTATGGCGTGCGGCTGCATGGTCTCGCGGGATCGCGGACAGAGATGCAGCAGATCGTCGAGTCCTCGCTGCGCAAGGCCGGGCTGTGGGACGAGGTGAAGGATCGTCTCAACGCGCCAGGCATGAGCCTGTCGGGCGGGCAGCAGCAGCGCCTGGTGATCGCGCGGGCGATCGCCGTGAGCCCCGAAATCATCCTGATGGACGAGCCCTGTTCGGCGCTGGACCCCATCGCAACGGCGAAGGTGGAAGAGCTGATCGACGAGCTGAAGGCGAACTACTGCATCATCATCGTGACGCATTCGATGGCGCAGGCGGCCCGGGTCTCGCAGCAGACGGCCTTCTTTCACCTCGGAAAACTGGTGGAAACCGGACCGACCGAGACAGTGTTTACCAATCCGCGGGAGTCGCGGACGCAGGACTACATCACCGGACGCTTCGGATAGGCTGAGCCTTCCTGTAAGGTGGCGGTGAAAGGACCACGCACATGACCGAGCATACAGTCAGGTCGTTCTCGCAGGATCTGGAGGAGCTCTCCGGAGACCTCGCCCGCATGGGCGGGCTTGCAGAGGACATGCTATCGGACGCCATCCAGTCGATCGCCTCGCGCGATCTCGTGCTGGCCGAGACGGTGGTCTCGCGCGATCCACAGATCGACAACCTGCAGGTCGAGGTGGAGAAGAAGATCCTGCGGCTTCTTGCGCTTCGCCAGCCGCTGGCGCGCGACCTGCGCCAGGTGATCTCGGCGCTCAAGATCGCAACCGAACTTGAGCGCGTCGGCGATCTCGCCAAGAGTATCGCCAAGCGCGTCAAGCTGGTCGACAAGATCGGGGCGGACGGCGCCCTGAAGGGCGTGGCGCGCATGGGCCGGCTCGTTACGGCGCAGCTGAAGCGCGTGCTGGACGCCTATACGGCGCTGGAGACAGATGCGGCCAACAAGGTGTGGGCGCGCGACGAGGAAGTGGACGAGCACTACCAGTCGCTGTTCCGCGAAGTCGTTACCTACATGATCGAAGACCCGCGCACGATTTCGGCCTGCGCGCATCTCCTCTTTGTCGCCAAGAATCTGGAACGGATCGGTGACCACTGCACCAACATCGCCGAGGAAATCCACTTCCTCGTCACCGGCGAACAACTCCCCACCGAAAGGCCGAAGGTCGATGCACTCAACAGCAACTGAGATCGAGCGCCCCACCATGCGCCCGGCCGCCGCCACACGCCCCTATGCGCTGATCGTCGAGGACGAGGCGGCGCTGGTCGAGCTGATCCGCTACAACCTCATCAAGGAAGGCTATGAGGTCGCGACCGCGACCGACGGCGAGGATGCGCTGCTGCAGATTGCCGAACGCCAGCCCGACATCGTGCTGCTCGACTGGATGCTGCCGAAACTGGCCGGCATCGAAGTGGCGCGGCGGCTGCGGTCGCAACAGGCGACACGCAACCTGCCGATCATCATGCTGACGGCCCGCACCGAAGAGAGCGACCGCATCCGCGGGCTCGATATCGGCGCCGACGACTACATGACCAAGCCGTTCTCGATGTCGGAGCTGACGGCGCGCATCCGCGCGGTGATGCGGCGCATCCGGCCGGCCCTGGCCGACGACATCGTGGTGGTCGGCGATATCTCGATGGACCGCGCTGCGCACAAGGTTACGCGCGCCGGCGCCGAGGTGCATCTCGGGCCGACGGAGTTCCGCCTGCTCGATTATTTCATCCAGCATCCGGGCCGCGTGTTCAGCCGTGAGCAGCTGCTGGATGCGGTGTGGGGATCGGACGTTTATGTCGAGACGCGCACCGTCGACGTCCATATCGGACGCTTGCGCAAGGCGCTCAGCAAGGGCGGTGGCGATGATCCGATCCGTACCGTGCGCTCGGCTGGGTATGCACTAAACGTCTAGTCGAACTCGAGCGCGAACATTGCGATCGGGTCGTGCATGAAGCGCTGGGCGGCGTAGAAGCCCTTCGCGCCGTCATTGTCGATCTCGGTGGCGACCCAGGCGTAGGTGCAACCCTGCGTTTTGCCCCATGCGATGAGAGCGTCCATCAGCCCGGCGGCGATGCCGCGCCTCTGGTGAGCGGGCGTGGTGCCCAGATTGTCGATGTAGAGATCCGGCGCGCGATCAGGCTGCAGGTGGGCGTTGCCGCGTATGTGGCCCACGACCGCACCGTTCTCGACTGCAACGAACAGGGCGTGGCGCGGATCAGCGACATAGGCGGCGAGGTAGTTGCGGTCGATGGCGTGGTCGAACACGTCTGGGCCGACATTGTCGAGCAGGGAGGTGTTCGCGGCTGTGATGTGGTGGATTGAAGCGGTCATGTCGCCTTCCTGTACTGCCAGCAGGGTATGCGGCAACCCGCTCGCTGGCATTCCGATCACGTAAAGTGAGACATGGACCCCAAGAGCAGCTGGCGCCGGCGCTTGGCACGCCCGGGTTGCCGCTCTTGGCCCCTCGGGGCTCCGGCGGGAATGACACGCGCGGGATTCGGGATGACAGCAGGGTTCTTTGCCGCTTAAAGCCTCGGCAGTCCTGCCGGAGCTTGCCCCATGATTACCCGCTATGCCCGTCCCGAGATGGTTGCGATCTGGGAGCCGGAGCAGCGCTATGCTATCTGGCTGGAGATCGAGACGCTGGCGGCCGAGGCGATGGCCGAACTGGGAATGATCCCGGCGGGGGTTCCAAAGGCTGTGCGGGCGCTGGGCGGTTTTAGCGTGGCGCGGATCGACGAGATCGAGCGCGAGGTGAAGCACGATGTGATCGCGTTCCTTACGTCTGTCGCGGAGCATGTGGGCGATGAAGCGCGGTTCCTTCATCTCGGGATGACGTCATCGGACGTGCTGGACACCTGCCTTGCGGTGCAGTTGCAGCGGGCGAGCGACATTCTGCTGAAGGACATTGACCGCGTTCTGGCGGCGCTGAAGAAGCGGGCGCTTGAGCACAAGCTGACGCCGACGATCGGGCGTAGCCATGGTATCCATGCCGAGCCGACGACGTTCGGGGTGAAGCTGGCGGGGTTCCACGCGGAGTTTGCGCGCGGCAAGAAGCGGCTCGAGGCAGCGCGCGAGGAGATTTCGACGTGCGCGATTTCTGGCGCGGTGGGGACGTTCGCGAACATCGATCCGCGCATCGAGGAGATGGTGGCGGCCAAGCTGGGTCTCGCTGTCGAGCCTGTATCGACGCAGGTGATCCCGCGCGATCGTCATGCTGCTTTCTTTGCGGCGCTTGGGGTGATCGCATCGAGCATCGAGCGGCTGGCGACAGAGATCCGGCATCTGCAGCGGACGGAAGTGCTGGAGGCGGAGGAATTCTTCTCCGAGGGGCAGAAGGGCTCGTCGGCAATGCCGCACAAGCGGAATCCGGTGCTGACGGAGAATCTCACGGGGTTGGCGCGGCTGGTGCGGTCTGCTGTTGTGCCGGCGATGGAGAATGTCGCGCTGTGGCATGAGCGGGATATTTCGCACTCATCCGTCGAGCGTGGCATCGGGCCGGATGCGACGATCCATCTGGATTTCGCGCTGAACCGGCTCGCGGGTGTGATCGAGAACCTGCTGGTCTATCCGGACAACATGCTGGCGAACCTCAACCGGCTTGGCGGGTTGCACAATTCCCAGCGCGTTCTGCTGGCGCTTGTCGAGGCGGGGGCGAGCCGCGAGGACGCCTATCGCATGGTCCAGCGCAACGCGATGAAGGTGTGGCGCGATGCGAACCGCAAGGAGGGCGACTTCCTGGCGAACCTCGAAGGCGATGCGGATGTCGCGAACCTGCTGAGCAGGGCGCAGCTCGGGGCTATGTTCGACCTTGAGTACCACTTCAAGGGTGTGGACGTGATCTTCGATCGGGTGTTTGGCGCGGCCTGAAAACAAAAGGGCCGGAGCGCCGCACCGTCGCTCCGGCCCGAGGCCATGATGGCGGAGCGGCACAGCGCCAGGGGAGCGCTGCTGCTCCAACCGGATCGCGGCGCCCCAGGGGGGACGGGGCGCGCACCGCCCGGGGGGCGGTGATCCGGCAGGTCAGACCGTCGGGGGCCAGTCTTCAGCTACGAGAATGGCACCAACGGTTTTCCAGGCCCTGAGCCGCGGCGGGGGAGTTTCACGCTCGCCATTGACCAAGAAAAATTGTGGGGCGTTTCACGACGGGACGCGCGCATACGAAAACTCCGCCGCGCCGGGGTTTCGGGCGCAGCGGAGGTGATCGCTTTGGTAAACCGGTGGCCGGGGCCGCCCGTTATCTTTTCTCGGATTTGACTTGTTCGATGGCGGTTTCCATCAACTCGGTCATCTGGCGCTGGAGCTGGTGGTCGGTGATCGCGACGCCGGCGGCATCCAGATCTCCCTTCACCTTCCGGAAAACGTCTTCATCGCCCGGGGCCTCGAAGTCGGACTTTACGACATCCGTGGCGTATGTCGCAGCCGCTTCACCCGATTTGCCCAGCTTTTCAGCCGCCCACAGGCCCAAGAGCTTGTTTCGGCGGGCATTTGCCTTGAACCGCAGTTCCTGATCGAGGGCGAACTTGCCTTCTTCCGCCCGCTCGCGCTTGTCAAAACCGCTCAAAAGCCGTCTCCCTGTGATTGCTTGCGTCTAGTCCTTCACACGGCGATATAGTCCCTGGGAAGGGCCAAAAACACCCCCGCGACGATGCCAGACGCGACGTCCATCCCGGGATGGGATAGGAAACCTTTTCCTGTACGAGTCGCGAGGGCTGGCATGCCCTCCGGCCCTGGAGACGCAACATGGCCAAGCGCCGCAAGATCTATGAGGGCAAGGCGAAGATCCTGTACGAGGGGCCTGAGCCGGGCACCTTGATCCAGTACTTCAAGGACGACGCCACCGCGTTCAACAACGAGAAGCGCGCCGTGCTTGACGGCAAGGGCGTGCTCAACAACCGTATCAGCGAATTCGTGATGCTGCAGCTGAACGGCATCGGCATCCCGACGCACTTCCTGAAGCGCATCAACATGCGCGAGCAGCTGATCCGCGAGGTCGAGATCATCCCCCTGGAAGTGATCTGCCGCAATGTGGCGGCGGGCTCGCTGTCCAAGAAGCTGGGCATCGAGGAAGGCACGCCGCTGCCACGTTCGATCATCGAGTTCTGCTACAAGAAGGACGAGCTCGGCGACCCGCTCGTCACCGAGGAGCACATCACGGCGTTCAACTGGGCCACGCACCAGGAGCTCGACGACATCATCGCGATGACGCTGCGCATCAATGATTTCCTGACCGGGTTGTTTGCGGGCGCACGGATCAAGCTGGTGGACTTCAAGGTCGAGTACGGACGGCTCTACGAGGGCGAGATGGTTCGCACGGTTCTGGCCGACGAGATCAGCCCGGATTCGTGCCGCCTGTGGGACATGGACACGGGCGAGAAGATGGACAAGGACCGTTTCCGCCGCGACCTCGGCGGCGTCACCGAGGCCTATGCCGAGGTTGCGCGGCGGCTTGGAATCATCAAGGAAGCGGGCGGGGCGGAGATCCTGTCCTTCAATGGCAAGTAGCCCGCTTCACGGGTTGGCAGCGGAAAGTAGCGGAGCCGATATGCGCGCGAAGGTTCATGTCTCGCTGAAGGCTGGCGTGCTCGATCCCCAGGGCAAGGCGGTGGGCGATGCGCTTGGCCGGCTTGGCTTCGGCGAGGTCGAGGCCGTGCGGTGTGGCAAGACGATCGAGATCGAACTTGCCGACAGCCTGTCGAAGGCCGACGCCGAAAAGCGCGTGAAGGAAATGTGCGAGAAGCTGCTCGCGAACACAGTCGTCGAGCGGTATTCAATCGAGATCGCGTAGGACGCGCCTACTTCGCTTCCTCAGCCGTCTTGGCGACAACGTCGCCGACGGCGCCAACGTCCTTGCCGAGGCCGGCGATGGTGTTGCAGGCGGACGCCAGCAGCGGCGCGGCCAGCACCACGGCGATGAGCAGTTTACGCATGAGGTTTACCCCTGACTGAAGTTCCGTACGGGAAAGATGGCCTGTTGCGGCGCTTTCCGCAAGTTGGCGGCGGGTGCGCTAGCCAGGGTCTGGACAACCGTCGAGGACAAGGCCGTCTGCATCGGGCCGGCAGGATGCAGGCGGGGCGACGCTCGAGCCAGGCGCAGGCGTCGCGGCGTTCTGGACGCCTGTGGCTGTGCCCGTCATGACGCCGCCGACTGTCTGAAGGTCACGGCCCAACCCTTCGACAGTGTTGCAGCCCGCCAGGGCCAGAACGGCGCCCACTGCCAGTAGCCTGTTCATCGCGTCCTCCGTGACCGAATTGACCGGCGCGGAGGCTGGACCCAGAATCTGTCCAAAATCAGGTAGCAGCTTCCCGAGGACATTCATGACGCCAGCACACTGGACGCCGATCGTCCTGCTGATCGGGTCCAACCTGTTCATGACGGTGGCATGGTATGGGCACCTGAAGTTCAAGGAGTCGCCACTGTTGCTGGTGATCCTTGCGAGCTGGGCGATCGCGTTTGTCGAGTACTGCCTGGCCGTTCCGGCAAACCGTATCGGCCATGCGGTCTATTCTGCGGCGGAGCTGAAGACGATGCAGGAGGTCATCACCCTGGTCATGTTCGCGGGGTTTTCCGTCTGGGTGCTGGGCGAGCCGTTGACGTGGAAACATGCGATCGGTTTTGCGCTGATTGCGATTGGAGCAGCGGTGATTTTCTACAAATAGCCGAGGCGCGAACCGCCCTCGCGACTCGTGGCGAAAGCTGCTAGACGCGCGCGAAACGGGCGTTTCCCAAGGACAGGTCATGAAATCCGCTGTCATCATCTTTCCCGGTTCCAACTGCGATCGCGACGCGCAGACCGCGCTGCGCCAGGTGACGGGGCAGGAGCCGGCGATGGTCTGGCACAAGGATGGGGCGCTGCCTCAAGGCCTGGATCTGATCGTGCTGCCGGGCGGATTTTCGTATGGCGACTATCTCCGCTCAGGCGCCATGGCGGCGGCGTCGCCGATCGGCGAGGCGATCCGCGCGCATGCAGAGCGCGGCGGTTATGTGCTGGCGATCTGCAACGGTTTCCAGGTGGCAACCGAGCTGAGCTTGTTGCCCGGCGCGCTTCTGCGCAATGCATCGCTGAACTTTGTCTGCCGTCCACAGCCGCTGGCCATCGCCAGCAACTCCTCGGCGTTTACGGCTGGCTACAAGGATCAGCGCGACGTTTCTTTCCCCGTCGCACACCATGACGGGAACTATTTCGCGGACGATGCGACGCTGGACAGGCTCGAAGGCGAGGGGCGGGTAGCGTTCCGCTATGTCGGCAACCCGAACGGCTCTGCGCGCGACATTGCAGGCATCCTGTCCGAGAATGGCCGCGTGCTTGGCATGATGCCTCATCCGGAACGCGCAATGGCTGGGCAGGAGGGCGGCAATGACGGGGTCAAGCTGTTCGAAAGCCTCGTGGCGGCGGCTTAGGGGCGGCGCCAAACCCTTGCGGTTACGCCATGAAGTCTGATCCGTGACGGCGTGTGATGCTGGCGCCGGCGCGGGAGGATGCGGAGGCGAGCAGCTCCATGAAGTTCGTTGAGACTGCTGGTGTTTCTACGCATGTGGAGACGTGGGGCCCGACCTCGGGTGCGCCTCTGCTGCTGATTCATGGCGCATTCTCGCATATCGGCACGTGGAAGCCGACGATCGTTCCGATGCTGAAGAATGAATTCCTGCTCGCCGCCTATGACCGGCCGGGCATGGGTTTCACGAAGGAACGGCCTGCGGGGTCAGATACGCTGACAAAGCAGGCGGCGGTTGCTGCCGGTGTGATCGAACAGCTTGGCCTGAAGACGCCCGTGGTGGTGGCCCATTCGTGGGGCGGCGCGGTGGCGCTGCGCCTGGCGCTTGATCGGCCGGACTTGATCGGCGGGCTCGTGCTGATCGCGCCAGTTGCCCATGAATGGCCGGGTGGGGTGGACTGGCATTTCCACTGGTCCTCGAACCCGCTGGTGGGCGGACTGTTCAACACTGTGCTGGCGCAGCCGTTTGCGGGCGCGGCGGTCAAGAAAGGCATGTCTAACGCGTTCCGGCCAAGCATCCCACCGGATGGTTGGCTGGAAGGCTCACGCGTCGCAATGGCAGCGGAGCCCGGACCGCTGCGCGCGAACGCGGAAGACATGGTGGCGGCCAAGCGCGAGGTCACAGCGCAGCAGGCTCGCTATCCCGAGATCAGTATGCCCGTAGCGATCCTGGCGGGAGACGGCGACGGCGTGGTAAGCTCGGCTATCCATTCGCTGCGGCTTGCCCAGGCCCTGCCCAATGCGCGGATCGAGGTTCTGCGCGGCGTGGGTCACCTGCCGCACGAGGCGTCGCCGGAGAGTTTCCGCAAGCTTCTCGACTGGGTGAGATCGCAGCGATAGCGCCATCGGGCAGCATGCAGCTTGCATGCAACTGGTCCCCCTCCAGCTCGAGAATGTCAGAGCTGAGACTTCCATGGCCATCGACATCGGCATTGAGACCGAGGCTCAAAAGAGGATCGCGGGCGCGCTTGGACAGGTGCTCGGCAATACCCAAGGCCTGTATATCAAGACGCATGGCTATCACTGGAACGTCGAAGGGCCGATGTTCAACACGCTGCACCTGATGTTCGAGACGCAGGACAATGCCCATGGCTGTCGATAGGCCTGATCGCTGAACGCATCCGCTCGCTGGGCGCGTATGCGCCGGCGAGCGAGCAGATCGGCGCCAAGTCGCCGCTGCCGCCGGACAAGAGCGTGCCGGATGCCGAGACGATGATCACCAATCTGGTGACTGGAAACGAGCTTCTCGCGCGCTCGGCGCGCACGGCGTTGCAAGCGGCTGAAGAGGCGGGCGACCACGCGTTGGCCGACCTGATGAGGCAACGTGTCGCCGTGGCGGAGAAGACGGCATGGATGCTGCGCGCGATGGCGAAATAGCGACTAGCGCAGGCCGAGCAGGGGGCCGGGATCCGGGCAGATCGACAGCCAGTGGTCCTGCTCGCTGCGGCGGCAGACGCCGGGATAGTCGCCCTTGGCCGAGCCGATATCGAGGATGATCTGGAAGTGCACGTGGGGCGACCACCCGCCATTCTCGCGCTTCGTCCCGAGCTCCGCGATCCTTTCACCCGCCATGAACGCCGTGCCTGGCTTGAGGCCCTTCAGGCTGTCGCGCGACAGGTGGCCGTAAAGCGTGTGAAACTTGAGCCCTAAGACAGGCGCGTGTTCGAGGATGATGGTGGGGCCGTAGTCTCCGTCTGCATCGTTGATGCGTGACGAGTGCACCCGTCCGGAGAGGGGCGTGAAGACGTCTGCGCCCGCGGGGGCGAAGACGTCGAGGCCGAGATGGACGGTGCGGGGCTCTTCCCCATCGGGCGAAAACAGCGTCTGGGTGTAGACGGTGCGATCCTCGCCATAACCGCCAGCGCGCAGGGGTTCTCCGTGCTTCACCTCGGGCGCGTCGAGCTTGCCCGGTAGCGCCTTGTTCAGGCCTTCGATCAGCTCGATGCCGGTGGGGCGGAGAGAGGCGATCCAGCGATCGTAGGCTGCACGGTTCGACATGGCTCAATACGCTGCGGGGGCAGGCCCATGCTTGGGAAGGCCTTCGATGTGTTTCTCGGCTTCGAGCGCCGCCATGCAGCCGAGGCCGGCTGCCGTAACGGCCTGGCGGAAAATGTCGTCAGCCACGTCGCCCGCGGCGAAGACGCCGGGGATGGAGGTGGCCGTGGAGTTCGGCGCGGTCTTGAGATAGCCGCCCTGTTTCATCTCGAGCTGGCCGGTGAAGAGGCTGGTCTGCGGCGCGTGGCCGATGGCGATGAAGATGCCATGCACGGGCTGCTCGGTGACTTCGCCGGTCTTGAGATTGCGCAGCTTTGCCTTGGTCACGCTCAGCGGACCTTCCTGTCCGATGACATCGGCGAGCTCCGTGTCCCACACCACGTTGACCTTCGGGTTCTTGAACAGACGGTCCTGCAGGATCTTTTCCGCGCGGAAATGGTCGCGGCGGTGAACGACTGTCACCTTCGAGGCGAAATGTGTGAGGTGCAGCGCTTCTTCCACGGCGGTGTTGCCGCCACCGACGACGATGACTTCCTTGCCGCGGTAGAAGAAGGCGTCGCAGGTTGCGCAGGCGGACACGCCGAAGCCCTTGAACTTGTTCTCGCTCTCAAGTCCGAGCCACTTGGCTTGTGCGCCCGTGCAGATCACAAGCACGTCGCAGGTGTAGATGGTTCCGCTGTCGCCGGTGAGGGTGAAGGGGCGCTCCTGCAGGTCGGCCTTGATGATGTGGTCTTCCACCATCTCTGTGCCGACGTGGATGGCCTGGGCGCGCATCTGCTCCATCAGCCACGGGCCCTGGATGACGTCGGCGAAGCCCGGATAGTTCTCCACGTCGGTGGTGATGGTCAGCTGCCCGCCCGGCTGGATCCCCGCGATAAGCATCGGCTTGCGCAGGGCGCGCGCGGCATAGATCGCGGCGGTGTAACCGGCAGGGCCGGAGCCGAGAATGATGATCTGGGAGTGGCGGGCGGCGGTCATGGCAAATCCTGTGTCTGGACCTTCCTAACGGGCCAGTCGGGCGCGCGAAATGGGGCAAGGCGCGCTTGTCCGCTTATTCTGGGGATGCTGGCGTGAATGGAAAAGGGCAAAGGCTGCGCCCATTGGGTCAATTGCGTTTTTCTAGCGATTTGGCTGTCGCTCCAGCACCCGCCTGACGATCTCGTCTGCCGCTCGCGCGGCTTCGCGGACAGGGGCGTAGGTCCAGGTCTGCAGGCTCCCCGTGAACCAGCGCGCCGCGCGGCGGTCGATGAAGCCGGCATGGAGCTTGTCGAAGCGCGGGCCGCCACCGTCGAGCTTCAGGAGGTGGACCGGTTTGCCGAAGAAGGCGGGGTCTGCGATCATGTTGGCGCTCTCGCATGTGACCATGGCGGCGTCGCATTGTGAGAGGAAGGCGACATAGGGGTTGGGGCCGTCGCGTTCCTCATTCTCCCAGAAGATCGCGCTGATCGTGGAGGCGAGGCGGCGCAACCGAACGCGGGCATGCTCGGGCGTGCGGCGCGAGACGGTAATCCAGAAGGTGCGGCCCTGGGCGAGGCGCTGGATAGCGCGCTCGAAAGCTGCAACATTCGTCTCGGTCATCCGGTGGTTTTTTGAATCGCCGCCGATCGACACGAGCACCTTCTGGCCCTGCACCACGCGCAGGGAGGGGAAGCGTGCGAGCGAGTCGTCGATGCGGGCCTGCGAGAACCAGACGGGCGGACCGACGACAGGGAAGACGTTGGGGCCGGTGACGCCGTCATGATCGGGTGGAATCACCAGATCGAAATCGGCCATCCGCACGCGCGGGTTCTGCGTCTGCACCACGAGCGTCTTGCCGCCTGAGAGTTTGCGGATCATCCGCGAATAGGGGATCGAACGCCGCCCGGCCGCTATCCAGATGTCGGGCCAGGGTGGCGCGAGCAGCTCGCGCTGGGCGACGGGAAGCGCCGAGAGAGGCGAAGGCCAGAGATTGGGCGGCAGGGCAAGTTGCCATCCTTCCGGCTGCAGGATCACCGGCGTGTCGCGATGCGCATGCGAGCGGATGTGCGCAAGGTCTGCCGCGCGGCCGGGTTCGGCGAGCGCAGCGGCGAGCGCCAGCGTCTGGTTGAGGATGCCGGCGCGGCCATCCGCGACGCACCAGATTGCAGGTCCTGATTTTCCGTCGGTCACAGGTGAAGGAGACTATTTCCAGGCGATCGAGACAATCTCGTACGACTTGGCGCCGCCGGGGGCGGAAACTTCGGCCGTGTCGCCTTCTTCCTTGCCGATCATGGCGCGGGCGATGGGCGAGGAGATGGAGATCTTCTTTTCCTTCACGTTCGCCTCATCGTCGCCGACGATCTTGTAGGTGTACGTCTCGCCCGTGTCTTCGTCTGTCATTTTCACGGTCGCACCGAACTTCACCGTCTTGCCCGCAAGCCGCGAGGTGTCGATCACTTCGGCATGGGCGAGCTTTCCTTCGAGCTCCGCAATGCGGCCCTCGATGAAGGACTGCTTCTCCTTGGCGGCGTGATACTCCGCGTTCTCGGACAGGTCGCCATGGCTGCGCGCTTCAGCGATCGCCGCGATGATATTTGGGCGTTCCTCCGACTTAAGAACCTTGAGCTCCGCCTGCAGGGCTTCGTAGCCGCCGGACGTCATGGGAATGCGCTGCATGGGTAGTCCTATGGAAAAGCGCCGGAATTACACGGAATCATCATATCGGGCGGCCAGCGACCACCCGTCTCGAATGATCAAGAGTAGGTCTGAAGCGCCCCGGCTTCAAGCGGGCGTGTCTTAAGAACCCGAATGGCCTGAACAACGGCCCGGGCGCCGGAAATCGTGGTATAATAGGGGATGCCTTGCGCCAGCGCCGCCCGGCGGATGGAGGCCGAGTCCAGAAGGGATTGCGCGCCCTCCGTGGTGTTGAACACCAGCTGGACCTTGCCATTGATCAGGGCGTCCACGACGTGGGGCTGGCCTTCTGCGACCTTGTTGACGGGCTGCACCTCGATGCCCTTGTCGGCGAGGTATTTCGCGGTTCCGGCTGTTGCGATGATGGTGAAGCCAAGCGCCGCAATATCGCGGGCGGGCTGTTCGATGGCCGGCTTGTCGCTCTCGCGCACCGAAATGAACACGCATCCCGAGGCAGGCAGGGACATACTGGCGGCGATCTGGGCCTTGAGGTAGGCGGCGTCAAAAGACGTGTCGATGCCCATCACTTCGCCGGTGGAACGCATCTCCGGTCCGAGCAGGGGGTCAACGCCCGGGAAGCGCGAGAAGGGGAAGACTGCTTCTTTCACCGCAAAGCGCTTGCCGACGATCGGGCCTGCGCCGATCCCGAAGCCGGCGAGGCTCTCGCCGGCCATAACCTTGGCGGCGATCGAGGCGAAGGGTTGGCCGACGGCCTTGGCGACGAAAGGCACGGTGCGAGATGCGCGCGGGTTGGCTTCGAGGACGTATATCTCCTCGCCCTTCACCGCGAACTGCACGTTCATCAGACCCTTCACGTCAAGCGCCATGGCGAGCTTGCGCGCCTGGTCGGCAAGACGATCGACGATGGCCTTGCCAAGTGTATAGGGCGGGATCGAGCAGGCGCTGTCACCCGAGTGGATGCCGGCTTCCTCGATGTGCTCCATGATACCGGCGACGTGTGTGGTCTTGCCATCGGACAGCGCGTCGACATCGACCTCGATGGCGTCGGCGAGATAGCGATCGACCAGAAGCGGCGTGTCGCCCGACACCTGCACGGCTTCGCGAACATAGCGCTTGAGGTCGGTCTCGTCGTGGACGATCTCCATCGCGCGGCCGCCGAGCACGAAGCTGGGCCGCAGCATCACGGGATAGCCGATGCGGTTGGCGGCGGCGATTGCTTCGGCGTCGGTGCGGGCGATGGCGCTCGGCGCTTGCTTGAGACCGATACGGTCGATCAGCTGCGAGAACAGTTCGCGGTCTTCTGCGAGATCGATCGAGTCGGGCGTTGTGCCGAGGATCGGCGCGCCGGAGGCCTTGAGGCCCTGCGCAAGCTTCAGCGGCGTCTGACCGCCGAACTGGACGATGACGCCCAGGAAGTCGCCGGTGGACTGCTCGACATGGATGATCTCGGTCACGTCTTCGAGCGTCAGCGGTTCGAAGTAGAGACGGTCGGATGTGTCGTAGTCGGTCGAGACTGTTTCGGGGTTGCAGTTCACCATGATTGACTCGATCTTGAGATCGGCCATGGCAAAGGCGGCGTGGCAGCAGCAGTAATCGAACTCGATGCCCTGGCCGATGCGGTTGGGGCCGCCGCCGAGGATCATCGCCTTCCTGCGCGTCGAGGGCTCAGCCTCGTTTTGCGCAGGCATCGCCTTGCCGTCCGGTCCGGTCCAGCCTTGCTCGTAGGTCGAGTAGAGGTACGGCGTGCGCGCGGCAAATTCAGCTGCGCAGGTGTCGATGCGCTTGAACACGGGGCGGACGCCAGCCTTGTGACGCGCGGCGCGGACGTCGAGTTCCTTGCCGCCGGTCAGCTTGGCCAGGCGGACGTCCGAAAAGCCCATCGCCTTGATGCGCGTCCACTCGGCCGCATCTTTCGGAAGGCCGGCTTTCTTGATCGCCGCTTCTTCCGCGATGATCTCCGAGATCTGGCGCAAGAACCATTTGTCGATCCTGGACGCGGTGTGGACTTCATCGACGCTCAGGCCCTCGCGGAACGCCTGACCGACATTCAGCAGGCGCTTCTCGGTCGGGCGCGAGATAGAGGCGATCAGCGACGAGCGGTCGCCGGCGCCGGGAATGTCTTGCTCGTCGAAGCCAGAAATACCCGTTTCGAGCGAACGGAGCGCCTTCTGCAGCGCTTCATGGAAGGTGCGGCCGATGGCCATCGCCTCGCCCACGGATTTCATCTGCGTCGTAAGCGTCTGGATCTGGTAGTTCAGCGCCGGGTCCGTGCTCTTGTACTTCTCGAACGCAAAGCGCGGGATCTTCACGACGACATAGTCGATGGTCGGCTCGAACGAGGCCGGGGTGACGCCGGTGATGTCGTTGGTGAGTTCGTCGAGCGTATAGCCGACGGCCAGCTTGGCTGCGACTTTCGCGATCGGGAAGCCGGTGGCTTTCGAGGCCAGCGCCGAAGAGCGCGACACGCGCGGGTTCATCTCGATCACGACGAGGCGGCCGTTGTCGGGGTTGACGGCGAACTGCACATTTGACCCGCCGGTCTCGACGCCGATCTCTCGCAGCACGGCGATCGAGGCGTTGCGCATCACCTGGTATTCGCGGTCGGTGAGGGTGAGGGCAGGCGCGACCGTGATCGAGTCGCCCGTGTGGACGCCCATCGGATCGACATTCTCGATCGAGCAGATGATGATGCAGTTGTCCGCCTTGTCGCGGACGACCTCCATCTCGAATTCCTTCCAGCCCAGCAGGCTCTCGTCGATCAGCACCTGGCTCACCGGCGACATCTGCAGGCCGCGCGTGACGATGTCCTCGAACTCCTGGCGGTTGTAGGCGACGCCGCCGCCGAGACCGCCGAGGGTGAATGCCGGGCGGACGATGCAGGGTAGGCCGACGACCTCCATCTGCTTCATCGCCTCGATGAAGCCGGCCTTGAGGTCGTACACGACCTTGCCCTCGACGTTGGAGAGTTCAGGCGAAGCGACGATGGCCGAGCGCGGGCTTTCGAGGCCGATGCGGTCCATCGCCTCGCGGAACTTCTTGCGGTCTTCCGCCTTCTCGATGGCTTCTGCCTTGGCGCCGATCATCTCGACGCCATACTTCGCGAGCACGCCCATCTGTTCCAGCTTGAGTGCGCAGTTGAGCGCAGTCTGGCCGCCCATGGTGGGCAGGAGGGCGTCGGGCCTTTCCTTGGCGATGATCGTCGCAACCATCTCGGGCGTGATGGGCTCTATATAGGTTGCGTCCGCCAGCTCCGGGTCGGTCATGATCGTGGCGGGGTTCGAATTGACCAGAATGACGCGGTAGCCTTCCGACTTCAGCGCCTTGATCGCCTGCACGCCGGAATAGTCGAATTCGCACGCCTGACCGATCACGATGGGGCCGGCGCCGATGACCAGGATCGACTTGATGTCTGTGCGCTTGGGCATGTCACCTGACGAGGCTGGTAGAGGGCAAATTGGCGGTGGGTTTATCGGGGGGGAGCCCCCCGCGCAACCCTCGTTCAACTGTCATCACTCCAG
>CAIMMO010000211.1 GCA_903842595.1 uncultured Alphaproteobacteria bacterium
GATCGAAGCGGGCGAGATGATCATCGCCTGCGCCTTTCGGCAGGTCCTGCTGGTTGGCGTTGGCTTCGAGGGCTTCGCCGCAACGCAGGCCGGCGGCGCGGCCGAACACGACGAGGTCGATCAGCGAGTTGGAGCCGAGGCGGTTGGCGCCGTGGACGGAGACACACGCCGCTTCGCCGACGGCCATCAGGCCGGGCACGATGGTGTCTGGATTGCCGGCCGTCTTGGTGAGGACTTCGCCGTGATAGTTCGTGGGGATGCCGCCCATGTTGTAGTGCACGGTCGGCAGGACGGGGATCGGCTCTTTCGTGAGATCCACGCCAGCGAAGATCTTGGCGCTTTCCGAAATGCCGGGGAGGCGCTGGTGAAGAATCTTAGGGTCGAGGTGGTCGAGGTGAAGGTGGATGTGGTCATTCTGCGAGCCGACGCCGCGGCCTTCGCGGATCTCCATCGTCATCGCGCGTGAGACGACGTCGCGCGAGGCGAGGTCCTTCACCGTGGGGGCGTAGCGCTCCATAAAGCGCTCGCCCTTGGAGTTGGTGAGATAGCCGCCTTCGCCGCGTGCGCCTTCGGTGATGAGGCAGCCCGAGCCGTAGATACCGGTGGGGTGGAACTGCACGAATTCCATGTCCTGCAGCGGAAGACCGGCACGGAGCGCCATGCCGCCGCCATCGCCAGTGCAGGTGTGGGCGGAGGTGGCGGAGAAATAGGCGCGGCCATAGCCACCCGTCGCGAGGATGACGCGCTGTGCGCGGAAGCGGTGCAGCGAACCGTCATCGAGTTTCAGCGCCGTGAAGCCGCGGCAGGCGCCGTCCTCCATGATGAGGTCGAGCGCGAAATATTCGATGAAGAAGTCGACGGCGTGTTTCAGCGACTGGCCGTAAAGGGTGTGAAGCATGGCGTGGCCGGTGCGGTCGGCCGCAGCGCAGGTGCGCTGAATCGAGGCTTCACCATAGTTCTTGGTCATGCCGCCGAAGGCGCGCTGGTAGATCTTGCCTTCCTCGGTGCGCGAGAAGGGGACGCCCCAGTGCTCGAGTTCGTAGACGGCGGCGGGGGCGGCGCGGACCATGTATTCGATCGCGTCCTGGTCGCCGAGCCAGTCGGCGCCCTTCACCGTGTCGTACATGTGCCAGCGCCAGTCGTCCTGGCCCATGTTTCCGAGCGAGGCGGAGATGCCACCCTGTGCAGCTACGGTATGGGAACGCGTGGGGAAGACTTTCGAGATGCAGGCGGTCTTCAGGCCGGCCTGGGCGCAGCCAAGAGCTGCACGAAGTCCGGACCCGCCGGCGCCGACGACCACGACGTCATATGTATGGTCGTTCCAGGTGTAGGCAGTCATGCGATTGCGACCTTGAGGACAGCGTAGGCGGCGGCGGCGAACAGGACGACGCAGATGAAGGTGTTGAGGATGAGCAGCACGGCCTTCGTGCCATGCTTGGCGATGTAGTCTTCGACCACTACCTGCATGCCGAGTCTCATGTGATAGAGCGCGGCGCCGATCGCAAGCAGGATCAGCACGGCGTTGAACGGATCGGCGACATAGGCGAGCGCGCCGTCATAGCCGCTGCGGACGGCGTTGATCAGCGTGATCAGGAAAAGCGGGACGAGGACAACAAGCGCGATGGCGGTTACGCGCTGTGCGATGAAATGACCAGCGCCGTGCTTGGCCGAGCCGAGGCCGCGGACCTTGCCGAGCGCGGTGCGCATGGTGGGCTGTGGCTTGCTCATGATGCGGCGCCCGTCATGTTGATAGGGTCTACGCCCGGGACGAGGCCGGCGAGGTACCAGATGGCGACGGCGAGTGCGGCGGCGAGGACGATGGCGAGGCCGGCGGTGAAGCCCGCGAATTTCGGATTGAGGCCCGCGCCTGCATCCATCACGAGGTGACGCAGGCCGTTGAGCAGGTGGTAGCAGACTGAAAGCGTGAAGCCGAACAGGATGAGCTGGCCCCAGATCGAACCGATCAGGCCGGCGAGCGGCTCGTAGAGGTCAGGCCCGACGGCGGTTGCGAAGAGCCAGGCGATGACGAGGACAATGCCGACATAATTGCCGACGCCCGTCACGCGGTGGAGGATGGATGAGGCCATCGTGAGATGCCATTTCCAGACCTGCACGTGCGGCGACATCGGCCGCTTGTCTGTCCAGCTGGACATTGTGAGGTTTTTCCTTTTCGCCCCGGCGCGAGCCTGATCGCGCCGCACCCGGTATTAGACCCGCCTCCGGTGCTGTCAACGCGGCGGGACGCGACGCTTTGGCCTTGGGGGAAAACGCCTTATTGATCGTGAGATGCGGATAACCATTATCGAAACGGGACGGGCGCCGGGGCGGCTGAGCGAGGATTATCCGCGCTATCCCGATATGTTTGCGCAGCTGCTGGGCGGGGCGGATGCGGGGCTGTCGTTCGAGGTGGTGCGGCTGCTCGATGGCGAGGCCTTGCCGGACCCTGCGGATTGCGAGGCTGTCGTGATCACGGGCTCGCCTGCAGGGGTTTATGACCACACGCCGTGGATGGACCCCTTGCGGGATTTCGTGCGCGGGGCCTTCCGCGTGAAGACACCCATGGTGGGTGTGTGTTTCGGGCACCAGATCATCGCCGACGCGATGGGCGGGGATGTCCGCAAGTCGGACAAGGGCTGGGGCCTGGGACGGCACACCTATGAGGTGCTGGAGCGCCGGCCCTGGATGGCCGGGGCAGGCGCACGCGTCTCGCTGGCGGTGAGCCATCAGGATCAGGTGATCACGCCGCCCGATGGCGCGGTGACGCTGGCAAGCTCAGCGCATACGGATCATGCGATGCTTGAGTACGCGGACGCTCCGGTGATCAGCGTGCAGGGGCATCCGGAGTTCGGCGATGCATTTGTCGCGGCGCTGTATGCAGCGCGGCGGGGGCGGCTGTCGGACGAGCAGGTGGATGGGGCGATCGCGTCGCTGGCCGAGCGGCATGACAACGAGATGATGGCGCGGTGGATGGTGAAGTTCTTGCGGGGTGCTCAAGGTTGGTGAGCGATGCGAGAGACTATTTCTGCCTGAACAGTCGCGCCGAAGCGGCCCAGCCTGCGGCCTGGTAGATGCAGGCGAAGGCGAGGAGTGTGTCGAGCCACCAGCGCGTGCTCCAGGTGGGCCAGAGCGGAAGAAGGGTGGCGATGGCGATGAGCGCAGATGCGCCGTCGAGATAGCGGTCGCCGAAGAGATAGCCGAGGCCGGTGCGTTCGCGCAGCACGTCGTGGCGAGTGACGCGGAAGGCGCCGTCCTCCAGGCGCGGCGGCCCGAAGGTTTCCTGCAGCTTGTCGTAGTCGAGAATGCCGGTGAGCTCGCGCAGTTCGTTGGCGGTCGCGCTGCCCTGGTCGACAGCCTCCCACGATGCGCCCGAGCGCAGCCAGCGGATCGCCACCGAGAACAGGATGGCGCACGCGGCGGCGAACTGGGGGAAGTCGGCGATGCTCATCCGCACTAGATAGGGATGATTACCCCCGTTTGGGAATGGCCGCCCAGTAGTCGAAATCGAGGATGACCTCGGTCAGGTACTTGCCGTCAGCGTCACGGTAGGGAAACTCCGTGCAGGGCAGGTTCCGGGTTGCGACAAGGCGCAGGCGAAGGGCGCCAAGGCCATCGCCCAGGTCCGCCTTGTCGAGCACTTCTGACCAGGCGAACACGGTGTCGCCAGCGGCCAGCGGGTTGACGTGCGCGCCAGCGTTGATGGCGATGATTTCGGCTGCGTTGGCCAGGCCGTTGAACGCGATGGAACGCGCGAGGGAAATGGCGACGCCGCCATAGATGAGGCGGCGGCCCCGGGGCGTCTGGCTCTGCGCGAACTGGTTGAAATGGACCTTGGCGGTATTCTGATAGAGGCGCGTCGCAATCTGGTGCTCGGCCTCTTCCACGGTGAAGGCGTCGACATGGTCGATCTTCTCGCCGATCTCGTAGTCCTCGAAGCCGAAGGGCGCGCCAGCGAGAGTGAAATCGTAGTCTTCCATCGCATAGCCGCGCCGGGGCAGTTCACGCGGATCGACTGCGGAGGGGAGGTCGGGCACCACGGTGACAGGCGCGGGCTTCGTGACGTCGCCTTTGTTGACCATCACCCAGCGCACATAGCTGAGGACTTCCTGATCCTGCTGGTTGTAGCCGTGCGTGCGGACATAGACGACGCCGGTCTTGCCGTTGGAGTTTTCCTTTACGCCGATGACTTCGGAGACGGCGCGCAGCGTATCGCCCGGGTAGACAGGCGCGAGGAAGCGACCGTCGGCATAGCCGAGATTGGCGACCGCATTCAGGGAGATGTCCGGCACCGTCTTGCCGAAGACGATGTGGAAGGCGAGCAGCGGATCGATCGGCGCGCCTTCGAGGCCCATGTCCTGGGCGAAGGTGTCGGCGGAATACAGCGCGAAGCGCGAGCCGGTGAGGCCAGTGTAGATGGCGGCGTCCGCTTCGGTCACGGTGCGGGGCGTCGCGTGCACCAGCTCATCGCCGACGACGAAATCCTCGAAGAAATTGCCGGGATCGGATTTGAGGGTCATTGGGCGGCCTCTCTCTGGGCGATGGCCTCAGCCACGGCAACCGTGCGCCTTGCCTGGGAAAGGTGCAACAGCTCGGTCATCTTCCCGTTCACCTTGAGGACGCCCTTGCCGCCATTGGCGGGGTCGGCAAAGGCCGCGATGACGTCGCGGGCTTGTGCGACGGCGTCGGCGGCGGGGGCGAAGATGGTGTTGCAGGGGTCGACCTGCGTCGGGTGGATCAGCGTCTTGCCGTCGAAGCCGAAGGCGCGGGCCTGTTTCGCTTCGGCGGCGAAGCCGTCAGCGTTGGCGATGTCGTTGTAGACGCCGTCGAAGACCAGAAGGTCGTAGGCGCGTGCGGCGGCGATGGTGAGGGTGTAGCAGGCGGCGAGGTTTTCGCGGCCGGGCATCGGTTCGGCGCGGAAATCCTTGATCAGGTCGTTCGAGCCCATGACGAAGCCGGACAGGCGCGTGGTCTTCGCTGTGGCGGCGATCTCCTTGATGTTGAGGATGGAGAGCGGCGTCTCGATCATCACCCAGAGCCGCGGCTCGGTGGCCCCGCCGGCTTCAGAGATCTGCTCGTCGAGCCAGCGTATGTCTTCCGCCGTCGCGACCTTGGGGGCAAGGATGGCGTCGGGTTTGGCCTGGACAGCGGCGCGCATGTCGGCCCTCCCCCATTCCGTGTCCTGCCCGTTGATGCGGATGATCAGTTCGCGCGGGCCATAGCCGCCGGCCTTCACCACATTGCAGACACGGTCGCGGGCTTCGACTTTGGCTTCGGGCGCGACGGCGTCTTCAAGGTCGAGGATCAGCGAGTCGGCGGGAAGGGTCTTCGCCTTCTCCAGCGCGCGCTCATTGGCGCCGGGCATGTAGAGAACCGAACGGCGGGGGCGGATGGCGGACATGGCGAGGCCTCATCGCTGTAAGTCTGGGCTGTAAGTCTGGGCTGTAAGTCGCGGTGGTCATGGCGGAGGCGGCCCACAAGATCAAGCTGGAGGAAAGCCGCGGGCGGGGTAATGTCCTCGTGCGCTCCAGATGCGCGAATGGACAGCCATGCCTCTCGTGCTCGTGATTTCATCCTTCGTCGCCGCCAGCCGGGTTGGCGGAGGCATAGCGCCCTACGTGCTGGGGCCGCTGAAGGTCGATCATGTCCATGTGCCGACCTGCCTGTTCGGGCGCCACCCCGGCTGGGGGCCTCCCGGCGGAGCGCCGGTCGAGGCCGATGTCATGGCGGGGATGCTTGAGGGCGTCGAGGCGAACGGGCTGTTCTCGCTGGTCGATGCAGTCGTGACGGGGCATTTCTCGCGGCCCGAACAGGTGAAGGTGGCGGCGGAGGCCATTGCGCGCGTGCGGGCGGCGCCGCGCCGAAAGGCGCATGCATGTGCGCCGGAACGGCCGATCGTGATTGTCGATCCTGTGATGGGGGATGTGGCGCCAGGTCTCTATATCAAGCCTGAGACGGAGGCGGCGCTGCTGGCGGACCTTGTGCCGCTGGCGGATGTGCTGGCGCCGAACCTGTGGGAGTTTGCGCGTCTGACGGGGGCGGACATGTCTGCGCTGCGCACGGCGGAGGATGTTGCACGCGCAGCGCGCGGGAGGGGCGGCCGATGGCTGATCTCGTCCGCGCCGTCGCCGGAGGGGATCGGCGTGCTGCATGTTGATGGCGATGCGGCGATGCTGGCGGAGACGGCGAAGGTTGCGGGCAGGATTCCCAACGGCACGGGCGACATGCTGACGCTGCGCTTTGCGGGCGGGCTGGTGTCGGGGTTCGGCGCGGACAGTTCGCTGGCCGATGCGACGGGCGCAACGCATGAGGTGATTGCGCGGACGATCGAATGGGCGGGGACGGAGCTGTCGCTGGCGGCCTGCAGCGATCGGTTGGCGCATCGTTTCGCGGCGCCGGTGCGGTCAGTCGCGTGACGGCGAGTTCGGGTAGACCGGGTTGACGGCTTTTTCCTCGGTGTCGAAGACACCTTTGCCGGGGACGAAGTTGAGTTCGAGGCGGACGCCGTCGGGATCCTCGAACAGGATCGAGTAGTAGCCCGGCGCCCAGCCGTCTTCCTGCGGCGCGCGAATGATCGGGACACCGAGCGACTTGATGAGTTCATGCGCCGCGTCGATGTCGTCCCGCGAGCGGGCGCGGAAGCAGACGTGATGCAGACCGACGCGCTGTTGCACGAAGCGCTCGCCCTCGTGTTCGGGTGCTGGCTTCGATATCAGAACGCCGGTGCGGCCGCCGACGCAGTAATAGCCATATTCATTGTCGAGCACCTGTTTCAGGCCGAGGAAGGGCAGGAGTTTCATGTAAAAGGCGCGCGCCACGTCGTAGCGGCCGGCGGTGATCTGGATGTGGGCGATGCCGTTGATGTCGATCATGCGTCGTACTCCGCCGTGGCGCACGGAGCATTGCGCACGATTTGGTTGACGCGCAACCGTCGCGGGACGATGTGAGGGGCATGAGCATTACTGGATTCACGGCGGCCGGTTTCGAGCCTGTGCGCGCAGCGTTCGAGGCGAATTTTGCTGAGGGGCTCGAGCATGGCGCGTGCTTTGCGGCATATCTCGGCGATGAGCTTGTGGTGGATCTTCGCGGCGGGTTTGCCGATCGCGCGGGGACGGTCGCGTGGGATGAGCGCACGCTGTGCCCGGTCTATTCGGCGACCAAGCCTGTGGCGGCGCTGGTCGTGGCGATGCTCGTGGAGCGCGGGCTGGTCGACTATGATGCACCGCTTGCTGACGACTGGCCGGAGTTCGGCGCGGCGGGCAAGCAGGCTTACACGGTGGCCGAGGCGCTGTCGCATCAGGCGGGCGTGCCGGGCTTTGCCGAGCCGATCGATCCGCAGCTCTGGCTTGATCCGCCTGCGCTGTCGGCGGAGCTGGCGAAGCTTTCGCCGATGTGGGGCAGGGGCGATGGGTCAGGCTATCATCCGCTGACATGGGGCTACATCGCTGGCGAGCTCGTGCGGCGCGTGTCGAGGCGATCGCTGGGGACAATCCTTCGGGAGGATGTGTGCGTGCCGCTGGGGATCGATTTCTGGATCGGCCTGCCTGAGAGCGAGCACGGCCGATGCGCTGAGTTACTGAAGCCAAAGGCGGCGGCGCAGTTTCCGCACAGGAATGCCGAGACGCGGGCGGCCTTTCTCACGCCGTGGGCGGCAGCCCCCCGAGGCACGGCGGCGTGGCGCATGGCCGAGATCCCGTCCGCCAACGGGCATGCGACAGCGCCGGCGATGGCGCGGCTCTATTCGGCCTTCGCGCAGAAGGGGCGCATTGGTGAGACGCGGGTTATTGCACCCGTCACGTGGGACGAGCTGACATGCGAGCGTGTGTCCGGCGAGGATCGCGTGCTGCCGGGGCGCGTGGCGTTCGGCGCGGGCGTGATGCGCAACCTGCCGCTGATCTATGGTCCTAACCCGGAAACGCTCTGCCATTCGGGATGGGGCGGATCGGGCGCGTTCGGTGATCCCGCGACGGGACTGGCGGGAGCGTACATCATGAACAAGCAGGGCACGCACCTGCTGGAGGATGCGCGGCGGTCGCGTATCATCGATGCGCTGTATGAGTGTCTGTAAGCCGCCGGCTCAGGCGTGGATGCTGGCCAGCTTGGTGAGGATGGTGAGGCCTTGCGGGCCGCCATCGCCGCGGACGTCGCGGGCGTGGAGGGCGGCCAGGGCGGCCAGATGCGCCTTGGCGATCATCAGCATGCGCGCATCGAGCGGGTTAGCGCCCTTGCGCAGCGTCTCGATCAGGCTGCGCGAGATCCTGCCAAGCATGTCATAGCCGAACACGCCGGCGAGACCGGCCATGTCGTGCATCGGCGCGTAGATCGTCTCAAGTGCAAGCGAGCCGGGAGTGGCGCCGTTCACGGCCTGCTGAAGCGTATCGAGCTGGGTCCGGGCTTGCTCGTACCAGTCATGGCGGGCGGCCTCCCATTCGGGCGACTGCATGGGATCTGTCGATGCGCTCATTGTCCTGCCTGCCTCAACCATGGACCCTACCACGCCTGTGCGGCGCGCCGCCCCCGCAGCTACCCTGGCTAACTCTACGCGGGCGCCGCTGTAGACCACGAGCAGGGTTTCACAGGTGTGAAGCGCTGCGTCGGGATTTACGTCGTGTCCGAAATGGATCGGATCCGTGTGCCCGGCGCGAAGCATCACGGCCAAACCTTAAGACAATCCTTAACCCGCCCTGCAGGGACGCGAGGATTTGCTGGGGAATTCCGGTTAAGACGAGCCGGTTCATGATGGCGCCGGATTTGCTGCCTTGCATTCGAAATCGCTCTTCGCGACTTCGCATGGCAAATCACCTCAACTGATCCCCGCGGGACCATCCCGGCGGGGATTTTCTTGTCAGTCGGCCGTCGGGACGGCGATGCGCGGCTGGCGCCCCGCGAGCGTGAAGATGAGGACGCCCGTCCAGATCAGGCCGAAGGTGACGGCGTGGCCGATGGTGAAAGCTTCGCCCATGGCGATGCCGATGAAGAGCTGTACCGTCGGCGCGATGAATTGCAGCACGCCGATCGTCGACATGCGCAGGCGGCGGGCGCCCATCGCGAAGAGGATCAGCGGCGTAGCGGTCAGCGGGCCGGCAAGGAGCAGGAGCGCGATGAAACCTGGCTCGCCTGAGCCGAAGGCGGCGACGCCCGGCGGCAGGAAGAAGACGAGGTAGGCGAGGGCGGGCAGGAAGAGCCAGAGCGCCTCGAGGCCGAAGCCGATCCGGCTGTCGACATTGGTCGTCTTGCGGATCGCGCCATAGACCGCGAACGAGAAAGCCAGCGACAGTGAGACGATCGGGAACTGGCCGACCACGAGCGTCTGGTTGACGACGCCCGCGGCGGCGATGCCGACAGCCAGAAGCTGGAGCGGGCGGAAGCGTTCGCCAAAGAACATCGCTGCGAAGAGAAAGACGATCAGCGGATTGATGTAGTAGCCGAGGCTGCCTTCGAGGACACGGTGGTTGGTGACGGCCCAGATGTAGATCGTCCAGTTGGCGGCGATCGCGATCGAGGAGGCGAGCAGGGTGAACAGCATGCGCGGGGCGCGGAAGACGCCTGCGAATTCGCCCCATTTGCCAGCGGCGATGATGAGTATCAGCGCGGTCGGCACAGACCAGACGATGCGGTGGGCGAGGATGACCAGCGGCGGCAGGTCGCCGAGGAACTGGAAATAAAGGGGCAGGAAGCCCCACAGGCCATAGGCGGCCATGGCGGCGAACAGTCCCGCGCGTGTTTCGGCGTTCATGGGCATGGCGCGTGCATAGGCGGGTTTGGCGCGGGCCGTAAGCCAGCGTGTGGGCGATAGTTTCTCAACTGGCCGGGAGATTTTCTCCTGGCGGTACGGAGCTAGCCGGCGAGCGCCTCGGCAAACACGCCCCGGTTGAGCAGCAGCTCCGCGCACTGGACCGCGCACATGGCAGCGCCGTTGCGCAGGTCG
Source organism: uncultured Alphaproteobacteria bacterium (assembly GCA_903842595.1). Classification (GTDB taxonomy): domain Bacteria; phylum Pseudomonadota; class Alphaproteobacteria; order Caulobacterales; family Hyphomonadaceae; genus UBA7672. The sequence continues at coordinate 9,923 of CAIMMO010000211.1, forward strand.
TCGGCGACGATCCACATGGCGAGGCCATTCTCGACGGTGACGTCGTCGCGGACGCGGCAGACATAGGTGGCCCATTCGCCGACTGCGCCGATCGGGGTCTCGTAGCCGTCTTCTTCCTCGCGGCGGTCGATCAGCAGGATGCCCGGGGATTCGCGCAGGAGCGCGCGCGCTTCGGCGGCGGGCAGGGGCTGGGCGAGTTCGACATGGACCGCTTCGCCGACGCTTACGAAGGTGGGCACGCGCACGCAGGTGGCGACGACCTGGATGTCGTTGTCGATGATCTTCCTGGTCTCGTTGGAGAGGCGCCATTCCTCTTCCGTGAAGCCATCGTCCATCACCTCGTCGACGGACGGGATGACGTTGAAGGCGATCTGGCGCGGGAATTCCTTGGGCTCGGGGGCCTGGTTCACATAGATGCCCTTGGTCTGGGTCCAGAGCTCGTCGATGGCGCGCTGGCCTTCGCCCGAAACGGATTGGTAGGTGGCGACCACCACGCGCACCACGCCGGCTGCGTCGTGCAGCGGCTTCAGCGTGCGGACGAGCTGGCAGGTAACGCCGTCGGGCACGGCGATGATGTTGCGGCGAGCATAGCCCTCGATCGCGGCGGCGTTCACTTCGGGCACCATGAGCGGGACCTGCGGGTCGTTGCGGAAGGCCCGGGAGGTGTCGATCACGATGCAGCCGGCGGCCGCGATGGCGTTGCCATATTTGCGGGCGGCGCTGTCGGCGGTGGCCATGAAGCAGATCTGGGTGTCGGAGAAGTCGTACTCGTCGACGTCCTTTGCCTTGAGGGTTGCGTCGCCAAAACTGATCTCGGCGCCCATCATCTTGCGCGAGGTGAGGGCGACCGTCTCGGCGGCGGGGAAGCCCCGCTCGGCGAGGATGCCGAGAATCTCGCGACCGACCATGCCGGAAGCGCCGAGGACTGCGACCTTGAGGGCCATGGAAATCTCCTTGAGGACGCTCACCATATGGGGGCGTCCGTCGTCTTATGGTCACATTCGTGCGGTTTCTTTGCCGCAGTAGCCCGTCTCGTCGGCGGCGCGTATTGCCGCCTTGTCAGAAATGCCTGGTCCAGTTGCCTCAAATCAGTCTGCAGGCCTAGTGGATGCGGGAACGATTCGTGTGGCTGTGCGCCCTTCAGGAGTCCGAATGTCCGACGTCGCCACCCTCGTTCGCCGCTATGTCGAGCGGTACAATTCGAACGATGTCGACGGCATGCTGGAGTGCTGCGCCGACGATGTCGTGTTCGAGACAGTCTCCAACCCGGGCGGGTCGATCCGGCTGAGCGGCAAGGACGAGATGCGTGAAGTGATCGAGGCCACGACTCGGGCCTTCAGTGAGCGCCGGCACGAAGTGGTGACAATTCTGGTGGACGGCCAGCGGGCGGCTGCGGAAACCGTGTTCTCGGGCGTCGCCGCCGCCGAGCTCGGCCAGCATGTGCGGCAGGGCGAGCACGTGTCGATCCGCGGGGCAACCATGTTCGAGCTGCGCGACAACAAGCTGAGCCGGATATGTGACTATAGCTGACGCTGCTGTCCGCTTTTCGCGAGCGGCAAATCACGCTTTATGTCGAGCGGGATGCGGGGAGAGCCATGGCGTACGGGATTAAAGGTCGTTTGGCGGCGTGTCTGCTGGCGTGCGTTATGCTGGCGTCCGCGTGTGCATCGATGAGCGGCGATTCGACCCTGCAGGCGTGGCGGAAGGTTGGCCAGGCCGACAAGCGCTTCGCGGTGTTCGTCAGCGAGCCCGGCGTGCGTGAGGATACGCTCACCAAATTCCGGATGCGCTTTGTCTACATGCCCGGCGAAGTGAAGCATGAGGGCAAGGACGTCGCCTGGCAGGAATACCACGCCATGACCGTGGATTGCGCCAAGAATACAGTGCGGGTAGGCCCGCGGACGCGCTATGCGCCCGGCGGCGAAGAGATCGCAGCCGACGACGACCAGACATTCGATGAAATCCTCTTTGGCACGTCTGCAGACGACGCCGCGCGCGCCAAGTGCAAGGGCGATTTCTGGGTCGGCGACATCACCTTCCCGGAAGGCCCCGGCTGGATGGACGAGGCGCGCAAGCACATCGCTGCGACGCCGCCGCCGAAGCGGACCTAGTCAGCGCTCGCTCCAGACCGCCATCTCGTTGCCGCCGGGCTCGCGAAAGTGGAAGCGGCGGCCGCCCGGGAAGGCGAAGATCGGGTTGACGATTTCGGCGCCTGCCGACGTCACTGCTGTGAGTGCGGCTTCGAGATCCTCGGTTTTCAGGATGACGAGGGGGTGCGCCAGTGGTTCGCCCTCGGCCTGGAAGATGCCGCCGTCGAGCCCAGCATTGGCGAAGGCCTGATAGCCGGGGCCGTAGTCGACAAATGTCCAACCAAACGCCTTCGCCAGAAAGCCTTGCGTCGCGCCGATGTTGAGGCTGCCCAGTTCGACATAGTCGATCTTCAGATGAGTCATGGCGGTTCCCGAGGAAGATGTTCGGTATATGTTCTGGTCTTTCTCATGCCCGGGATCAATGCGGGTTGCGCGCCATTATCGCCGATTAAATGACTTTATGCGCATCATGCGGCGCCGCTGTCTGGTGCGCTGTTGTGGCACGAAGGTCTGGCTCATCGCTTTCACCATGACGCTACGCGGAGCTTCCATGTCCTTCCATCAGCCCAATCCTTCGATCCCGGTTACCGTCATCGGCAAGGGCGATGGCGATGCGACCGCTGTCATCGACAACGGCCAGGAGCACAACCTGATCTGGGGCACGGCGCTCGACGAGACTGCCGAAGTCTGGCGTGCGCCCAATCCGCTGGAGCGCCTGCAGGGCAACTGGACGATGGGCCGCGAGCGGCCAGCGTCCGTGTTCCTGAAGGGCTCGCCTCCGGACAACGTCAAAACGTACTCGCGCCAGACGGCGCAAATGGGATGACAAGCTTGTATCAACCGACAGGAATTTCGCAGTGACCGAACGCCGTCTCAAGCTCTCGCAAGTTCTCAGCCTGGCATTTGTAGGGGCAATCTTCGCGTTTGCGATGTTCAGCTCGCTTCCGGTTGATGACGGTTTGCTGACAGACAGCGTCGTGCAGTCGTCCGAAATGACGCAGGCCTCCTAGTGGCAGGACGTGACGTGTCCAGCGCCTGGTTCGACCTCGGGTGGCAGTCCTGGATGCTGGGAATCGAGGCTTCCACCGTGATCGCCATGCGGATGGCCAGCCTTGTACGCGGCGGAGCGGAGGCTGACCGCGAGATCGAGCTCATGCTCATCGAGAAGATCGAAGCCGGGCATCAGTTGCAGGCGAAGTTCTCAAGGCTTGGCGTGGGCGCTGCTCCAGCCACGGCGATGGCGACCGCACTGAAGCACTATCGCGGCAAGAATCGCCTGCGTCTGTCGCGCTAGCCTCTCAGCCATCCGCCAAAGCTGCATGGATCGTGAAACAAGTGCCGGCCGAGCCATCGATTTCCAGCCGACCGCCTATCTGTTTGACCATCATGTGCACCAGACCCATGCCATAGCCCTCATCTGGAGCATGATCGAGAGGGAGGCCAACGCCGTTATCGGCGACGCATATTGAAAAGCCGCCAGGCGACCGGCTCAGGCTGACGCGGATTGATCCATTGTCGTGGCTCGGAAACGCGTGGCGCAGGGCGTTCACGACAAGCTCATTCGCAGCGAGCAAGACAGGTTGGGCCAACGCGACGGGTATTTCGAGCGGGATAGCGTCGACACAGATCTCGATGCGACCTTCTTCGCCCGCCATGGCGTGGAGCGATGCGCACATCTTCCGGAGAGCTGCGCCGAGATCAACACGGTCCAGGCCACGGAACGCCTGCAACGCGTCGTGAATGCCGGCGACACAGCTCACGCGGGCGGCAGCAGCATCGAGTGCGACGCGGGCGGGGCGGCCTGACTCACGGGTGGCCTGGAGGCGCATCAGGCTTGCGACAAGTTGGAGGCTGTTCTTGATGCGATGGTCGCCCTCGCGAAGCATGACGGCGTGCTTCAACGAGCGCTGTTCCAGGTCCTTGATCTGACCGCGCAGCTTGAGGTTTTCCAGACGCAGATCGCGCATTGCCGTCTGCCCGTCGTCAGAGGAGCCTTTGACAGCGCTGATTGGCGAGAAATGCGAAATATCGTTCGGCATCACCTTCTCCATCACCGCGCGTAATCTACGCCCGCCGAATGGAAAGTTCGGTACGCTGATCGACTCTCTCGCGAAATCAGGCACACGCCTTCGTCCGGTCAGACTGGCCGGGATGTCAGCTTTGTCTGAGCTGCACGCTTGCCGCGGAGAACGGCTTTTCGCGAGGCAGTGCGGCATCTTTTCCGAAAAGGCGTCGGTATTCTCCGCTGACGGCTTCGTAGCACTCGCACGCAGCGTTCTCGAGCCCGACGCGGTCGAGGATCGTGATCTTGCCGTGCTGGTAACGTATCACGCCGGCGCGCTGGAGCGTGCTGGCGGCGATGCTCACAGTGGCGCGGCGAACACCAAGCATCACGGCGATCAGGTCCTGCGTGAGCGAAAGCTGGGCGACCCTGCTGCGGTCATGCGCGGCGAGTAGCCAGCGCGCCAGCCGCTGTTCGAGCGCGTGATGAGCGTTGCAGGCTGCGGTCTGCGAGACCTGTATCTGGAAAAGCAGGGCATAGCGCAGGAGGAGGTCGCGCAGGACAGGCGCCTGGGCCACGACATCCAGCAGGCCTTCGGCGGACATGCGGTAGGCCCGGCCCTCGGTCTGGCACATCGTCTCGGCGTAGGATGTCTTGCCGCCCAGCACGACGGAAAAACCGGCCACGCCTTCTGAACCGATCAGCGCGATTTCGAGCGGGTGTCCGTCGGACAGGATGTTCATGGCGGAAATAAAGCCGGTCTCGACGAAATAGACGTGCTCGATCACATCGCCGTGGCGGTGCAGCGTCTCGCCAAGATCCATGCTGACGAGCGTCAGACGTTTGGAAATGAGCGCAAGCTCGGCCGCCGGCAGCGCGGCCAGTATCCCGTTCTTTACCGCAGTCTGATCTATGTGGGCCAGAAGTCGTCTCCAACGCCGGGGGCGGGAGCGCGCTTTGCTCTCGGGTAGCCGCACGCCAGTTAGGGCTAGCTACTGAATACACAATGCGCCAATCGACCAAACTGCGCCAGATCAATGTGGTCCCAGCTATCATGCCGCAGGCGGATTGTGCGTTCAGGTCGGCACTGAACCGGGCTTTTGCGCGAGCATTTCTTCACGAAGAGCATGGCGCAGTGCACAGCCGTCGATTCCGGGGATCCGCAAGCAAGCGAAAAAAGGGCGCCCCGGATAGGGGGCGCCCTTGACTGTCCAGGAAGCCGGGGACAGCGGCGCCACTGGTCAGCACACGAGCAGGTCGCGGCAGGGTAGTCTGTACGCTGATGGCCAATCGGGGCGCTGGCGGCGCCAGGCTTGGCGCTGTCAGGCCCCGTACAGATGTGTGCGATCAGGAATGCTATGCAACCCAACGACTGGGAGGCCTTGGTCTCTCACCGTCACGTGCGCCATCGTCCCAGGGGCTGTGGACGATGGCGCTACTTTGATGCGCGGGCGACGCGCCAGTCCTTAAAGGTGCTTGAGGATCGCGTCCGCCATCTGGCGGGTGCTCATTGCGCCGCCGAGGTCGGTGGTGCGGGCGCCGCCATCGAGGGCCTTGCCGACGGCGGCGAAGATGCGGTCGGCGATGTCGGCGCGGCCGAGGCTCCAGCGCATGGCCATTTCGAGTGACAGGATGGCCGCGATCGGGTTGGCGATATTCTTGCCGGCGATGTCGGGCGCCGAGCCGTGGACCGGCTCGTAAAGGCCGGGCGTGCCTGGATCGCCGAGGGCGGCGGAGGGCAGCATGCCGATCGACCCGGTGAGCATCGAGGCTTCATCGGACAGGATGTCGCCGAACAGGTTGTCGGCGAGCAGGACGTTGATGTCCTTCGGCGCTTTCACGAGATGCATCGCGGCCGCGTCAGCCAGCATGTGGTCGAGCTTCACATCGCCGTACTTTTCGGCATGCAGCTTCGTCACTTCCTCGCGCCAGAGCAGGCCAGACTCCATCACGTTGGATTTTTCGCAGGAGAGGACGCCGGCGAATTTGCTCGTGCGGGAGCGTCCGCGCGCGAGTTCGAAGGCGCGGGCGGCGACACGGCGGATTTCGCCAGTGGTGTAGCTCTGCGTATCGACGCCGCGACGCTCGCCATTGGGCAGGGTCTCGATGGTCTTGGGCTGGCCGAAATAGACGCCCGAGGTCAGCTCGCGCACGATCATGATGTCGAGGCCTTCGACGAGTTCGCGCTTGAGGGCGGATGCGCCGGCGAGGGCGGGAAAGCAGAAGGCGGGGCGCAGGTTTGCGTAGACATCCAGATTCTTGCGCATCGCCAGCAGCGCGGCCTCCGGGCGCTTGTCGCGCGGGACGCTGTCCCACTGCGGGCCTCCGACGGCGCCCATCAGGATCGCGTCCGCCTTGCGCGCACTGTTCATGACCTCTTCGGTGAGCGGCGTGCCGAACCGGTCATAGGAGACGCCGCCGAAGAATGCGGATTCGATCTGCAGGTCGGGCGCGACATGCGCCGCGACGCGGCGAGCTTCCTCGGTGACTTCCGGGCCGATGCCATCGCCAGGGAGAAGGAGGAGGGTCTGGGTGCTGGTGGTCATGGCTTGGTCCTCGCGCTGGGGCCGCTGGCGGGCGTCTTAACAGAGGCGGCGCGTCAGGCAATGTTTGGGGCAATCTTGCCGGAGGCCGCGGGCGGGCTTACTTCCCCGGCATGAGCGATCTAGCGACCTGGACCAGACGGCCGACGCCGGGGCTTGTCCCCCTGGCCGGGCGTCTGGTGCGGCTGGAGCCGCTGGATGTGGCCGTTCATGGCGATGGGCTGTTTGCAGCTGTCGGGGGCGATGCAAATGCGGGCCTCTGGGAATGGATGCAGGTTGGCCCTTTTGCGGCGCGCGAAGATCTTCTCTGTTTTCTTGCGGCCCGGTACGCGCAGGAAGGCTGGCGGACGATGGTGATCCGGCTACATGCGACCGGAAATGTGGTCGGCATGTGCACCTATATGCGTATCCGTGAGGCGCATGGCAGTGCAGAGATCGGCTGCGTCGCGTTCGGGCCGAAGCTGAGGCGCACGCCGGAGGCGACGGAGGCGCTCTATCTGATGGCGGCGCACGCCTTTGATCTCGGCTATCGGCGCTATGAGTGGAAATGCAATAGCGCCAATCTGGCCTCGAAGCGCGCCGCCGAGCGGTTCGGCTTCGTGTTCGAAGGTGTTTTCCGGAACGACATGGTGAGCAAGGGGCGGTCACGCGACACTGTCTGGTATGCGATGACAGATGCAGACTGGCCGGGCATTGCCTCGGCGCTCGAGGGCTGGCTTGCGCCTTCCAATTTTGCGACGGAGGATGGCGCACAGCGGCGGACGCTTGAGTCGTTCCGTCGCGCATGAGCGTAAGGCAAGCATGATCACCGGTCTAGATCACGTTCTCATCGTCTGCCCGTCGATCGACGATGGCGAGGTCGCCTATTCGAAATTGCTGGGGCGTGAGCCCGACTGGCGCTCCCATGATCCTGGCGGTTCGGCCACGGTTATTTTCCAGCTTGAGAACACGGCGCTTGAGATCATGTCGCCGACGGGCGGCGGGCCGCTGGCGCGCCGGCTTCACGCGATGATCGAGCAGGATGGCGTGGGCCTCAAGACGCTGGTGTTTTACAGCGACGACCTTGTGGGCGACCGCGCCGCGCTGGACAGGCGCGGACTGAGGCCTGAGGAGATCGTCGCCAATGAGAGCGTCGATCCGCGCTCAGGCCGTGCGCGCTACTGGTCGCGGATGCGGCTGGATGATTCCACGACGCATGGCGTGCGCATCTTCTGCCTGACACGCAGGGCGCCGGACCCGCTGGCCTACAAGGCGCAGAAGCCGGACATCGTCTCGGGCCTCGACCATGTGGTGATCAACACCGCCAACCCTGACCGGGCGGTTGCGCTCTATGGGGCGCGGCTGGGCCTGCGGCTGGCGCTCGACCGCTCCAATCCGGACTGGGACATGCGGTTGATGTTTTTCCGCATTGGCGGGATGACGGTGGAGCTGGCGCACAAGATCTCGACCGGTGTCGGCCACCAGCCGGACAAGCTGTGGGGGCTGTCTTGGAAAGTCCCGGATCTCGAGGCGGCACACGCGCGGCTCGTGAAGGAAGGCCTCGGCGTGACGCCGATCCGGGCAGGGCGCAGGGCCGGAACGAGGGTGTTCAGCGTGCGGGACGGCACGCTGGGGATACCGACGCTGGTGGTTGCGCAGGCGGGGTGAGAACCCTTCCCACGTGCCGTCCGCCCATGCAATACTCCCCTATGAAAGCCTTCACGCAACTTACCGGAACCGCAGCGCCCCTGCCGATCGCGAACATCGACACCGACCAGATCATCCCGAAGCAGTTTCTGAAGACTGTTTCGCGCGAGGGGCTGGCGAAGGGGCTGTTCTACGATTTCAAGACCAGGGCCGATGGTTCGCCCAATCCCGATTTCGTGCTGAACAAGCCGGCCTACGCCGAGGCCGCGATCCTCATCGCTAAGGAAAACTTCGGCTGTGGCTCCTCGCGCGAGCATGCGCCGTGGGCCTTGCTTGACCAGGGGCTGAGCGTGGTGATTGCACCGAGCTTCGCCGACATTTTCTACAACAACTGTTTCAAGAACGGATTGCTGCCGATCGTGCTGCCACGTGAGGTGGTGGACACCCTGATGGAGCAGGCGGGCGGGCCGAACCACATCTTCAACATCGACCTCGCTGCCCAGACAGTCGCGGCGCCGGACGGCAAGGTACATCGTTTCGACATCGACCAGGGCCGCAAGGCCAGCCTGCTCGCGGGGCTCGACGAGATCGGCGAGACGCTGCAGCATGCAGGCGACATTTCTCGCTTCGAGGAACAGCGAAAGCTCTCCCAGCCATGGCTCGCCTGATCAACCTTCTTCCGATTGCCTGTCTCGCGCTGGCGGCCTGCGGAGGCGAATCCGTGGTGACCGGCAATGCGGATGCGACCGTAAACCCGCCCGGGGCCGCGCCGGTCGATCCGAAAGTCGCCGCGGAGATGGAGAAGCTGAAGAAGATCGCCGACGAACTCGCTGCGCAGAAGCCGGCCTTTGATGAGGCCAGGGCGGCGGGCGATATGATCAGGCTCGAGGAGCTCGCGGATGCGGGTAACGTGCACGCCCAGTATGATCGGGCGGTGCGGCGGCTCGCGTCGGAGGACTACATGTTGCAGCAAGGCGGCTTCGAGGACATGGAGTCAGCGTCAGACGCCGGCTTGCCCGAGGCGCAGCTTTGGGTTGGCCAGCGCATGGCGTTCGGAAAGGACGGATACAAGCTGCAGCCATCGTCAGGGCTCAAGCTGATGGAGAAAGCTGCGGCGGCCGGCAATCTCGAGGCCATACTCGCGGTGGCGGGGATGTATGCGCAGGATGCGTACATGGCCGACAAGACGAAGGCGCGCGAATGGTATAAGCGTGCTGCCGACAAGGGGTCCGACGAAGCCAGGGGCTGGCTCGATACGCTGGATGGAGACAGCGACAGCTAGCTCCGATCGTCGTCATCCACATGCAGCGCGTGCAGGATGCGGTGGAAGACGGGGGCGAGGATGATGCCGGAGACAAGAACCAGGATCAGGCCGCAGGCTAGCGCGTAGACGCCGGCGAACAGCTTGCCGGCTTCGGTGTGCAGGGGCGGGTCGACGGGGCCCATGCCGCCAAGAAGCATCGCTGAATTGAGGAAGGCGTCGATGGGAGGCATGCCCTCGGTGGCCTGGTAGCCCCACATGCCGATACCGAGTGCTAGGGCGACCAGAACCAGCGCGACAGCGATGTTGCCAAGTAGGCGGCCCGCGAATGTCGCGCGCGATGCCAGCGGCTGGTCCTTGGAATCAAAATTGAACAGCGCCATTGAAGCTCTCCGCGATCCGGCAGGCAGAGCCTATCCGCCTGCCGGCCGGGGAGGAACCGCTCGTTGTTACGATACGGCTGCGGCGGGGTCTTGTCCCCCGCTCGCTATCGGGGATGGCGCAGGTTCGGCGCCATAGGAGCGCATGGCGGCCGGGATGCCGACTTCGAGCGGCGTGGCATCCGACCAGAAGCGGCGCGCGAACTTGGTCGCGTCGACATGGTAGGGCCGGTTCCAGGTGAAGCGCATTTCGATCATTTCGCGCACCATGGGAGCGAAGACGCCGAGAAGGCGCAGCATCAGGGGTGGCATCACCATCATCTTGAGCTTCACGCCTGCTGCATCCGCGCCCATCTGCAGCATCTCGCGCGGGCTTTTGGCCTTGGCGCATGGGACATGCCAGGTCTGGTTGAAGGCGTCGTCCGGCGCATCAAGCAGGGTCACCACTGCGCGGGCGATGTCCGGCACGTAGGCGAAGGCGTGCGGCATTTCGGGCGCCATCAGCACCTGGGCTGCCTTGCCCTGTGCGACGCGGGCGAGGCCTGAGTCACCCATGTGCGAGTTGCGCACGCCGGGGCCGTAGAAGTCGGGCGCCCGCAAGGCTGCCCAGCGCACCCGGCCCTCGCGCGCTGCCTGCTGCCACATGCGCGTGACGTGTGCGCGCACGGCGGGCTTCCGGCCGTAGTCGGCAAGTGGCAGGTCCTCGTGCAGCGCCACGTCCTGCGGTCCGTACATGTACATGTTGTCGATGAACACGACGCGGGTATTGGCGGCTTCTGCGGCGGAAAGGAGGTTGGCCATCGCCTTGGGCCAGGCTGACCGCCAGACGGGGGTGAGGTATTCGAACCCAATCGCGACGACCACCTGCGAAACGCCCGACATGGCGCGCTTCACGTCATCCAGCTTGAGAACATCGCAGGCCATGAAGTCGACGCTGGCGGGGAGGCCGGCCGGGCGCTTGCGCTGTACCAGGCGAACCGGCGTACCGCGCGACACAAGCCGGTCAATGGTGGCGGCCCCTGTGGCTCCGTAGCCGAATACGGTGACCAGGTTTCCTGCGTGCGCCATCGCTGTTTCCTTCTCTGTTGACAGCAAGCTAGCGCGCGAATGATCATACCATAAATGCATAATTGGTATTGATTATATGCGTGAAGTGAATTTAGCAGCCATCGACCTGAACCTGCTCCCGGCGCTGGAGGCGTTGCTGAAGCGGCGCAATGTCAGCCAGGCCGCATGCGATGTGGGCCTCAGCCAGCCCGCCATGAGCCGCGCGCTTGCGCGCCTGCGCGAGGTGTTGGGCGATGTGCTGCTGGTTCGCGCGCCGGGGGGCGGTTATGTGCTGAGCGCTCGAGCCGAGGCGCTCGCCGGCCGCCTTTCGGGCGCACTTGATGAGGTGAAGGGTGTCTTCCGGGAGCCCGTGTTCGATCCGGCGAAGGTCGAGAGGACGATCAGGATCGCAGGTCTCGACATGCACGGCATACTTCTGGCGCCTGCTCTGATGAAGCGTCTCGCCCAGGAAGCGCCGGGGATCAGCATCCGCATCGAGAGTTATGGACCCGATCTGGTGCAGCGCATGGAAACCGGGCGGCTGGATCTCGCCTTTGCGACATCCACCACGCCACTGCCGCCTGGATCGCGCAGCGAAGCGTGTGCATCCGATCGCCTGGCGCTGGTGATGCGGCAGGGTCATCCCATGGCGAAGCGCAGGTGGACGATCGAGGACTATGGGCGCGTGAACCACGCCGCCATTTCCATTCTCGGGGATCCTGGGTCGGAGCTGGACGCCCAGCTGGCCAAGGCGGGTGTCGAGCGCAGGATCGCGCTGGTGACGCCGCATTTCATTGCGGCGCTGGCGGCCGTGGGTGGAAGCGACATGGTTTCAACGCTATCGCGCGTCTTCGCGCGGCGCTTTGCCGATACGTTCGGTCTGATTCTGAAGGAGCCGCCGCTGCCGGTCCACGATCTCAGCCTGACGCTGGTCTGGAACAGCGTGCGCACCTCCGATCCGGTGCTGACCTGGGTACGGAGGGTGATTGGCGAGACGGCGAAGGCGACGATGGATATCGGATCTGTCGCCTGAAGCAGACGGAGGCGTCCGCCGCTTCGAAGCCTCACTCAGCAGCAGATCGATGAAATTTCACGGGCCTGCGCGGCCCGTCCTCAACCATTCTCCGGTATCATCTCAATCATGTCCCGCAGTGCTCGCGACACCGAGGGACGCACGCGCGAACCTGTATGGAAGTTCAGGAAGCGCGGCACGGAAGCCACACTGCTTCCGAAGATCGTGCTGAACTGCGCCATCGATCCGCATGCTGACTGAATGCGGGTTCATTCTGAAGGCGGTACGCCCCATCTCAGTGCCTGAAATGCAATGCTTTGCCGCATTCGCGTCCTTCTTATGCCCGCCTTGTCTGGCCTGATGTTCGCATCGGAACCGGCAACACGGTCCGCACATTCCACTCGGAGCCCCAGCGAAGAAGGGCAGGCTTGTATGACCACGCATCTCTCCCCCGCCCAGGCCAAGGCCGTCAAAGCCTACTGGTACCCGCAGCAACATCGGCACTACTGGCTGGCCGACGTCATCGTGCACGCAGTTGGTCTCGTTCTGGCGATTGTCGGCTGCGTGCTGCTCGTTTCGACCGCCGCGTCGTCGGGCAGCGTCAAGGCGACCGCCGCGCTGGTGATCTATTCGGCGGGTTTGCTGGCCATGCTGGGCGCGTCAGCCCTGTGCAATTCGAACACGAATCAGAAACTGGCCCACATCCTCGAGCGGCTCGACCTGTCGGGCATCTTCATCATGATCGCGGCGTCCTACACGCCCTTCATGCTGGCCAAGCTGGATGGCCCGCTCGCCTGGGGCGTCCTCGGGCTGGTGTGGGTGGTGGCGCTGGCGGGGGTCGCCATGAACCTGCTGGCGCGCTGGAAGGCGCCGAAAGTCTATATCGCGATGTATCTGACGCTGGGCTGGGCGGTTCTCGTCGTCATGGATCAGCTGATCCACAATCTATCCCCGCTGGGCCTTGGTCTGCTGGCGGCGGGCGGCCTGCTCTACACGGTGGGCGTGATCTTCCACGTCAACAAGAAGGTGCCGTTCAACTCGGCCATCTGGCATGGCTTCGTGGTTGCCGCGGCGACCTGCCATTTCATGGCGATCTACATGGATGTCGCGGCCGCGGGCGTGGTCTGACCTCACAGTTCAATCCGCGGCCTGAAGCCCGGCCGACCGCCGGGCTTTGTCGCGTCGGTCATTTCCTTCCGGGCGGCAGCATGCCGACGCGGCCCTACAGAAAGCCGTCCGTGAGAGGGGGCGACGTGGTGCGATCGTCGCGGATGCCTTCCCAGTCTTACGCCACGCCATAGTCGGGAACGCAGATCCGCTGCATTGCAGTCCCCACGGGCGACCTGGTCAGGCGCAGTGTCGTCACCGGTGGAGAGGTCAAGCACTTGCCGGTCCATGTCGAACGCGGCGGCGTCCCAGGTCGCGTCGCGGGCAAGCATCACGAGATGCTTGGCGAGGCAGACGTCGTTTTCCTGCTGGCAGCGGGAGAGGGCGGGATGGATATGCTGGTAGAGGGCGATGCGCGCATGACCGTCTTGCGAGCGCCCGTCTAGTCCGCCGCGATGATCACGGACCGGACGGTCGGGTAGATCTGGTTTTCCCATTTGCGGCCCGAAAAGACGCCGTAATGACCGACGCCGGGCTGCAGGTGGTGGCTGCGCAGGTGCGGGCGCAGCTTGGGGGTGAGTTCGTGCGCGGCTGCGGTCTGGCCGACGGCGCAGATGTCGTCGCGCTCGCCTTCAACCGTCAGCAGGGCGGTGCGAGTGATCTTCGAACAGTCGACGGGTTCGCCATGGTGCTTGAGGCGGCCGAGCGGCAGGCGCATTTCCTGGAACACCCAGGCAACCGTCTCGAGATAGAATTCCTCGGTGAGGTCGAGGACGGCGAAGTACTCGTCGTAGAAGGTCTTGATCTTTTCAGCCTCGTCAGCCTCGCCCTCGACGAGATGTTTGTAGAGCGTCCTGTGTGCGTCCATGTGACGTTCGGGGTTCATCGACATGAAGGCGGTAAGCTGCATGAAGCCAGGATATACGCGGCGTCCCCAGGCTGGCAGCGGGAAGGGGACGGTCGAGATCAGGTTGTTGCGGAACCACTCGATCGGGTGATCTGTCGCCAGCTTGTTCACGGCGGTCGGATTGATGCGGCAGTCGATCGGGCCGGCCATGAGGGTCAGCGAGCGCGGCTCGCACGGATGCTTCTGCGCGGCCATCACGGCGGTGGCGACCATGGCTTGCACGCAGGGCTGGCAAACGGCGACAACGTGCGCGCCGGGGCCCAGATGCTCCAGCATGCGGATCAGGTAGTCGACATATTCCTCGAAGCCGAAGCGCCCCTGCACGAGCGGGACCTCGCGCGCATTCTTCCAGTCGGTGATGTAGACATCGTGGTCCTGCAGCATGGTCTTCACCGTGTTGCGCAGGAGTGTCGCGAAGTGACCGGAAAGGGGAGCGACGATCAGCACTTTCGGCTGTGGCGCGTCGATGTCCTTGCGGAAATGGAGCATGCGGCCAAACGGGAGATCGAGCACTGTCTCCTCGACAACAAGCGCCTCGCGATTCTCGACAATCACGGACGTGATGCCGAAGGGTTGTGAGACATGCGTCAGCTTGGCGCGTGTCGCCATCTCGAGCGCGGCCATAAGCTGTCTGACATAAGGGCTGTCGGCGGAACCGTTGAGCGAAGACCGCATCTGCAGGGCAGCGAGCGCGGCGGCGCGAAATGGCGCCGACGCCTGCATCTGGGCCTCGTAAATGTGGTACCACATATCCCGGCGCGCTCTATTCTTAGGCAGTTGCGTCTTCGGACCCGCTTCCTTATCGAAGCCTAGTTCCGCGCGTACCACACTGCGACATACCATTGCATACACAGATTAAGGGCAAGGAAAACGCCGTCATGGCAGGCGCTAAGCTGACAATTTCGAGCAGGAATTACTCGTCCTGGTCGCTGCGGGCGTGGCTTTTCTGCCAACTGGCCGAACTCGACGTCGAGGTTGAGAGCGTGCCGATAGACGACGCCAACAACCGGGCGGAGTTGCTTCTGCTAAGTCCGACCGTGATGACGCCGCGACTCGACCACAATGGGGCGAGCATCTGGGACACCTTCGCAATCGCCGAGTATCTTGAGGAAGAATTTCCCAACAAGGGCCTGTTGCCGCTCGACAAGCGTCCGCGCAGCCATGCGCGGTCGATCATGGGCGAGATGCATGGCGGGTTCTACAACATGCGCTCGGCGCTGCCGATGAATATCCGCGCGCGCTATCCTGGCTTCCGGGTGTTCACGGGCGCAAAGGGCGATATTCGCCGTGTGCTGACGATCTGGGGCGAGTGCCTCGACCAGTATGGCGGGCCCTTTCTGTTCGGGAAGACACCGACGTTGGCGGATGCGATGTATGCGCCCGTGTGCTCGCGCTTCGTAACGTACGATGTGCCGCTGGATGGCAAGGCCGCCGACTACCGCGACCGGATCCTGGACTGGAAGCCGATGAAGGCCTGGATCCAGGACGCGAAAGCCGAGCCGGTCGAGATCGAGGAGCTTGATATCGAGTTCTGAGCTGACCTCTTCCCGAAAGGAGCAGGTCAGCGTTACAGGCCCGACCCCGCCAGACCAGGCAGGAAGTTGATCAGCTTCTCGGCAAGGTCGGAGCGACTCAGCGGTTTGGGCGTCCAGCAAGTCATGCCGGCGGACATCAGATGGCCTGCCTGATCACGGTGGGCGTCGTCGATCAGGCCGATGATCGGAATGTCGGACCAGGGCGTGTGGCTGCGGCGAACCCAGCGAAGCACGTCCGGGCCCGACATGATCGGAAGGTCCATTCCGAGCAGGATAATGTCGAAGGAACGCAGCGAAAGAAGATCGATCGCGGACTGGCCGTCCTCGACCTCGATGACGGACAGGCTCGGGCCGGCGAGCAGTACGCGCAGGACGCGGCGGTGATAGGGGTCGGACTCGGCTGCGAGAATGCGCGGCGTATCGTGCGGCCCCCGCGACGCGGCTGCGCTATGCGCATGTGCGCGCAGTTCGCCGATCGGTCCGTACGATTCGAACGGCGCGGCGGCAGCGTCAAACGCGCCGGCGTCATCCGCGTCGCTCTGGAGCCAGTCGCCCGGCCGTGCATGTTTCGAACGCATGTTTTCCCCACCGCGTCCCGACGTCCCTCGCCGTACGTAGCTTGTCGCTGCGTCGGGCTAAGGAGGCGTGAGGGGGCGTGGCGGAAATGCCCTCGGAGCGCTAACCATGAACGGCCAGGACACGGAAAAAGCCCCGGCGGATCAAGGCCGGGGCTTCGCATCATCCTTAGTCGCAATGATTACGGATGCGCCATCCTCCAGACACTTGCCTGACGCGCGACGACATCGACAAGATTGCCCATCGTGACGTTGGCGTCGTTGAGGTGGAGGCCCCAGCCTGGATCGGGTTTGCCCTGCGCCATCACGTCGGTGAGCGGATCATCCGTACGCGGATCTTTGGGGTTCGCGTTGATGTGGACCTCGAGATAGTGGTGGTTGTTCTTGCGGACGCACTCTGCGGTGACGAGGCCGGGGGTCGCGGCGAAGGGTGTCGTGACGTCCTTGCCGTCGACGAATTTCCGGCCGGCGTCGCGGCCGAAGACCGTCCAGTAGGATTTGGGATCGCTCGACTTGCCGCCGCCAAGGGCTGCCGGGTTGGTGCATACGGCTTCGGTTTCGCCGCGATTGATGCCGAAGGAGGCGGTGTTGCTGGGCGGTACGGTATCCCTGTAGGTCGAGAAGGAAATCACACAGCCGGTCTGGCTGGACGATTTGCAGACCGGGATGTTCTTGAACGTGCCTCCGACATCGGCATTCTTCGGCACCTGGATGGTCGAGCCGAGGATGATCGCGGAGACGAGCTTTGCCTGGTCCGGTTTACCGTCGATCTTCGAGGCGATCAGGCGCGTTATCTGGCCGGATCCCTGCGAGTGGCCGAGGATGACGACGCCGCGTCCCTTGTTCTCGTTGGCGAGATACCATGCCCACGCGTCATCAACATCGGCTGCGGCGTCAGCAGGCGTGCCGCGCACGGGTACTTCGCCGCCGCCTGACATGCGGGCACGCAGGGCGCCGAGCGAGAACTGGCGGTACATCGGCGCGAAGATGCGGCACTGCGAGCCGAAGCGTGCGAGCTGCGCCTTGGCGACGTTGAGCTCTTCCTCGCCGGGCACGAGGTCCGACTGCGTGAAGGGGTCGAGCGAGACCGTCGGATAGACATAGAAGCAGTCGATCGGGGCGTTGGGATTGGGCGTGAACTTTTCGATTCTGATGGAGCCATCGGCGTTGATGACGGTGGCGTCGAGATTCACCTCGCAGGCGTTGTTCGCCTTGCCTGGCTTGCAGAGCCAGTGGGCCGGCACGGAGTAGTCGGTGCGGGAGGATGGACCAGCGGGCGCGGCAGGCGCTGTCGCGACGGGTGTGGGTGCTGGTGTTGTGGCCGCGGGCGGGTTCGGCGTTTGCGGGAGCGGGGCTGCCGATAGGGTCGGCGCGACGGGGATCTGGGGGGCGCTGCGGGAGCCGTCGCCGCCGAAATAGTTGCAGCCTGTCGCCAGCGTGACTGTCGCCAAGGCGATGGTGCTGGCCATCAGTGATCGTGTCATGTTTCTCTCCCGGATGCCGCGCCGTCGATGCGACAAGGTTTGATCTAGCTTTTGCAGCCAGTCTGCCAATGCGCGGGAACGCTTGTCCAGCGGGCGGGGTTCACGCGGGGGTGACTAATCCGCGTCGCAGCGCGCTGACTGGGTGATGGACACAGCGCGTGCGCTCGCGTGGTTTTTGCTTACAACGTGTGCAGCGAAGGTCCGCGCGTCGCTCGAGGCAAAGAGATCCTCGAGCGGGCCTGCCGCACCATCCACCATGAAGACGTCGATATGCGCGCCCTTGATCGCGCCGCCGCGATCACCGGCGAAGAGATAGCCGTCGTGGACATACTCGCGGCCATTGTGCCGGAAGGCGCGGCCGCGCAGCTCGGGCACGTAGACGACGCTCTCGATGGGAATCTTTGCCGGATCGACGGCGATGGTGCGGAAGGGGACGAGCGGATGGTTACGCGACCCGCAGCCGAGCGCGTGGTTCACTTTCATGAAGCGCGCGCGACGCGTGGCGTTCTTGACGCCGTCCGACAGCGAGCCAAGCCACTGATCGCAATTGGCCTGCTCGGGGCCCTTGTCATCGACATAAACGTAGGCCGTCGCTGTCTCGCCCGTGCGGACAGAGACAGAGCCCTGCAGCGCGGATTCGCACCAGTCGCGCTGGGTGAGCGGCGGCGAGATCGGATCGCCGTTGCGGCCAATGAGCGGGAAGGCGTCGGCCATTTCCGCAGCCGCGGGCTTTATCTCTGGCGTGTGATAGTGCGTCGCCCACAGGCGCAGGTCCGGGCCGAGCGCCTCTTCGTCTGGCGCTGCGAGCGAGAAGGCGAGGGCGCGCGCGTAGGGCGACGTCAGGGCCGGCAGGCGCGCGGCGTCGCCCGTCACGACGGGCACGCTGCCGGGCACGGCGGCGGTGGCGCAGGCGGTGAGGCCGAACACGACCGAGAGGCTGAACCGGCGAAGTTTCGACAGGTTGGCGCGTTGCCAGGGCTCGCGAACGACGGGGGCCGGAGCGCTCGCGGCGGGGCCGTCGAGCCCGCTGGCGACCGGCTCGGACTTGAGACCCAGTATGTCGGACAGGTCCTTCATATGACCAGCGAAGGGGTCAGAGCAGTTACTGAACCGTTAGCGCGTTCAGATGGCGCCGGACTGCTTGCTCTTGCGGCCGGGGCGGTCGGAGTCCTTGCAGACCTCATCGCCGGCGTCATGCAGGGCGATCGCCATCGGATGATCATTGGCGATGACATAGGCCTCGAAAGTGTGGCGTGAACTGGACTTCACCAGTTCTGGAAGCGGATCGACAGCGGCGTCCTCGACGAACATGTCAATGTGGTTGCCCTCGATCGCGCCACCCGTGTCAGAGCCGATCAGGTAACCGTCATGGGTGTAGAACTCGCCGTCCGCCCAGAACTGCTTGCCGCGAAGTTCGGGCACGAAGAAGACCGTCCCCATCTTGAAGCGGTCGCGGTCGATTGCGACGGTGCGGAACGGCATCAGCGGAATGGGGCGCACGTCGCATGCCAGCGGATGGTGGAAGGGGGCAAAGCGCGCACGACGCGTCGCGTTCTTGATGCGGTCGGACAGATCGCCGAAATAGCGGTCGCATACGACCTGTTCGGGGCCGCCGCTATCGATGTACATGTAGGCCGTGGGTTCGTCCTTGCCGTTGTCGACCCAGACGGAGCCCTGCATTGCAGCGTCGCACCAGTCTTCGGTGGAGAGAGGCGCAGACACCGGATTGCCCTTGCGATCGAGCAGCGGCTTGGCGGCCACGCTGGTCCAGGACGGACGTACGGTGGGCATGTGATAGTAGGTCGCCCACAGCTTCATCTTCTTCTTGGCTGGCAGCGCCGCTTCCTCGGGCGCGTCGAGCATGAAATTGAGAGCCTGTTGGGTCGGGTGCATGGGCGCGCGGCCGAGCGTGATCTCGACCTCGGTGTCGGCGAATGCTGAGCGGAGTGGCGGCCCAAGGAAAATCGCGGCGCCCGCGATGACCAGGACCAGGGCAAGAAGCAGTCTTTTCATCGAGATTCCCGCTGCCGTCCCGCCCCCCGGCAAGAGCCCTCGAAGTAGGGCGAGATCATGGCAGTTTCGCCTGCCCGGTGCAATTGGCCGCACGCGCGTTAACCTTTGGCGCGCGTGATCGTTAACGTCCTGTCGTCTCGCTTGCGAAACCTGCGCGTGTGCGATGACAAGAAGGCGGGGCCGTCGCCGAGTACCGCACCGGTCAGCCGGTGATCACACCCGCAAGCGCGGCTTTCGCGGCGAGCACGGGGCTCATCAGATGCGTCCGGCCGCCGCGGCCTTGGCGACCTTCGAAATTACGGTTCGAGGTGGAGGCGCAGCGCTCGCCGGGCTTCAGAATGTCGGGGTTCATGCCGAGGCACATTGAGCAGCCTGGCTCGCGCCATTCGAAGCCGGCGTCGATGAAGACCTTGTCGAGGCCTTCGTCCTCCGCCTGCGCGCGGATCAGGCCGGAGCCGGGAACGACCATGGCGCGTACGCCTGCGGCGACGTGATTACCCTTCGCGATGTCTGCGGCGGCACGCAGGTCCTCGATGCGGGAATTGGTGCACGAGCCAATGAAGACGCGGTCGACCCTGAGGCCTTCGAGCTTCTGTCCGGGCTCAAGACCCATGTAGGCGAGGGCGCGCTCCGCGGCTTCGCGCTTCACCGGGTCGTTGATCTGTTCAGGGATTGGCGCAGTCGCCGTGACGGGCGCCGCCTGTTCGGGGCTCGTCCCCCAGGTGATCGTTGGCGCCACCTCCTCCGCGGCGATATCGATGATTGCATCCCACTGCGCGCTGTCATCCGAGGTGAGCGTCTTCCAGTGCTGGAGCGCGACTTCCCACTGTCCGCCTTTCGGCGCGGCGGGACGGCCCTTCATGTAGTCGAAGGTCTTCTCATCGGGGGCGACAAGCCCGGCGCGGGCGCCGCCTTCGATGGAGAGGTTGCAGAGCGTCATGCGGCCTTCCATCGACATGGAGCGGATGGCCGAGCCCATGTATTCGATGACATGGCCTGCGCCGCCATTGGTTCCGATGATGGCGATCAGGTGGAGCGCGAGATCCTTGGCGCCGACGCCGGGGCGGAACTCGCCTTCGACGCGGACGGCCATGTTCTTCATCTTGCGCGCGCGCAGCGTCTGCGTGGCGAGGACGTGCTCGACTTCGCTGGTGCCAATGCCGTGGGCGAGGGCGCCGAAGGCGCCGTGCGTTGAGGTGTGGCTGTCGCCGCAGACGATGGTGAGGCCCGGCTGCGTGCGGCCCTGCTCGGGGCCGACGACATGGACAATGCCGTTCCGGATGTCGCCCATCGGGAAGAACTGGATGCCGTGGTCCTTCACATTGCGGGCGAGCGTTTCGAGCTGCTCGCGCGCCTCGGAATCCCTGACGCCTGCCATGCCGAGCGACTGGCCCTCGGTGGGCGTGTTGTGGTCGGCGACGGCGAGGGTGAGGTCGGGCCGGCGCACGCGGCGGCCGCTTGTCCGCAGTCCGGCGAAGGCCTGGGGCGTCGTGACCTCATGGATGAGGTGCAGGTCGATATACAGCAGGCTCTCGCCCGACGCCTTGTCGGCGGCGACGACGTGGGCGTCCCAGATCTTGTCGTAGAGGGTTCGGGCGGAGGTCATGACCGGCTATATGCTCGGGGGCGTGTGCTTGCGCAAGCGTCAGCGTTTCATGTCCTGCATGCGCAACAGGACGCGCTCGAACTCCAGCATCGTTTCCTCGAAGATCTGCCCGACCGGCTTGACCTCCGTTATGCGGCCAGCGACCTGGCCGGTGAGGGCGATGCCAGCTTCGAGGTCGCCGCCGAAATAGACGTCCTCCGTACGGGCGAATTCTTCGAAGATGTTGGGCGAGCCATCGGCCTCGAGACGTGTGGTGCGCTCGGTCCTGAGTGCTCGCAGCGCCGGGCCCGGTCCCTTGCGGTTGAGGAAGACGGTGTCTGTAGCTTCGGCATTTACGATTGCTTCCTTCCAGTTGTGGTGAACCGGGCTTTCTGCCGACGACAGGATGCGTGTGCCCATCAGCACGCCTTCGGCGCCCAGTGCGAACGCCGCCGCCATGCTGCGTCCGTCCATGATGCCGCCTGCTGCGACCACGGGTATGTTCACCCGCTCGCAGACGAGCGGGATCAGCACCATGGAGGCAACATCCCTCGGGTTCTTGAAGCCCCCGCCTTCGCCTCCCTCGACGATCAGACCATCGACGCCAGCCTCGACGGCACGCAGCGCGCCTGCGAGGTTCGGCACGACATGGAAGACGGTGAGGCCTGCGCGCTTGAGGAGCGAGGTGTACTTCATCGGGTCGCCCGCCGAAGTCGTGACGAATTTGACACCCTGGTCGATCACGAACTGGACAATGCCGGGGTCACGCACGAAGGCCTGCGCGACGTTGACCCCAAACGGCTTGTCGGTGAGATCGCGCATCTTGACGATCTCATCTTTCACCGCGTCGAGTTCGCCTGACGATGTTTCGATGATGCCCATGCCGCCGGCGTTGGAGACAGCTGACGACAGTCTGGCGCGAGCGATCCAGCCCATGGCTGCCTGGATGATCGGCTTCTCGATGCCGAGCATTTCAGTCACGCGGGTGCGGATGGGCATGTGGCAGGACCTCCGTGGTCAGGTTGAAACATAAGGAAGAAACACGAGTACGCCGATTGCAGCGGCAGCGAGGGCGGCGACCAGAACCGCACCGGCTGCGACATCCTTGGCAGCCTTCACCGCGAGGTGGAACTCTGGCTGGACCACATCGCAGAGATGTTCGAAAGCGGTATTGACGATTTCGGCGACCCAGACGAGCGCAATGGCGAGAACGATCCAGCGCCAGTCGTGAGGTCCCAATTTCATCCAGAGGCCGGCGAGGACCACAATGGTCGTTGCGACGAGGTGGATCCACGCATTGTGCTGTGTGCGCAGCATGAAGCCCAGCCCGCTCAGCGCGTGACTGAAGCTCTTCAGGCGGGCCGAGATGCTGAACACGGGCGCGTTCCTTTTGTTGGCGCCTCATCTGGCGTCAGACGGGCCGATGTTGCAACCTGGCGCGATGAAACACGCAGCGCTGCTTCTCCTCTTGCCCTTGTCGTTCGCGGCGGCTGGCTGTTCGCCGCCGGCCGCAACGACCATGACAGGCACGCAAGCGCCAGCGGCGGCGCTCGTGCCGGCGGATGTGTTCATGACGCGGCTGGGCACGCTGTGTGGGCAGGCATTCGCAGGCAAGGTTGTCTCTACCGATGCGGCGGACGCCGATATGGCCGGCGAGCGGCTGGTGATGCGGGTAGCGGCGTGTTCGTCGGATGAGGTTCGCATCCCCTTCGCGGTCGGCGCCGACAGATCCCGGACGTGGGTGGTTTCGCGTATCCCGGCAGGCCTCAGGCTGAAGCACGATCATCGTCACGCGGATGGAACCGAAGACGAGCTGTCGCAATATGGTGGCGACACTGTCAATGCGGGCAGCCAGGCGCGGCAGGAGTTTCCGGCCGATGCATTCTCGAAGGTCCTGTTCGAGACGAAGGGCAATCCGGTTTCGGTCACGAATGTGTGGGCGATGGAGGTGACGCCGACGCTGTTCGCCTATGAGTTGCGCCGGCCGGAGCGGTTCTTCCGCGTCGAGTTCGACCTGACGAAACCGGTCGGGCATTAGCATCCGGGGGGCGCAGTCGGCTGAAGCAGAGGCCAGGCCCGCCGTTCCTGACGTGAGCGTCCGCGGGATGCAAGCGTTCGAACAGGCAGTGCGCGATGAGCGCAGTATTGAACCTGATGCCGCTTGCCACGTGCGCTGTCGACACGTCGACGTCGCCGGACCTGGCGGTCAGCGGGCAGCTGGCTAATGCCGGCAAGACGATAGCGATGGAGTCATGTCTGATGGAGCTGCGCCGCCAGACCCCTTACCAGACGCCACGCCTGATACCGTTGACAAGGTACTGGCCGAAGGTCGGCGCGTAGTACTGCTTCGACGGCAGCGTGCTGGGCGGCAGGGGCTTTGCCTCGCCGGCCAGCACGCGCGCCATGGTCTCGACGACGAGATCCTGTGACTTCGCAGCCATGAGTGTCATGTAGGTCTGCATGTTGTCATTGGCGGCGACAGGTATGCGGTTGGTCGCGAGGACAGGGCCGGTGTCGACGCCGAGATCCACGAGATGCAGAGTGACGCCAAAATGCTCGGGCTCGCCATTCGCCAGCGCGAAATAGCCGCCATTGATGCCGCGATAGGCTGGGTTCACCCCGGAGTGGTAGTTCACGACCGGGCAGGCGCAGGCCTCCAGCAGCGGCCGGCGCAGCATGCCGGTCGAAGCGACGAAAACGGCGCGCGGGGCAAGCTGCCGGATGCGCGCGAGGGAGTGCTCGGCGTTGAGGTTGTCGACGTGTGTTCGCAGGTCGCCGTCAACTGGCGTCGCATCGCATTCGACCTTCAGGGCCGAAAGGCGTCCACGCGACAGGTATTTGGTGGCCTTCGCAGCAAGTTGCGCTGCTTTCATCGAGTAGACGGTGGCGGCGCCGAGCTTCCTCTTCCGGCGCGCCCAGAAGGCGGAGGCTGGCTCGCCACGCTCGACGATCACCGGAAAGTCGCCAAAACGACAGCGGAGCGCGTTGACCATCGTCCACGCGTGAGGCGCGTCGCCGACGAGCGCGATAAGGCCTGAGGTGTTCGTCATGGTCGGAATCCGGACAGGGAATTGCCGCCAAGACTGGCGCCGGATGGTTAGGATCGTTGCAAGGCGATCGATGAAATTCGATCAGTCGCAGCCGTCGCGTTCGCCATCGAACAGGGTGAACACCAGCGTGGCGTCAGGCTCGGCTGTGACGGCCCGGATGGCGAGCGTGTCCTCTCCGCCCTCGGCGAACAGGAAGCTGCGGGAGGGCGCCGACCCGGCATAGGCGGCGAGCTTTCCACCGGATTTCGGACGCGCCCAGCCGAAGCTGGTGGCAAGGCGGGATGGATCGATGCGTGTGTGGGCAGGCAGTTCAGGCATGTCGCGGGCATCGAATGTCACGCGATCGCCCGCACGGGTGAATGAAAACGTCGCGACGGTGATCCAGTCGCCGGTGCTGACGTCGGCGATCTGACCCGACAGGCTGTCGCCATCAGGCAGCAGGCGGAGAAAGGCCTGCACCCGCTCGCCTGGCGCCTCTCTCTGCACCCAGCAGCCGCGGGCGAATTCGATGTCCATGTCGGCAGGCATGGGAGCTGTCGGCATCGCGCAGCCTACGGCGCCAAACATGGCTGCAGCAGCGACCTGTCGGCGAACCTGGAGCATGCGAATCCCTCCCCCAGGCGAGTACGACTTTGCAGACCCCGCATCCGGACTGCTAGTGTCTCCGCCTGACCTGGAGCCATTCATGTCCGTATCCGAAGCCTTCATTCGCGGCATTCCCAAGGCGGAACTGCACCTTCACATCGAGGGCTCGCTGGAGCCGGAACTGATGTTCGCGCTGGGCAGGCGGAACAAGGTCGACATCCCGTTCAGGAGCGTTGAGGAGGTGAGGGCGGCCTACGCTTTCTCGAACCTGCAGGATTTTCTCGACATCTACTATCAGGGCGCAAACGTGTTGCAGACGGAGGATGATTTCCGCGAGCTGGCGCTGGCTTATTTCGCGCGGCTGCAGGCCGATGGCGGCGTGCATGCGGAGATCTTCTTCGACCCCGAAACGCATACGGATCGTGGGCTTCCCTTTTCCGTCGCCATCGAGGGGTTGTTGCAGGGCATGCGCGAGGCCGAGGCGAAGTTCGGCGTCACGTCGAAGCTGATCATGTGCTTCCTGCGCCACCTCGAGGAGGAGTCGAGTTTCAGGACGCTGCGAGCGGCGGAGCCTTATCTCGACAGGATCGCGGGGGTGGGGCTCGATTCCTCAGAGAAGGGCCATCCGCCCTCGAAGTTTGCCCGCGTGTTCCAGGCAGCGAAGAGCCATGGCCTGAAGATCGTCGCGCATGCGGGGGAAGAGGGGCCTCCGGAATATGTCTTTGAGGCGCTCGATATCCTGCATGTCGATCGCTTGGATCATGGCAATCGCGCGCTGGAGGATGCCGCGCTGACCCGGCGTCTGGTCGAGCAGGGGATGACGCTGACGGTGTGTCCCTTGTCTAACCTCAAGCTCTGCGTCGTGCACGAGCTCAAGGACCATCCGATGAAGCGGATGCTGGACCTTGGCCTCAAGGTGACGTGCAACTCTGACGATCCGGCCTATTTCGGCGGCTATGTTGGCGACAACTACGTGCGCACGGCGCAGGCGGTAGGGCTGACGCGGGACGATATCGTGACGCTTGCCAAGAACTCGTTCACCGGATCATTTCTGGATGTGGCTTCACTCGCGCGCCATGTCGCGGCGGTTGATGCGTTCATGGCGGCGAACTGAGACGCTTCGATCACCTCGACGGTACTGGCCTCACGGCGCCTGCTGGTGTGGCCGGACCTCTGCAATTGAAAGGGACAGCATGGCGGGCCGGCGATGGCGCTGGCGCTGGCCGACATGCCTGGGGCCATGGGTGCATCGATGAACCTGCCTGCGGGCGCGGCTGGCGCCACGACCCTTGAAAGCAAGACGAATTTACTCGGATTGGCAAAGGAAGGCCAGACTGTTCTGGGTCATTGCGCGCCCATCCCTATCGGCCGCAGAAGGTCGGTCTGGCAGGCCCGCATCACCAGCGAGGCAGGCAAGACTGTCGCACTGGTGACGCAGGGCCAGATGGTGCTCTAGATTGACCCTCCGGCACGGAGGATTCGATGTCGCTTGAACGCAAGGCGCGGGCCTATGTAGCGGCTGTCGAGGGCGGCGCGGTCGGCGACGACCTTGCCGCCTTCTATCATCCCGACGCCGTCCAGTACGAGTTCCCCAACCGACTGGTACCACACGGTGCGCAGCGTGATCTTGAAGCTATCCTCCAAGGCGCCGAACGCGGCATGAAGCTGATGGAACGCCAGATCTACGACATTCACACCGTCACCGAACTGGGCGACCGGATCATTCTCGAATACACATGGACAGGCTATCCGCGCACGCCCGTCGGCACGGTGCGGGCTGGCGAGGCGATGCGGGCGCGCATCTGCCAGGTTATCGAGTATGAGGACGGGCTGATCATCCGCCAGCGCAATTACGACTGTTTCGAACCCTTCTGATCCGCTAGGGTTTGCCTCTGGCGTCCGAGGCGTTGATGGCGAGGTTTCTGCTCTCTGGTCTGGTGAGCCTCGCGCTGCTTGCGGCCTGCGGGGGCGAGGCCGTTGTTTCGTCCGAGCCAGTTGAAGAAATGCCCCCCGCAGAGGCGGCTGACGCTGAACGCACGGCGCTGGCGCGATGTGGTGAGGTAACGCCTGAAGGCTATTGCGGCGTACGTTTCGGCATGACGGTTGCTGAAGCGCGGCAGGCCTTTCCCGTGTCACTGGAAAGTTATGAGGCGCCCGCCGATGGGGTGGCGCCGGAAGCCGGTTGCCATGAACTGTTTGCGGTCGAGCCCGTGACGGGGGTCAGCTTTCTGGGGGAGGGCGGCCGGGTGGGTCGGGTCGACCTGATGACCGAGGCGGCGCGTACGGCGGACGGTTTCGGCGTCGGCACGCAGGCCTCAGCGATCCGCACGAAGTTCGGCGATGCGATGGGCATGGCGACGAATGCGTTCGAGCCCGAAATCACCGATCTCACCGTCGTCGATGGCGACACCAAATTCGTGTTCGAAATCCAGGACGGCGTCGTGCGTGCCTGGCGTGCAGGCATCGCGCCGACGATCGACTATGTGGCGCATTGCGGCTGAAGGTCGGGCGGGCGAAGCTCAGCCCTTCTTGAGCGTCGCCTCGAGCACTTCGCGCGCCCTGGCGCCAAGCTCCGGGTGCGCGAGCGCCATGGCGGCGAAGGCTTCCAGATAGAGCAGCTTGTCGCCACAATCGTAATCCTGCCCGGCATATTTGAAGGCGTGGAAATCCTGGGCCGACATCAGGCGCTGCATCGCGTCGGTGAGCTGGATCTCGCCGCCGGCGCCGGGGGTCTGCGTGGCCAGCAGGTCGAACACTTCGGGCTGGAGGATGTAGCGGCCGGTGATCTTGAGGCGCGAGGGCGCCTTGTCGATCGGGGGCTTCTCGACCATGCCCTTCATCTTCACCAGCGGGCCGGCGTCACCCGCCGTGACGGGGTCGATCACACCATACTGGTTGACGCGCTCCTGGGGAACTTCATCGACTGCGATGATGTTGCCACCGACCTCGTTGTAGGCGTCGATCATCTGGCCGAGGCAGGAGCGGCTGGTTCCCTTCACGATCACGTCGGGCAGCAGCACGGCGAAGGGCTCATTGCCGATGATGTCGCGCGCGCACAGCACGGCATGGCCGAGGCCGAGGGCTGCCTGCTGGCGCGTGAAGCTGGAGGCGCCGGGAGGCAGGGCGGCGGCGCGCACCTCTGCGAGGATGGCGTCCTTCTTCTTCGCTTCCAGGGTGGCTTCGAGTTCGTAGGCCTTGTCGAAATAGTCCTCGATCGCCTGCTTGCCGCGGCCGGTGATGAACACGAAGTGCTCGATGCCCGCTTCGCGCGCCTCGTCCACCACGTATTGCAGGGCGGGGCGGTCGAACACCGTCAGCATTTCCTTGGGTACCGCCTTGGTGGCTGGCAGCACGCGCGTGCCAAAACCGGCGACGGGCAGGACGGCTTTTCGGACAGGTTTCATGGTAAATTCCTGGTCTGGTTAAGGGGCGCGCAGCCGAAACTAGCGTACCAACCGATTCTGACGACTGGCTGCAATGGAGGGGCCAGCGGTCGTGTCTCCGGATTTTCAGGCCGCGTCGCTGGTAACGACCGCCAGCCGCAGGCCAAGCGCTTCACACACCCGCCGGATCGTCTCGAATTTCGGCTCAGCGCCATCGCGCAGCGACTTGTAGAGCGATTCGCGGCCAAGCCCTGCTGCGGCCGCAATGTCAGTCATGCCGCGCGCTCGCGCCACTTTCCCCAGCGCATGAGCGAAAGCCTCACCGTCATGCTCGGCGAGAACTTCCGTAAGATACTCCGCGATTGCTTCGTCGCTATCGAGATCGTCGGAGATATCGAACTTGCGCAGTTCGGAAATCTTGATCTTCCCGCTCATCTTCAATCCTCCAGGTCTGCTGCGATGCGCTTTGCGGCTGCGATATCTCGCACCTGCGAGTCCTTGTCGCCGCCGCCCAGCATCAGGATCACCGTCGTTCCGCGCTGGACGTCGTACATGCGCCAGCCGGGGCCGAAATGCTCACGCATCTCCATGACGCCCTCGCCGACGACCTTGATGTCGCCCAGATGGCCACGTTCAACCCGGTCAAGCCTTCGCGTGAGCCGGCGGCATGTCGGTGCGTCTTTGAGGCCACCAGGCCAGGCAGAAAACGCTTCTGTCGCCAGGACGGTGAACATCACCGCCCGTATCCAATAGGATACACAAAATCAACCACCGCTACTCCACCGTCACCGACTTGGCGAGGTTGCGCGGCTGGTCGACATCCGTGCCCTTCTCGACGGCGACATGGTAGGCGAGCAGCTGCAGCGGAACCACGGTTACAATTGGCTGGATCACACGTTCGCAGGTTGGGATTTCGATCGTGCCGAAGGGCGCGTTGCCTGCCTGCTTGATGCCGGCCTTGTCGGAGACGAGGAAGACCTTCCCCCGGCGGGCGGCGACTTCCTGAAGGTTCGACAGCGACTTCTCCAGCAGGTGGTCGTGCGGCGCGGCCATGATCACCGGCGTGCGCTCATCAATGAGCGCGATGGGGCCGTGCTTGAGTTCGCCCGAAGCATAGCCCTCGGCGTGGATGTAGGAGATTTCCTTCAGCTTCAGGGCGCCTTCGAGTGCGATCGGATAGTGCTGGCCGCGGCCGAGATAGAGGATATCGCGCGCCTTCGCGATTTCCGGCGCCAGCTTCATGATCTGCGGTTCCGTCTTCAGAGCTTCGGCAATCAGGCGCGGCAGTTCGATCATCGATCCGACGATTTCCTTTTCACGCTCGCGCGAGAGGAAGTTACGCTGACGGCCAGCGGCTACGGCTGTTGCGAGCAGCGCGCAGAGCTGTGCGGTGAATGCCTTTGTCGAGGCGACGCCGATCTCCACGCCCGCCAGCGTCGGCAGGACGGCGTCGCATTCGCGCGCGATGGAGGAGGTGGGCACGTTGACGACGGCGGCGGTCATCACGCCCTTGGCTTTGGCGTACTCCATCGCAGCCTTGGTGTCGGCGGTCTCGCCCGACTGCGTCACGACGATGGCCAGCGTGCGCGGACCAAGCACCGGTTCGCGGTAGCGGAATTCGGAAGCCACATCGACATCGGTCACGATGCCGGCGAGCTGCTCGAACCAGTATTTCCCGACAAAGCCGGCATAGTAGGCCGTGCCGCAGGCGACGATCTGGATGCGGTCGAACTGCGTGAAGTCGAGCGTCTTCTTGCCGGGGCGTGTGGGCAGGACGGCCTTGAGCTCGTAGGCATCGATATAGCCGGAGACTGTGCGGCCGACGAAGTCGGGCTGCTCATAGATCTCCTTCTGCATGAAGTGGCGATAGTTGCCCTTCTCGGCGGCGGCGCCGGCGGCGGGGACATGGGTTTCTGCGCGTTCGACCGACCTGCCCGCAGCATCGAACACTTCGAACGAGGTGCGGGTGAGGGCGCACCAGTCGCCCTCTTCGAGGTAGATCACGCGGGTGGTGAAGGGGCCGACGGCAAGTGCGTCGGAGCCAAGGAACATCTCCTTGCCCTCGCCAATGCCGATGACCAGGGGCGAGCCGCGACGGCCGCCAAGGATGAGATCGTCCTCACCTTCAATGATGGCGGCGATGGCAAAGGCGCCGCGCAGCTCGTCGAGGGTAGCCTTGAAGGCGTCCTTCGGCTTGAGACCCTTGCTCAGATTCTCGTCGATCAGATGGGCGATGGTCTCGGAGTCCGTTTCGGTAACGAACGTTCGACCGCGCCCTTCCATCGCCTCACGCAGCTCGCGAAAATTCTCGATGATGCCGTTGTGCACGATCGCGACGCGGCCGGAGGCGTGGGGGTGGGCGTTTGTCTCGTTGGGCTGGCCGTGGGTGGCCCAGCGCGTGTGGCCGATGCCGACACCGGCCTTGAGCGTGCGCTCGCCCACCCTGGCGTCGAGATTGGCCAGCTTGCCCGGCGCGCGCAGCCTCTCCAGCTTGCCGCCCTCGAGCAGGGCGATGCCTGCCGAGTCGTAGCCGCGGTATTCCAGCCGCTTCAGCGCCTCCACCAGGCGGGGGGCCGCCGGCTGGTCGCTGAGGATTCCGATGATACCGCACATCTACGAAGCGCTCCGAACTGCAGGAAAGACGGTGATCTAGGGGCCAAGCCCGCTTAAGGTATTGCAAAACATGGCCACGGTCCGTCATGAAAATCACGGTTTGACCTGGCGCTATCTGGGGGGGATGGGGTTTCTGCTAGCGACATGAGCCTTATCAGCCCGCTTTGGCTTTGGCAGGCGCGTTTGAGTGAGGAACGATGACAGCCCGGAAATTCTTCGGCACGGACGGTGTTCGCGGCACGGCCAATACCTGGCCGATGACGCCGGAAATCGCGATGCGGCTGGGAATGGCCGCCGCCACCTATTTCCGCAAGTCAGACCCGCGCCGGCATCTTGTCGTGATTGGCAAGGACACGCGTCTGTCCGGCTACATGCTGGAGCCGGCGCTGACGGCTGGCTTTACCGCCAAGGGCATGGACGTGGTGCTGTTCGGGCCGCTGCCGACGCCCGGCGTGGCGATGCTGACGCGCTCGCTCCGCGCGGACCTTGGCGTGATGATTTCGGCCTCGCACAATTCCTATCAGGACAACGGCATGAAGCTGTTCGGGCCGGATGGCTACAAGCTTTCGGATGAAGCCGAACTCGCGATCGAAGCGCTGATGGCGCGGCCGCTCGACGAGGACCTTGCCTCGCCGCCAGATCTCGGCCGGGCGCAGCGCGTAGACGATGCGCAGTCGCGCTATGTCGAGATCGTCAAATCGACCTTTCCCCGCAAGCTGCGCCTCTCGGGCCTGCGCGTCGTGATCGATTGCGCCAACGGCGCCGCCTACAAGGTGGCGCCCAAGGCACTCTACGAGCTTGGCGCGGAAGTCTTTGCCATTGGCGACGACCCCAACGGCTTCAACATCAACCGCGAGATCGGCTCGACCGACACACGCGCCATGGTCGACGCCGTGCATCGCTACCGCGCCGATATCGGCATCGCGCTGGACGGCGATGCCGACCGCGTCGTGATGTGTGACGAGCATGGCAAGATCATCGATGGCGACCAGCTGCTCGGCCTCATCGCCTCGTCCTGGAAGAGCCAGGGCCGGCTTGCAAAGAACACGGTCGTGGCGACCGTCATGTCCAATCTCGGCCTCGAGAACCATCTCAAGGGCATCGGCGTGAAGATGGAGCGCACGCAGGTGGGCGACCGCTATGTCGTGGCGCGCATGCTGGAGAAGGGCTTCAACGTAGGCGGCGAGCAGTCCGGCCATGTCGTACTGTCGGATTTCTCGACCACCGGCGATGGCCTGCTGGCGGCGCTGCAGGTTCTGGCGGTGATGCAGGAGACAGGCAAGAAACTGTCGGAAGTCGCCCATGTGTTCGATCCCGCGCCGCAGAAGCTGGTCAACCGCAAGTTCACCGGCGCCGATCCGCTGAGCCGCAAGGCGGTGCAGGACGCAATCGCCGCCGCCGAGAAGGCGCTGGGCGCGCGCGGCCGCCTGCTGGTCCGGAAGTCCGGCACTGAGCCGCTGATCCGCGTGATGGCGCAGGCCGAGAACGAGGATCTGGTGAAAGAGGCGGTAGATGGCGTGCTGGCGGCGCTGGACCGGGAGTAGGGCCCGCGACACTCTGTTTCTGGAATGATTCCAGCTGGAGTCTGGCGCTCTTCCTCCAATGGCGCCATATGGCCCCAATAACAGGAGCCCGCCATGGCAGACGGCCTGGACCTCACACCCAACCGCATCGTTGAAATCCCGGCCCCGCGCGGAATCGTCCGCATCGGACAGAGCCTGCCGGTGGCCTTCATCGCCGGGCCGTGCCAGCTCGAAAGCCGGACGCATGCGCTGGAGATGTCTGCCGCCATCCGCGAGATCGCGGACCGTGTTGGCGCGCACATGATCTACAAGACCTCGTTCGACAAGGCGAACCGCTCGAGCATCTCGACGGCCCGTGGGCTCGGTCTCAGCGACTCGCTCGCTATCTTCGCGGAAATCCGTGAGACGTCAGGGCTGCCCGTGCTCACCGACGTTCACCTGCCGGACCAGTGCGCCGAGGCCGCGCAGGCCGTGGACGTTCTGCAGATCCCCGCCTTTCTCTCCCGCCAGACCGACCTGCTGATTGCCGCTGCGCAGACGGGCAAGCCGGTGAACGTCAAGAAGGGCCAGTTCCTCGCGCCCTGGGACATGAAGAATGTCGTGAACAAGCTGGTGCAGTCCGGTTGCCGTGATGTGCTGGTGTGCGAGCGCGGCGTTAGCTTTGGCTACAACACGCTCGTGTCAGACATGCGCGCGCTGCCAGAACTCGCCGCCACCGGCGCGCCGGTGGTGTTCGATGCCACGCACTCTGTGCAGCAACCCGGCGGGCAGGGCACGACTTCGGGCGGTCAGCGTCAGTATGTGCCGGTCCTCGCACGCGCAGCTGCTGCTGTCGGCATCGCTGCCGTCTTCATCGAGACGCATGAAAACCCGGACAAGGCGCCGTCGGACGGCCCCAACATGGTGCCGCTCAACGAACTCGAAGAGCTGATGCGCCAGATCATGGCCATCGACAAACTCACGAAGAGCTTTGCCTAGCGGGGGCTAGTTCCCCGGCCTGAACCCCAGGATCACATTGCCCGGCGCCTGGCCGAACGAGCCATAGCCGGAGTTCGCGATGATCAGGCCGTTCGCAGCGTAGATCGATGCAGCGTCAATTGCGCCGCCCTTGCCGGGCACGCCATTGGCCGTGGTGTACGCCTTCGCCGTCGCCTGGATCCACAGCAGCTTGCCTGTCGTTGAATCGAGCGCATGCAGCCGGCCATCGAGCGTTGCCGCGATCACCACGCCGTCGATCACGGCAGGCGCCGCCGACATGGCGATCGGTTGCACGGGATAGATCGGCGGTGTGCCCGGCGGCAGGCCGGGGGAGCCGGGCGGGAGTTCGGGGTTGTATTGCCACTTGATCTTGCCGGTCTTGGCGTCCAGCGCATAGAGGCCGGGCTTGATCGACGCGTCGAAATCCCATTCGCCCCTGATCGGCACGCCGACCGTGGAAATCGGCGCGTAGACTGTGTCCTTGTCGAAGGCGATGCCCCAGTGGACGCCGCCGAGCGCGCCGCCGGTGCCGAGCGGCCGGCGCCACGCAACCTTGCCCGTCTCGGGTTCGAACGCCCAGACCGAGCCGGATTTCTGCCCGGCATAGACCAGCTGCTTGCCGTCGCTGTGCGTGCCGAGGATCACCGATGCGCCGAAGTCGACATCGCGATAGACTGTCTCCGGCGCGCTGGTGCAGTTCAGAAGCTCCGGCTTCGACTTCAGGTCGCAGCCGATATTGTAGATGTCGTTCGGCGTGGCGTGGAAGCTCCACTTCTCCTTGCCGGTCTTGAGGTCCACCGCGATCACCGCATTGGTGTTCTTGTGCGCGGGAGGGGAATTGCTTTCACCCGTCGCGAAATAGATGAGGTTGCGCTTCTCGTCGATCGAGGGTGAGTTCCAGATCGGCGCGCCCGACGGACCCGTCAGCGACTTGCCATCGCCCCGGTCGCGCACATGCGTTGCGTCCGGCATGGTGTCGTAGCGCCATTGCTGTTCACCCGTCTTGGGATCGAGCGACAGCACATAGCCATGGTTGGTGCAGCAGGCGACCTTGTTGTCGCCGGCGAACACGATCTCGAACTGAGCCACGGGGACGATCACGCGGTCTTTCAGGATGCTCGGCGTGCCTGTCGTGGTCGAATACGAGTACGTTCCGACATGCCTCGTCCACACGGCCTTGCCGGTGCGTGCGTCGACTGCGTGCACTGTGGTGTCCTGCCCCGAGAACACCAGCAGAGGCACGCCATCAACCACGCCAAAGGCCGAGCTGGTGCGCAGCGGCGCGCCGCCCGGCGTGTTGTAGACCCATTGCAGGCAGGGTTTGTCGGGAACCGATATGTCGAAGGCATACATCGCGCCCGCGTCCGCCACTGGCACAAAAATGTTCTTGCCAACGACTGCGCCCTGCGCGCGCATGCCCGTCGCATCGGGGAAGCCAACCGCCCAGGCCAGCTCTGGCTGTTTCGAGAGCTGCGCCTTGGTGAGCCCCGCCTGCGCCGCCGTAAGCGAGCGCGTATTGTGCATGTCATAGCCGAAGTTGGTGATTGTCGGCCCGCCTGCCAGATCCACCGGCATGCGCGCCGCATCGCACATCATCGCGCTTGTCCAGCTGTTGGCCGGCTGCTTGGCGCCGATCAGGTAGTTGACGACCTGCGCGCGCTGTTCGGCAGACAGCAACGCGCCCTGCGCCTTCATCTTGCCCTCGGTCAGCGCGAAGTTGATGAGCTGAAGGCTCATCTGCTTCAGCGTGTCCTTCGCCGGCGAGCGCGTCGCCTCCGGCTGGTCATGACAGGCAGCGCAATAGGTCTTGTAGACGGCCTCGCCCGGGTGAGCCGACGCGCCAGCGACCTGTTGCGGGGCAGGAGCAATATCGTGCGCGGGCGCGGCGACTGTCGGGGTAGCCGACGCTGCGGGTGCTTCCGCCATCGGCGGAGCTGCCACCTGACAGGACGCCAGCGCAAGGGCCGCCGCGCCAGCCAGCACAGCTTTCGTGAATGTCGTCATTTCGGTCCCCGAAGTCCGGCGGCCTGACTGGCCGTCTCTGGGGAGAGTCTGCGCCAGCTTTGCGCGCTTGACCAGCCATGCCTGAACGTCTGCCTGCAAAGCGGACCGATGTCTGGCGACGATAGCTACCCAGCCTTCAGCGTATCCAGCGGTACGCGCCTGCTGATACGGATCTCGCCCTTCGCATCGCAGGCCTGCAGGTTGAGCTCGCGCTTGCTCCAGTCGATGTCGATGAGCCCGAAATTGTTCTCGCGCAGCGCATCGCCCACGCGGAGCGCATTTGGCGGAAGCACAGGCCATACCTCGGTGAGGCCCGACGAGGTGAGGTCCCAGATCGGGTAGGGGGTATTGAGGTCGAGCATCGATAACTCGGCATAGTGCGTGTCGCCGGAAATGCAGACCAGTCCGTTGGCGTTCGTCTCCCGCATTGCGGCGAACAGGCGCTGGTGGTCGCGGGCATAGTTGATCCAGCCCTCCCATCCGGCGAAGTCGGCCAGTACCTGCAGGCTCGAGGCCAAGACACGCACGTCTGCAGGCTGGCGCAACTGCTGCTCGAGCCATGCCCACTGCGGCTCGCCCAGCATGGATGCATCAAGCGCGGGGTTGCGTTCATACGGGCCAGGCACAGGCGCGCCGGCCTTTCTCTGTTCGTTCTCCCAGACGGCGTACGTCTTGCCGCCAAGGTCGAGCTTGCGGATGGGTGTGCGGTTCCAGCGCAGGTCAGGCAGGATAACCTGTACGCGCTGTCCAGACGGGCCGAACAGGTGCGCAGCGTAGATGCCGTCGCGCGTGCGGCGCAGGCTCTGGGGGCTCTCGCCCCAGAAATCGCAGAACTGGCGGCGGCTCTCATCCTTCATCGGGTAGTCAGCACCGGCGTCGTCCTCGCCATAGTCATGATCGTCCCAGATTGCGCAGACGGGCGTGTTCGCGCGCAGTTTCTGGAAGCCGGGCTTGGCCGCCAGCATGGCGTACTTGTCCGCCATCACCTTCGGGTCGCGCGTGTCGGCATAGATGTTGTCGCCAAGGAAGATGAACAGGTCCGCATTCGCGCCGTTGATGGCATCCCAGATCGGCTGGTCCTTGCTCTGCTTTGCGCACGAGCCAAAGGCGATGCGGCTGAGCGTCTTCCCAGCCGCGGGGTGCGCATCAGCCATCGCCTGTGGCTCTGGCCCCGTCACACATGCACTTGCTCCAAGCGCCGCCGCGCCTGCCAAAGCTTCCCGTCGCGTGAAATTCATGTCGCTGCCCTGCACAAAGAAAAACGCCGCCGGAGTGTCAGGCTCCGGCGGCGCCAGTATCAGCCCTTCTACCGGGGCAGGCTAGAAGGACTTTCTCAGCGTTACAAAGACCTGGCGCGGCGAGCCGACCATCAGCGTCTGGTTGTCAGCGCCGGCATTGAAGCCGTTCGTTCCGACCGTCGAGACGTATTCCTCGTCCATCAGGTTGGTCACGTTCAGCTGGACTTCCGCGCCTTCCAGCAGAGCTCCGCTGAAGCGGTATCCCGCCGATAGGTCGACCAGCGTGTAGGCGTCGACCTCGGCCGTGTTGACGTAGGAGAAGTAGCGCGAGCCGGTGTAGGCCACCGACAGCTGGCCGTAGAGTTCGCCATTGTCGTAACCGAGGTCTGCCTTGAACAGGTGCTCCGGCGCGTTGACGACTGTCTTGCCGCCGGTTGCCTGGATCACTGCGTTGGTCGTCGGGTTGCGGACGTCCTGCTCGTACTGGCTGTCGTTGTAGGCGTAGGAGCCATAGAGGGTCCAGTCGTCGGCCAGGTCGTAGCTGCCGGCGAGTTCGAGGCCCTTGGTCTCGACACCGCCGACGTTCTGGATCACTGACGGGTTGCCGATGATGCCCGCGCCGGTCGAGAAGCCGAGCAGGCGATCCTCGAACTTGACGAAGTAAAGCGCCGCCACGCCTTCGAACGGTCCGTTACGATAGCGATAGCCGAGCTCAGTCGTCTTCGAGCTTTCCGGATCCGTGTTGGCCCTGATGAAGTCGAAGCCTGACTGCGTCTGGCTGGCTGCCGGCGCAAGCGTGTGCGCGCGCATGTTCTCGGTGTAGCCGCCGAAGATTTCGCTGTCGCCGGTCAGGAGGTAGGTGAAGCCGACCTGCGGCAGGAAATTGTCTTCCGAGGTGATCGTGCCATCGAGGTCATTGTTGGCGCCCGCTGCCGGAACCGCAAAGCCGTTGACATTGGTGTCGACGGTCATGTCGACCGATACCGACTTGAAGCCGGCTGAGAGCGTCAGCGCATCGTTCACCTGCCAGACGTCCTGCAGGTAGAACATCTGCGTCTCGAAGTCGTAGGCGTAGGACCATTGCGTCGCGAACGGGTTGCGCATGAATTCCAGCGTCGGGCGCGGCGCCTGGCGCGTGTTGGCGTAAAAGCGGCGATCCTGGTTGAAATCGTTGTATTCGTACCAGAAGCCGCCTTCAATCTCGTGATCGCCGAGATTCCACGTGGCCGAGCCGAGCACGCCCGTGCGGTTCATGTCGTACTCGGTGGTGCGGACCGAGATCGGCGAGACGGTGGCGCCGCCCTGTCCGAACGAGAACGGGCTGACATAGGGGGTGAACCAGATGCCCTGGCCTTCGTTCTCGTGCATGTAGGCGGTTGCCGAGACCGCGAAGTCGCTGGAGATATCCCAGTCATAGGTCAGGCGCGCGAGGCTGTCGTCACGCAGGCCGGACGCATCGTAATAGGCGTCGTCTGCGTTGGTGATGGGGGCGGGATAGACCAGCCCGGCGGCGGCGTTCGTGACCGGCGCGCCGGTGTCGCCACGATTGTTCGCGATGTCTGCAACGCGCTGGGCAAGAGCCCAGTCGGGCGCGGAATTGTCCCAGCCATAGCCGAGGCGTGAGATCATCTCGAGCGAGAGATCCTGATAGTCGGTCTCGCGGCGCTGCGACCAGTTGTAGTAGCCGGAGAGCACGCCAGGGCCGATCGGCTGCTCGAACAGGAAGTTGATCTGCTCGTTCTTCTGCGGGCCATCGCCCTTCCACTTGTCCTGCTCGTGATTGACGTAGGACAGGGCAGCCTTGCCGCCCGTCGCGGCAATGACGCCGGTTTCGAGACGGGCATAGCCGCGGAGCATGCTTTCCGAGCCTGCGGTCAGGGCGATCTCGCCGCCGAACTTGTCGGAGGGGGCGCGGCTGAAGAAGGTGAGGGCGCCGCCGAGGTTCGAGGTCGAGGCGGTGGAAAGGGAGGCTGCGCCCTGCGCAAGCTCAACGCGTCCGAGGTTTTCCGAGATTATGGCGCGGCTGATGTGCAGTCCGTTATAGTTGCCATAGCTCATGTCGCCCAGCGGTACGCCATCGAGCGTGTAGCCCAGCTGGTCCTTCTGGAAGCCGCGGATGTTGATGTTCACGGCCCACTCATAGGCGCCGAACGGGTCGGCTGCGGTATAGTTCACGCCGGGCAGGCTTTCGATCAGCTTGATCGGGCTTGAGCCAGCTGCTTCGAGATCAAGGTCCGCCTCGGTGAGCGTCTGCGTCTGGCGCGTCTCGCCCTGGCCGATGATGACGACTCTGTCTTCAGCAACTGTCTCTGAGGTCGCGTCAGGTCCGGTCTGCGCTAACGCCTGGCCGGCGCTCAGGGAGACGATCGCCGCTCCCATCAAAAGCTTGAGTTTCATGAATCACCGCTTGCTTGTTCACGCGTCCGACCCGGAGGCGCGCGGTGGGGGTAGGGCTGATCTGTGACGGTCCGGCTTCATACCTGCGAAGGATCGATGGCGGATATGCAAATGTTAAGTGACGCAGCGCGCCTGCAACGCCAACGGGCGGACGCTGATGCGCGCGCCCTGAAGAGTTTGCCGCTTGTCGTGGTTCGAGTGGAGGATGCTGGGCGCCGCTTTCCGACCTTGGCGGCGCCGCGCTCTGCGAAACTGGCCCCTGGCGAAGTCGGCAATGGCGTTGGAGGTCTGGCCAAGATCGCCGTGCGTCAGCGGGTCCGTCACATTGTCGAAGCCATCAGCCGATTTCGTGAATGCGCCTGAAAGCCATGGCAGATCCTGTTCGACCTGGCCCGCGCGGCCGCGGAACCGCAATGTGGTCGTGTTGTGGCCCATCTCGCCCGCTTTTCACGCGCGGCTTCCACCTGATGCATAGCGGCGTTCTTGGCGTCTTTGATTGCGCTGCCGACTGCAGCCTTGATGTGGCCGAGGGCGTTGCCGGCAGCGATTTTCATGTGTTGCCTGGATTCCTCGGCTGCCGCTGCAGCATCTGGCGATGCAGTCATGTCGACATAGCGATTATTCATGAGTTCTCCCGGAGGATGGTGGAAAAGCTAACGCCAGCTCACTCCCAGTTCAGGGCCTTTGCACCTCAACCGCCGAATTCACTTGTTGGAAAGGGGGCCAGCCCTTACCTTCCTCCCTGGCGGTAAGCTGCAGCGTTCGAACGGCAAAACATTCCGTCGACCGTACATTTCTGTCAGGGAGCTGGCTCTGGCGGGGACCGTGGTCCTCATCATCTGGCGCCCACCTAGCTTGCTGGGTCGAACGGGAATGATAAAGCTCGTACGGCGCACGTGGCCCCGCCAACCTTTCTCTTCCCTCGCACTTTGCTGAAATGTCCGCCTTTCGGGCGGCCCCCTCGGGGCCTTGGGGCTGCGAAGCAGCCGGACGCCTCAACACCCACAAATCGTATTGCCCCGATTCCGAAACTGGGGCTGGTAGCCCCATGAACACCGACGCCGCCGAGATAGCCGAGCAGAAAGCCATCCTGCGCGGTCACATGCTGGAAATCCGCTCAGAGGCTGCGGCGCGCGATCCGGACGCCGCTGACAAGCTGGCCGGGCGGTTCCCGATAAAGCTGTTCGAGCGCTACGGGCCGGTGGTGGCCGGCACGCTGGCCATCAATGACGAACTCGACGCGGCGCCATTGCTTGCCCGCCTTGCCCGTCTGGGAGCGCGCATCGTCCTGCCGCGCGTCGAGGCCGGCGGTGAGATGACATTTCGAGATGCTGGCAAGGCCACGTTGGAGAAGGGGCCGTTCGGCCTCACACACCCTTCCGAAAAAGCGGAGATCGTCCGGCCCAACCTCGTGCTTGCACCCCTGCTGGCGTTCGATGCGCGGGGCCGTCGCCTTGGCTATGGCAAGGGCCATTACGACCGGGCGGTGACCCAGCTGCGCGCAACGGGCAGGGTGTTCTATCTCGGTCTCGCTTACGCCCAGCAGCAGGTGGACGCTGTGCCGGTGGCGAGCCACGACCTGCTGCTCGACTGGGTCGAGACGCCGCTCAACTCGATTCCCCTTTTTCTCGGCAGGGCTGTCGCTCGCTAGCGCCTCGGGAACTTTGCGCAGGTCGCCAAACAGGGATCAAAGCGACCGCCATTCGTCCTGGTCGAAATGCTTGACCCCGCCATCCGGTGCGCGCCAGCATGGCTCACGGGGAAGCGGCAAGACGCGAGGATAATTCTGCATGCAGGACGAGCGTCGACCCGCGTACCGAATCGTGCGCGCAGCCCTGCTTGCCTCGCTCGCGGCCGCGTCGGTTGCAGCATGCGCCGGTGGCGGCGGGGGAGGGGGTGGGCCTGTGCTCCCTCCGCCGATTGCGCCGCCCCCGCCGCCGCCTTCGCCGCCGCCTTCACCGCCGCCGCCCTCGCCGCCCACCCAGCCGGCCTCCTTCTATGAAACACCGGAGTATTTCGGGCGGCTGTTCCAGTCGGGCGACCTCGACACCAGTGTCGAGCTGACGCGCGCGTCGTCGGCCTATGCGCGAGGGGCGACCGGGCGGGGCATCGTCGTCGCCGTCATCGACACCGATGTCGACACCACGATCAGCGAGTTGACTGACCGTATCGCCGGCTCCCATGATGTGTGCGCGACTGCCATATCGTCCTGCGGCTCGGGCCGGGCCGCAACCGACATCGACACCGATGGCCACGGCTCGATGGTCGCCAGCGTCATCGTCGCCAACAAGAACAATACCGGCATTCATGGCCTCGCCTATCAGGCGCAGGTGCTCGCCATCCGCGCCGATACGCCGGGCAATTGCCAGCGTACAGGACCAGACGAGAACTGCTCCTTCAACGACACGAATCTGATCCGGGCCATAAACTACGCCGTCGACAACGGCGCGCGTATCATCAACATGTCGCTGGGCGGGGAGGGCAACATTTCGCCGGCCCTGCGCAGCGCCATCGTCTCGGCGACCAACCGCGGCGTGCTGTTCACCATCGCCGCCGGAAACGAGGGCGCGGCGCCGACCGAAACGGCCGCCGCCAAGGGGATAAACCCGACCGAGCCGGGGATCATCGCGGGCGATCCTGCCGTCAATGGCCGTGTCGTCGCCGTCGGGGCGATCGACAATGCTGGCAACATGGCGACCTTCTCGAACCGGGCCGGTACGACCGCGAACTTCTATCTGCTCGCGCCGGGGGTCCGGGTCACGACCGCCGGCGTCGATGACAATGTGCGTTTGCCAACAACCCCGAGCTGTTCGGCGAACGTGACGACCAACTGCAACGACCTCGACACCGATGGCGATTACTGGCGCAGTTCGGGCACGTCCTTCTCCGCTCCCGCAGTTGCGGGGGCCCTCGCACTGATGCTCGAGCTGTTCCCGAACATCACGTCGCAGAATGCGCTCGCTGCGCTGCTGACGACGGCGGACGATTTTGAGACGACGACGCCCGATGCGATCACCGGCATTGCTGCAGGCGCCGGCACGGATGTGGTGGGCGGTCGCGGCATCAT
This sequence comes from uncultured Alphaproteobacteria bacterium, assembly GCA_903842595.1. GTDB lineage: Bacteria > Pseudomonadota > Alphaproteobacteria > Caulobacterales > Hyphomonadaceae > UBA7672. The sequence goes on from CAIMMO010000211.1 coordinate 51,928, forward strand.
GAACCTCGCCCGCGCCTTCGCGCCGATCGGCACGACC
>CAIMMO010000212.1 GCA_903842595.1 uncultured Alphaproteobacteria bacterium
CTTGCCAGGCTCGGCGGCTACCTGGCCCGCTCAAACGACCCACCGCCAGGCAACACCGTCATCTGGCGCGGGCTCTCGCGATTGACCGATATCGAAATCGGCACCGAAATCGGAGCTGCAGGAAATGTGGGTAATTGAAAGGTGTCCCGGACGGATACCCGGGCAAGATCCGCGAGCAGATTTCTGACGCCGTTCTCGATGCAGCCCTTGTGCGGGAGCCCCACGCGCATGTCACCGTCGAGGCGGCCGCAAAGGGACGCGCCTAATGAAACCGAAAATCGATCTCCGATACCGCCCCAGGACCTACTTCCGCCCGCAAAAGCTCGAGACGTATCTCCTCTCGAAGGTCAAGGGCGCGGTGCTGCGCAAGAAGCTCAGGGCCCTCTTTGATGAGGGGCGACACGCCGAGGTCCGCCAACTTGTCGGCGACCTGGCCTTCTCCGCTTCAGACCGCAAGGCGCTCGAATCGATCCATCCGATGTACATGGGAGGCAACTACCTCCCTGACGCGGAGGGTGGTGAAGTCGAGATCGCCAGGATCAGCATCAGGTCGACCACCTTCGATGTGACCAGCGTCTACGCCCGCACAGAAGATGGTACGATCCACTACCGCGTCGTTGACGAGTACGGCGGAAACACGTTGCATGGCCCGTCGGAAACACAAACCACTGAACCGATGACCCTGGGTGAGATCGCCGAGTTCTTCATGACGGCGTGGCCCCTGATCAGTCTCCTGGAGATGAATTTCGAGGACGACGTCGAAAGTGCACTCGGCTTCTTCTCGGCAGACTCGGACTTCTATCCCGATCTCGACCGCCTTTGCGGGCAGCGCGTGCGGAAGCATTTTCGCAAACGAAAAGCCGACGCTGCCAGAACCCTGAAAGGACAACAGATGACTTCGCCAGAGGATCCGTTCTCAGTCCATCCGTCGCGCGGCAAGCCCTCGACCAAGGGATTGAAGTACGCCTCAGTGGAAGAGCTGAAGGCGCTTGGAATACCGCTGGAGCCCGTCCTGATAATCTCGCTCTCGCCCGCACTCAGTTCAAAGCGCTCACCCGGAAAGTAGACGACGGACATGCGGCCGTCCCTGAAAAGGCGGATCGTCATGACGCGAAAGCTGGACCTGGACTGAGATCCAGGGCTGGCCATGGTCTGAGGCAGGTGAATGCCCCCGGCGTGGTCGCGCTGACGGAGAAGGGGCGACCGTCTCTCTAACGCGGGCGATGGTGGAGCGCGCGAGGTCTGTCGTCAGCGGTTGAGGTCTGGTGGCGGTGCGCGCCGGAGTATCTCAGCCAGCCGCATATACTCTGGCGATCCTGGTCCCGTGCCCAACACGTCGCGGCGAATCTCGATCATGACCGCAGCTGCCGCGCCTGCGTCAATCACGCCAGCATAGGGCGTGTTGAACCCGACCGTATAACCGGCGCTCTCGAAATGGCGCTGCAGGGCCTGCGACCATGCCGAGGGCGTAAGTGCGTCATCCGTTCCAAGATCGATCTCGGGTCGACAGGCGTCAACGTCCATCTCGATGGGCCACGCCTCGACCGGGTAACTGTGGAGATCGACAAGCACCTTTCCCGATGCCGCCTCACGCAGCTTCGCCCAGTGCGGCGTATGATAGATCGCAATGAGTGCATCGCGCTCCCCGATGCTCAAGGACCGTCTCAGCGCGGCGCCATCATGCGTCCTCGTGTACACCGCGCCACGACCGACGCGCGCCATCTCTTCCTGGTCATCATCAGGATAGCGCTCGACGTCTACGACAAGTCTCGAGACGGCGACTGTGATGTGTGTGGCTGCCGGCCATGCGGACTGCCCAAGCGCATCGGTCCACAGATCTGCGGATCCATGCGCCTCCAGTGCAAGTTCAGTGTCGCTGAGCGTGAACTGGTCGCGAACTGATGCCGGAATGTC
>CAIMMO010000213.1 GCA_903842595.1 uncultured Alphaproteobacteria bacterium
CGAGGCTGGCGAGAAACGCTGCAACGCCGAGGCCGTAGCGCGTGGCGCCGCGCATGCGCTTGCCGATGATCAGGGCCGCGGCGAGCGCAGCGGCGATGGCGACGCTCTGCCAGAGATGGCCGAACACCATTGTCTGAGACAGGCTCATGTCAGTCATTGCCGTCCTCCGGGGAGATGCTGTCGAGTTCGTCCTTCAGCGCCTGGAGCTCGTCCGTGCTGAGGGTCTCGCTTCTGATGAGGTGTTGCGCCAGTGCGGTCGGCGATCCTTCGAAGAAGGTCGACACCATCTTGCGCAGAGCGCGCGAGCGAGCCTCGGCGCGGGATACGGTCGGCTTGTAGATGAAGGCCCGCCCATCCTGGCGCGGGACCACATAGTCCTTGTCGGTCAGGATCCGCAGAAGGGTCAGGACTGTGTTGTAGGCGACGGGGTAGGTCGGTTCGAGCGCGTCGGTTACGTCGCGCACGCTCGCCTCCCCCTTCTCCCAGAGCACGCGCATGATGCGCTGCTCAGCTTCGGTCAGAACGTCGGATTTTGGCTTCGGCATGGCGTTTTTCTCTTGTTCGGGGCCCGGCGGTCCGGGTCTTCTCCGTGCTTCTATGGCCTTCGGCTTCCGGTTCGACGTCCTGACCTGCGCCGGGACAACTAGTACCTTAGGTGTGAAGAGCGTTGCCGTTTATCGATATGGCTGTCAACTAGGTTTCTAGTTGCGAACGCTACTTTTTTGCAGGCCGCCCATCTGGGCTCATTCGACTGGCGGGAAGGACATCGGGTCGGCGGGTTGCAGGCCGAACGAGGCCTTCGGTGTCCGGTAGTCTCCCGGCAGCAGCTCGTAGTGAAGCTGTATGGGGATCTGGTAGCTCTCCGAGTTCCCATCAGGCCGAGCGCATCACCTGCTCTGACACTGACGCCCGGCGATGGACCGCGAACGAACGAGGCAAGGTGTGCATAGCGCGTGTAAACACCGCCGCCATGATCAATCAGGGTCATGTTGCCGTAGTCTTCGCGATAGCTGATCCCGACGATCTCGCCATCACCGCCGGCAAGAACTGGCCCACCGACATCCGCGTGGAAGTCGAGCCCCTAGTGAAGGCGTTGATTGCGCTTGCCGTGCCCTTACGAGAAACAGGCGCCGGGTGTGGGGAAGATTGCGATGCGCGCATACTTGACGCGCACGATCTGGCGATAGCCGCTGACAACGCCATTTGTGTTAGTTGGCGCGTTCGCGATGCTCATGCGCGGGCAAAATTCGAGCTTCGCCGGCAAGATCTGCGTGGCATTGGCTGTCTGGATCGGGGGCGCGGTGACATGTGTTGTGGAGGGCCTTGTGGGCACGGGCGATGGCGCTGGCGTGACCGCAGCACCGGGCGCTGATGGTTGCGCGGGAGCATTTGCGGGCGCTGGCGGCGGCGCAGCCGGGATGGTGATCACCTCAATACCTGCATGCACTGCCGAAGCCTCATCGAGCGCGAGGTTGTCGAGCTGCTCTTCGAGCGTGCTGGGGGTTCGGTCGATCACGATCATCTCGCCAGTCGCAACGGCGAGGTCTGCTGTTTCCTCCTTGATCGCCGCGAACCTGGCTTCCGGAATGAGTTCGCGCAGGCCGTCGAAGCGGGCATTCTCGAGCCGGAATTTCGTGCGGAGGTCTGTCGCCGTGCGGCTGACCGTGTCGGTCCATTCGGGCGGCGCGGGCCAGATACTGCCCCCCAAGCCATCCGGCAAAACCGGAACCGCCAGCGACGGCCGCCACGAGCAGCGTCTTGATCATTTACCCCTCCACCGTCCCCTTGGGCGATCTGCGGGAAGCCACCTTGATCGCCTCAGCCTAGGCATGGAACCCGGGCGAGTCAGCCCCCGGCGCCGGACGGGCTGAACCGGATCGGGTTTAGCGCGTTTCAGAGACGGATCGGAGCGGGGCATACGCGTGGAGCGAGCCAGGATGCCAGCTTCCAGAACCTTGCTCGCCGCCGCTGCGATCGGCGTTGCTTCGTTGGCGTTCGCGGGAGGGGTTGCGGTGTCTTCAGCTACGGCCGCGCCCGCGCGTGCGCCCCCCATCGTCAACGTGGATGCCTGGAGCGAGACCGCTTCTGAACCAGCGCAGGCCATTTCCGTGCAAATGGCATCTACCACACCGAGCCCAGAGCCGACGCTTCAATGCGATCCATGGGCAGTTTCGGACGCGGCGATGGAAGAGATCCTGCGCGAGATGCAGCGCCGCGGCTGGCGACAGCCAGGCCAGGGCGATGCAGTTGAATCCATGGCATCACTGGGCGTTCAGGGCATTGGAGCCGTCGACCCGGATGCGCCGATACCATCCGCGAACAGCGGCCGTCCGATGATCACCGTGCTGACAGACGAAGAAGCGGAGCGCCTGCGCACCGAGCAGATTTCATCCGACCAGTTGATCGTCGACGAAGCGACATACCTTCCACCTTCCTAGTCAGCGTCGTCGGCATCGCGCCTCACGCGCGCCTTACCCCGGCCAAGCGCGAGCGCCTTTATGGCGCCCCGGAACGTGCTGACTTCCTGCGATGTCCACCCTGCACGCGTGAAGGCGTTGCGCAGGTTCTGAGTCATGGGTACGCGCTTTGCGTCCGGGTAGAAGAAGCCAGCGCGGTGAAGCTCCGCCTCGAAATGTTCCATCATCCCGACCAGCTCTTCACGCGGCGCAGGTGCGCCTACGCCCTCGAACGTGGGCGGGGGGCCGCTGGCGTCTGCTTCGGCGATGGCAAAGGCGACGAGCGCGACAGCTTGCGCCAGGTTCAGCGATGCGAAGCGCGGGGAAACGGGAAAGGACAGGATGGCGTCGGCAAGCGCGACCGCCTCGTTCGGTAACCCTGCCCTTTCAGCCCCGAACAGGATGCCTGAGCGTGATGGAGTGCTCTGCAGCCTTTCAACAGCCTCGGCGGTGCGCAGGACCGGCTTCTCCATCCCGCGCGGCCGGGCCGTCGTTGCTAGCACCAGCGCGCAGTCCGCGATCGCCTGCTCGACGGTGCCGAACACTGTGGCTGTCACGACGTCCGGCAGCGCACCGGCGCTCAACGTTTCCGCTGCCGGGTTGGGCCAGCCGTCGCGTGGGGCGACGAGGCGCAGGTCGGTGAGACCGAAATTTGCCATCACGCGCGCAGCGGCGCCGATGTTTTCGCCCATCTGAGGAGCGACGAGGATGAAGGCGGGTGGGACCATGATGGCCTTCTAGTGTGGAACCATTGCGAGCGGAATGCTGGTTATTACATCGTGGGAGGGGCAGGATTCCGGAACTGCCTCACCGACCCATTGTGCATCGGCGCTTGTCTGGTATAGCCCGCGGAATCGCGTTTCAGGAGCTTCTTCATGGCCGTCATCAAGGTTGCGAATCCAGTCGTCGAAATGGACGGCGACGAGATGACCCGGATCATCTGGGCGCTGATCAAGGAACGCCTGATCCTGCCCTATCTCGACATCGACCTGAAGTATTACGATCTGTCGATCGAGAACCGCGATGCAACCAACGATCAGGTGACGATCGACAGCGCCGAGGCCACCAAAAAGTACGGTGTCGCGGTGAAGTGCGCGACCATCACGCCAGACGAGGCACGGGTCGAGGAGTTCAAGCTCAAGAAGATGTGGAAGTCGCCCAACGGCACGATCCGCAACATCCTGGACGGCGTGGTGTTCCGCGAGCCGATCGTGATGAAGAATGTGCCGCGCCTCGTGCCAGGCTGGACGCAGCCCGTCGTGATCGGCCGTCACGCGTTCGGCGACCAGTATCGCGCGACCGACTTCCGCGTGCCGGGAAAAGGCAAGCTGACGATGACCTTCACGCCGTCCGACGGCGGTGCGCCGATCACCCACGAGGTGTTCGACTTCCCCGGCGAAGGGATCGCCATGGGCATGTTCAACCTCGACAAGTCGATCCGCGATTTTGCGCGCGCATCGTTCAACTTCGGCCTGCAGCGCAAGTGGCCGGTCTACCTGTCGACCAAGAACACGATCCTCAAGGCCTATGACGGCCGCTTCAAGGACATCTTCCAGGAAGTGTTCGACGCGGAGTTCGCCGACAAGTTCAAGGAATTCGGCGGCGTCTACGAGCACCGCCTGATCGACGACATGGTTGCGGCCTGCCTGAAATGGTCGGGCGGCTATGTCTGGGCGTGCAAGAACTATGACGGCGACGTGCAGTCCGACACC
>CAIMMO010000214.1 GCA_903842595.1 uncultured Alphaproteobacteria bacterium
TGTCGGCATCAGATCACGGTTCTCGAACAGGGCAGATGATCTCAGCGACGGCCAGTCACCATACATGCGGCCACCCTTGATGGCGCCGCCGGCAAGGATGGCAAGGCCGCCCGTACCGTGATCTGTGCCGCCACCGCCATTGACGCGCACCGTGCGGCCGAATTCCGAGACAGCAATGACTGCGGTTTTCGTCCAGGCAGGTCCAAGAGCGATCTTCAGCGCCTTGATGCCATTGTCGAGCGCGGTGAAGCGTTGCTGAAGGGCGGCGTTCTGGCCGGTATGAGTGTCCCAGCCATCGAGGCTGACGACGGCGACTTCCGGGCCATCAGGCTGCGAGAGGAACTTCCCGGCAGCTTCAAGTTGTGCAGCGTACTGCACCGGTCGGCCAGGCCCGTCGCTCGTGGCTTTCATCTCCATCGCTCCCGCAATGGACTCGGCGCCGAGCGCGCTGATGAGAGCAGGCTTGAGGACGGGATCATCCTCGTAAAGGTCGAGGAGGCGGGCAAGCGTGTCGTCGCTGGCCTCGGGTAGAACCGCAGGCGACCAGGATGTCGTCTTCGTGGATGCACCACGCAGGATGAGCGGCTGAGATGGACCGATCGAGACAGCGCTGTAAGCGCCCGGCGCCTTCTGGAGCGCGCGGTTGAGCCAGCCATCAGCGCTTACCTTTGTGATCTCGCCGCATTCGAGCAGGTCCTGCGCCTCGAAATGCGAGCGCTCGCGATAGGGGCCCGCGAGTGCGGGCACGAAGGCGGCTTCCTTCGAGACATACATCGCCGCCAGTGTCGGCATGGCCGAGTGCAGCGCAAAGCCGTCCGACAGGGGCGTCGCCCTGGCATCAATGAGGGAAGCGCGGTGGGAGCGGATATCGGGGTCGTCAATCTTTGGCAGGGCGGCGAGACCGTCCATGGCGCCGCGCAGGATGATGACGACCAGTTTTCTGCCCTGGGACATACCGGTGTTTGCGAAAGCGCCCGGCGCCACGCTGACGAGGGTGGCTGCACAGCCAGCAAGGAGGAGGTGGCGGCGATTGAGAGCGGTCATGATTACCTCCGCTGGAATTCAGGAGACATCAGAGCGATGGTGAAGCCCTGCTCTGCACTTTCGGCGCGGGCAACCGCCTGCCGCGTCCTCTCGCCTGCAATCTGCCCGAGGGCCCGATCAAGAAATGCGCTCGGCGTTTCACCGCGCGCCATGCGGCGTGAGACGGCGTTGGCCCATTCAAGTCGCTTCTTGATGGCGTCGGACCCGGCCCATGAGGTCGTGTCGTCTGGCCAGCCTGCCGGAGACGGTGCGCCAAAGGGTTGTTGGGCCAGCGATGTATAGACGGCGCGCTGGGCGCCTCCGAAGGTTGCTGTCGCACCGGCGGCGCGGGCTGCGGAGACGAGGAGTTCCTCGGGCGATTTGAACTTCTGCGGAGTTTCACGCCACGCCTCGTCAAGGTCGACCACCGCACGCGCCAGCTGGGAGAGGTCGCCGCCTGTCTTCGTGAAGCTCGCCTCGAGTTTTGCAACGGCGGACGCTGGCGGCGTGTCGCTGACGAAGTGGCGGGCGAGCTTGGTTGCAATGTGTTTCGCAGTCGCGGGGAGAACTGCGAGATCTTCCAGAACTGCGGCGGCCTGATCGCGCGCGGAGATGTCATATGTCTTGCGCAGCACAGTCCGAGGGCCGGGTTCGTGGAGCGTTTCGAGAAAGACCGCCTCGCCATGCTTGTCGGCGAGCGCGGCTGCAGCCTGTTGCCTTGCGCGCTGGCCGCGACCGCCCTGCCCCTGCGCGCCGAGACTGGCGAGGCGCGCGGTCTGCGGACCGGCGACGGTCCAGCCCGTAAGCGCTTTTGCGAACTCGATGATGTCGGCCTGTGTGTAACCGGAGCCAACGCCAATCGTGTGGAGCTCGAGAATCTCACGGGCGAGGTTCTCATTCAGCCCGGCATCGCGCCGTTCGGCAGCCTTTGTCGACGGCCCTATTGAGCGGGCTGCATCGAGATAAACCAGCATGCCCGGATGGAAGGTGGCCGCGGCAAGGAGCGTGGAGAATCTGCCGAACACGTTTGCACGGATGGCCTCGCGTTCGAACGGGCCGACCAGCCCAATCACCTGCGCGTTGCGGGCAGCAACAGTGAAATGGTTGGCCCAGAAACGATGCCAGCGCTCGGCGAAGGAATTCGGCGTCGTCGCAGCGTGACGGCCGCGCGCTTCGACTTCCCGCAGCAGTCCGTCGCGTGTTTCACGCTGGACCTGCCTCAGGATCATCTGTTGCGCCTCGGACCGCACGCCATTCGCGTCCTGCCCTGGCGCGCCGTTCATGCCCGAGGCGTCCTGTCGTGCTTCGAAAACCTGCTTCGCGGAGAGAAGATCGTCTGCCGGCATGAGCGCGGCGGCAGGCGTGATCTGCGCCTTGAGCCAGCCGCGAGGATCTGACGCCGCGGCGCGTATCTCGCCCGGGCTTGCGCCCATGCCGAAGCGGGTGGCGGCGATGGCTGCCTGCAATTCGGTCATAAGGACCGCTCCCTGAGCTAACTGCGAAACGTTAGCGCACGCGCTCTTCAAAAGTATATCGGCCCATGCGCAGCTTGTATCAAAGCGTCGCCATGAACTCCGGATGAACCATAGAGCAGTTCGTCATTGTAAGTTTAGCGTCACAATTGGCGCAGCGCTGGAAAATGACCCGAAACCGGCGGAACAATGCAGCGTCTTTTCAAGCTGACCTTCCCAGCTCATGTCCACATTTTTCGCCAGGCGTTGAATGGTGGCGCTAACCTGACGACGCTGGCGCCGCGCCTCAGTGTCGAGATAACTTGCGCCTTGGGGTTGGCTCGTACCAGTCCTGTCTGCCCATATCTTCGATTGCCCATATCCACGCGGCATCGAACGCAGATCGACTGGCGCCAGGATGATCGCGCGCCCACAGATACAACTCGTCCTTGGTCGCCGGCTTCGACACTCCCGGAATCATCAGCGTCTTCAACCAGACGTTGCAAGCGCGACGCCGTTCCTCCGCCTCAA
>CAIMMO010000215.1 GCA_903842595.1 uncultured Alphaproteobacteria bacterium
GAGGACGAGGCATAGGCGAGGCGCGGTCGGTTCGGGTGGTGGCGGACCATCTCCAGAACGGAAAGGTGTCCGACCAGGTTGGATTGTGCATAGGCGAACGGGTTTTCGATCGAGTAGCGGACGCCCGCCTGGGCTGCGAGATGGATCACCGCGCCGATGTCGGCAGGGGCTGCAGCCTTGAGAGCAGCATGGTCGGCGATGTCGAGTTCGCTGAATCGGAACCCTTGCCGCTGCGCCAGCAGGGCCAGGCGGTCGCGCTTGAGGGCGACCGGGTAGTAGTCGTTCAAGTTGTCGACCCCGGTCACGGCGACGCCCTGGTCGAGCAGCGCGTTGGCGACGTTGAAGCCGATGAAGCCGGCCGCACCGGTCAGGAAGATGTGCTCGGGTCGATCTGTGTGCATGTGCGGCTGTCTATGAAAAGGCCGCGGGACGCGCAAGCGCAAAACCCCCGGCAGAGCATGTGAGGCTTGAATTTGAAGCTATCATGGACGTTTTGCTTTTGTATCCAGCGAAGGCGCCCTAGTTCAGAAGGATTGGGGATGGGGCGGCGAGGAGCCTGATGGCAGTTGTTGTTCGCACGCATGAGGCTATCCGGTCATGGCTGTTCGACCAGGCGCTGCCTTTCTGGGCGGATCATGGGATAGATCGCGATCATGGCGGCTATGTCGAGCAGCTGACCCTCGATGGGCGCGATGCAGGGGTCGATTTCAAGCGCACACGCGTTGCATGCCGGCAGGTCTATGTTTTCTCGCATGCCGCGACCATGGGCTGGAGCGCAGGCGCGGAGCTCGCGGAACCAGGCGTATCCTACCTCATCGAACGTGCCTGGCAGGGGACGGACAAGGGTTTCGCCAAGCTGACGACGCGAGACGGCAAGGTGCTGGATGCGACACCCGATCTCTACGACCTCGCCTTCGTGCTGTTTGCCTTTTCATGGCGCCACAAGTCGATGCGTGATCAGCTCTCGCTGGACTGGATGCACAGGACGCTCGATTTCATCGAGCAGCACATGCGCCATCCTGGCGGGCTTGGCTTCTGGCACCAGCTGCCGCCGGAGGGGTTCAGGCTGCAGAACCCGCACATGCATCTGACGGAGGCCTGCCTTGCGGCGTTCGAAGCGACGGGAGAGCAGCGGTTCGCCAGCCACGCGAAGGCACTGGTGAAACTGTTTCAAACCAGGTTCTTCGATATCAACTCAGGCACTCTGGCGGAGTATTTCAACGATGACTGGTCGCGTGCGGCAGGTGAGGATGGTCGCGTCACGGAACCGGGCCATCAGCTGGAATGGGCGTGGATCCTGAATTCTGCGCACAAGCTGCTTGGCGTGGACACGGCAGCGGAGATCCGCGCGGCGATCCAGTTTGCCGAGAAACATGGTGTCGATCAACGAACCGCGGTGACCTACAACGCTGTGCGGGATGATGGGACGCCAATCGATCGCGGCTCGCGCACATGGCCCAACACGGAGCGGTTGAAGGCAGCTGTCGCGCTGTATGAACTCGATGGCGTTGACCCTGCTCGCGTGATTGATCCGACCGTGGAGCTGCTTCTGCAGCGCTACCTGTCTCACAATCCGCCCGGCACCTGGATCGACGCATTCGACGGCGATGGAAAGGCGACCGCAAAGAATGTGCCGGCCTCTACCCTTTATCACGTCTTCCTGGCGTTCGCCGAAGTGCTGCGGATTTCGGAACCATCGTCCGCGAACGGCGCGACCTGAATGCTGCGGCCAAGATAGCTGAACGGATTCCAGGCAAAGGCAGTCGCGATTTCGCCGGAGGAAATGCGGCGCGCAGCCTTCAGCTCACCTCGCGCATGCAGCACAGGCCCGAGACCCTTGAAGGCCGCCCAGAAACCCCGCCAGGTTGGCGCAAGAACGCCGCGCACGGCGCCGCGCGCGAGCAGCATGAGCGAACCGACGAGCCAGACAGGAGACGTCACGAGAAGAAGGCCACCGGGCATGTTCTTCACATAGGTCCAGACCCCGTTGCGGACGCCGTGGAACACCGCGAACGTGCTCGACCGACCGGAAATGCCGGAGCCTGCGTGGCGGACGACAGCGTCGGGGACGAACTGGCAGCGCTCGCCGCGCAGGCGCAGCCGGAAGGCGATATCAACGTCTTCATGGTACCAGAAATAGCGCTCGTCGAAGCCGCCACACTCAAGGAAGAGATCTCTCGGGTAGAGCGCAGCTGCTCCACAGGGCGCGAAGCATTCGCCGGCTGGAGGTGCATCTGCCAGCCTATGGCCGAAGCCGCCGCGCCAGGCGTAGCCGTAGGCGAGATAGCAGTCGCCGGCGCCGTCCAGCTTGTCGGGTTCGTGCAGGCTGATCTGGAGGCAGGCGACCATGCGATGCGTCGGGCGGCGCTCGACGGCGCGTATCATCGCCGCGAGCCAGTCGGGGGAGGCTTCCGCATCAGGATTGAGCAAGGCAAGCCAGCGACCCGTGCCGACGCGCGCCGACATTGTTGCCGCCCGCAAAGCCGAGATTGCTGTCCTGTCGCAGGATAATCGTGCGCGCAGGCTGTGCGCCCATGCACGACAGCGAGTTATCGCTTGATGCGTTGTCGATGACGATGGTCTCGAAGTCGGTGAAGGTCTGCCGGGCAAGCGAGGCCAGGCAGCCACGCAGATAGTCGCCGCCATTATAGTTGACGACGACCACGGTGACCGCGGGCACCTTGACGACGGGTTCGCCCTGCCCCCTCTCCATGCCATCCCCTTGCGAGCCCACCGACCCGATCCCTGCATACAGCGACTTCGCTCAGCCCGAAACGGCGAACGAGGACCCTACAGGTTCCATTTGCGACGATGGAAGCGCCAGGCGGAGCTGCAGATCGTGTCGAGATCCGATAGCCGCGGGACCCAGCCGAGTGCGGCGCGCGTCTGGCTTGGGTCAGC
>CAIMMO010000216.1 GCA_903842595.1 uncultured Alphaproteobacteria bacterium
CGAACTAGGGTCGAGACTCATTAAAGCCACCAGACGAGTGCTGCGACAAGGCAGACGGAGGCGAGATAGTTTCTGGCGAGCTTGTCGTAGCGCGTGGCGATGCGGCGGAAGTCCTTCAGCCTGTTGAACGCGGCCTCTATGCGCTAGCGCAGCTTGTAGAGGCGCTTGTTGAACGCGAAGGGCTGGTTTCGGTTGCTCTTGTTGGGAATGACTGGCTTTGCGCCGCGGGTTTCGAGCATGGAGCGTAGTTCGGCGCTGTCATAGGCCTTGTCGGCGAGCATCCGCTTTGGCGGCCCGGTTCGCTTGATGAGGCCCTGCGCAACCGGGCAGTCGTGCGCTTCCCCGCCGGTGAGCAGGATAGCGATCAGACGCCCTTTAGCATCTGAAAGTGCATGGATCTTCGTGTTGCGCCCGCCGCGTGAGCGGCCGACTGCCTGATTTTGCTCCCCCCTTTTCCCCCGCTGGCAGAGCGGTGCGCCTTGACGTGGGTTGAGTCGATAATCTGGGTCTCGGCAGATCGGCCGCTGCTCGCGAGTTTTCGGAACAGGTTCTCCCAGACGCCGCGCTCGGCCCAGCGCACGAAGCGATTGTAGATCGTGGTGTGCGGCCCGTATTCGCGTGGACAATCGCACCAGCGGCAGCCGGTCTTAAGTACGTGGATGATGCCGCTGATCACGCGTCGATCGTCCTCCCGCGGCACGCCGCGCACGTCTGTCGGCAGATGCGGCGCGATGCGCGCCCATTGCGCCTCGCTCAGCCAGAACAAGCTCTTGCGCATGATGACCTCCAAGAATCAGCCATCAGACTCACCCATCACATTGTTCGCGCAAATCAATTTATGAGTTTTGACCCTAGTCGATCCAGCCTCCGGCGACAGCAACGCCGAGGACGTTCCCGGTGCAAGGTCATGGAGCCTATTCTTGTCTGGGAGTTCGCCGCGTCAACGGCGTCCCGGACAACTGTTCTGGTGGAACATAGGCGCGCGGGTGAGGTCCAGGCTCCGGAAGGGCTTAAAACCCAGAAGGCTGCCGGTGTCTCGCCGGCAATCACCTCGTTGAGGGACCTGGTCCTGAACAGGCCGCCCCCCGGGTAGCTTCAACGGCGCCAAACTGATGACATGTGAGAGTTGCCTTCCAACTTCTGCCGGGCGCGCGGGATGCGCGAACCACTTTCTACCGGTAGCTCCGCCACAAGTGGGAGACGCCAAAACACGCGGGGCATCTCGGCTTCCGTGCCCTCTAACGATTTCGAGGCCGAGAACGACAGCATCACAGGCGGATCATGCCGGCCTGATCGGGAAGCCGCGCCAGATGACAGCCGCCGTCCAGCGCGGCATTCTCCAACCATGACGGCCGACTCCGACCCCGACGACGAGATCCTGATCGAGATGAACCGGATTGGCGGCTCGATGGAAGTACGTGCGATCTCGGCAATCGACGGTCTGGAGGTTGCGTTCACCGCGCCCGCCAGCGCGCTCAAGATGGACATCGAAAGACTGGCGCTCGCAAAGCTCGGGTATGTCAGGCGAAAGGCGAGCGGGCAGGGCGGCGATGCAGGTCCGAATAAGCCAGGCGGCAAGCGCGGGCTGATCGCCTAGCGACCCTTGCGCACACCCTTGCCCAGCCCGATTCGCTTGGCGAACTCCGACCTGCGCTCGGTATAGCTGGCCGCCACCATCGGATAGTCGGTCGGCAGACCCCACCGCCGACGATACTCGTCCGGGCTAATATCGTACTTCGAGCGAAGATACCGCTTCAGCATCTTCAGCTTCTTGCCGTCCTAGAGGCAGATAATGTGGTCGTTAGAAACCGACTTTGAAATCGGCACTGCCGGCTTCAGTCGCTCCTCGGCGCGGGACCCGCCCGACCCTACCAGCGACAACATTGTCCGGTAAACAGACCTTATGCGGTCAGGAAGAGTTTCCGTCGTCACGACGTTGTTGGATACGAACGACGCCACAATCTCGGAAGTCAATCTGAGCAATTGTTCGTCATTGGCAGGCGAGCTATTTTTTTCGTCTTGCATTCTACTACCCCAGCCGCCCCTCTACGCTGCAAAACGGAACCCGGGGCCAAGTCAAGGCAAGAGACAACCAACTCCCTGCCCACGACCTTAACCGGGAATACCGATTCCGGTCGATCTCAGGCCTAAAGCGTTACCGGATACGCAGCCAGAAAGCGCCCGGACTTGCCAACCGAGGGGCGACCCCCTATCGCCCGATAAACCCGTCCCAAACCCCGTGGAGTCGCGCCGATGAGCCAGTCGAGCACCCTTAGCGAAGGGTTTTTCGCCACCGGCCTTGCGGAAACCGACCCCGCAATCGCCAAATGGATTGGTGAAGAACTCGGCCGCCAGGCCCACGAAATTGAGCTTATTGCGTCCGAGAACATCGTGTCCCGCGCCGTCCTCCAGGCCCAGGGATCGATCCTGACCAACAAGTACGCCGAAGGTTACCCGGGAAAGCGTTACTATGGCGGCTGCGAGTTCGTCGACGAGGTCGAAACCCTTGCCATCGACCGCGCCAAGGCGCTGTTCGGCTGCGAGTTCGCCAACGTCCAGCCATCCTCCGGCAGCCAGGCCAACCAGGCCGTCTTTACGGCCCTGATCAAACCCGGCGACCCAATCCTCGGCATGAGTCTCGACGCCGGCGGCCACCTGACCCACGGTGCGAAAGCCAATCAGTCCGGCAAATGGTTCGCGGCCCATTCCTACGGTGTCCGCCTCCAGGACGGCCGCATCGATTTCGACGAAGTCCGCAAGACCGCAAAAGCCGCCTCGCCTAAAATCATCATCGCGGGCGGCTCTGCCTACTCCCGGACCATTGACTTCGCAGCCTTCCGCCAGATCGCGGACGAAGTCGGCGCAATCTTCATGGTCGACATGGCCCACTTCGCCGGGCTCGTTGCCGCCGGCCTGATCCCCAGCCCGGTGGGTCATGCGCACGTTGTCACGACCACCACCCACAAGACGCTGCGCGGCCCGCGCGGTGGCATGGTGCTGACCAACGACGCCGACATCGCCAAGAAGGTGAACTCTGCGGTGTTCCCCGGTATTCAGGGCGGCCCGCTGATGCACGTCATTGCCGGCAAGGCCGTCGCTTTCGGGGAGGCCCTCAAGCCTGCCTTCAAGGCCTATGCGCAAGCGGTGATCGACAACGCCAACGTGCTGGCCCAGACGCTAAAGGCCGGTGGCCTCGACATCGTCTCGGGCGGCACAGACACGCACCTGATGCTGGTCGACCTCCGCCCGAAAGGCGTGAAGGGCAACGACACCGAGAAGGCACTCGAGCGCGCCTACATCACCTGCAACAAGAACGGCGTTCCTTCCGATCCGGAAAAGCCAATGGTCACATCGGGTGTCCGCGTCGGTTCGCCTGCCGCCACCACGCGCGGCTTTGGCAAGGAGGAGTTCAAGCAGGTTGGCGCGTGGATTATCGAAGTCGTCGACGCCCTCGCAAGGGGCGGTGACACGTCGGCAATCGAGACCAAAGTGCGCGAGGAAGTGAAGGCGCTGACCGCCCGCTTCCCGATCTATTCGGGCCCATGGGGCTGATCCGGGGGTGATGTTTGCGCTGTCCGTATTGCGGCACGGCTGACTCGGTCGTCAAAGACTCGCGGCCTGCCGAGGAAGACGCGGCCGTCCGGCGCCGGCGCGGCTGCAATAATTGCGGCGGACGCTTCACCACATTTGAGCGCGTGCAGCTGCGCGACCTCATCGTCGTCAAGCGTGACGGCCGCAAGGCCGTGTTCGAGCGCGACAAGCTCCGCCGCTCGCTCAAAGTCGCTCTCCAGAAACGTCCCGTCAGCGAAGACCAGCTCGACCACATGATCTCCGGCATCGTCCGCCAGCTTGAGAACATGGGCGAGACCGAAATCAAGACGTCCGACATTGGCGAGATGGTGATGGAGTCCCTCTCCACGCTCGACCCCGTCGGCTTCATCCGCTACGCGTCAGTCTACAAGGACTTCAAGACGCCAGCCGACTTCGCTGGCTTCATCGCTTCCCAGAGCCGCGACGACGAAGGCGATGTGAAGGAATGAGCCCCGGTGCTCTCTCCGCCCGCCCGTCCATTACGCTGAAGCTAGCCACCTCGCTCGACGGCCGCATCGCGCTGGCGAACGGCGAGAGCAAGTGGATCACCGGCGTCGAAGCCCGTCTCGAAACGCACAAGCTGCGCGCCGCCCACGACGCCGTCATTGTCGGCTCGGAAACCGTGCTCGCCGACGATCCCGAACTGACCGCGCGCCTCGATCCGATGCCGGGCAAGCAGCCGCTGCGCATCGTCGCCGACGGCCGCGGGCGCCTCTCGCCGAACGCGAGAATTTTTCGCACCGTGTCACTAGGTCCCGTCGCCATCGCCACCCTGGAAACCACCGATCTCGACGCGCTTGGCTGGCCGTCCGAGCGCGGCCTGCAATACTGGATGACCCCGCCAGACCTCGCGACCGGTCATCTCGCAATCTCGGGCATCCTCGAGGCCGCCGCCCGCGCGCGCGTGTCATCTCTGATGGTGGAGGGCGGCGGCCAACTTGCCGTCTCGTTCATGCGGGCAGGCGTGGTGGACCGCATCGAGTGGTTCCGTGCCTCCATCCTGCTAGGCGCAGATGCGCGCCCATGCCTCGGCGGACTGGGCTTGGAGAAGCTCGCTGCAGCGCCCACTTATCAGCGCATAAGCGTGAAACAGGTTGGTGCCGACCTCTGGGAAAGCTACGTGCGGAAAAACTGAGATGTTCACCGGTCTTGTCACCGATATCGGCCGCGTGACCTCCGTCGAGGACGCCAACGGCATTCGTCGCCTCCGCGTCGAAAGCCGCTATCCGGAATCGTCCATCCAGTTGGGTGCCTCCATCGAACATTCCGGGGTCTGCCTGACCGTCGTGGAATTCGGTCCGACCAACGCGGCCGGTTCGTGGTGGACGGTCGAAGCCATACCCGAGACTCTCTCCCGCACCACGTTGGGAGGCTGGACGGCCGGATCGCCAGTGAACCTGGAACTGTCGCTCAAGCTCGGCGATGAGCTGGGCGGCCATCTCGTCTATGGCCATGTCGATGGCCTTGGCCGCGTCCGCTCAGTCACGCCGGATG
Source organism: uncultured Alphaproteobacteria bacterium (assembly GCA_903842595.1). Taxonomy (GTDB): domain Bacteria; phylum Pseudomonadota; class Alphaproteobacteria; order Caulobacterales; family Hyphomonadaceae; genus UBA7672. Next base: position 5,086 of record CAIMMO010000216.1, read on the forward strand.
GCGACAGCCGCCGCATCCGCATCGAGATTGCAGAGCCTTTGGCGAAATTCCTCGCCGAGAAAGGCTCGATCACTGTCGATGGCGTCTCATTGACCGTATCGGCCGTGGGGCAAAGCGACGCTTTGGACTGGTTCGAAGTCGCGATCATTCCGCATACATGGCAGGTTACCACGCTGGGCGCGCTCAAAGAGGGCGACCGCGTCAATCTGGAAGTAGACATGCTGGCGCGCTATGTGGCCCGCATGCTTGAATGGCGTCAGGTAGAACGATGAAGGACCACGTGGAAAAGTACGATTTCTCCGCCGCCATCTCGCCGATCGAGGAGATCGTTGAGGAAGCGCGCAACGGCCGGATGTACATTCTGGTCGACGCCGAGGATCGCGAGAACGAGGGTGACCTCATCATCCCGGCGCAGTTTGCCACGCCTGCGCAGGTCAACTTCATGGCCAAGCACGGCCGCGGCCTGATCTGCCTGTCAGTTACACGCGATCGCGCCCGCACGCTCGACCTCGACATGATGGCGCGCGAGAACCGCGAGAGCATGAAGACCGCCTTCACCGTCTCGATCGAGGCGCGCGAAGGCGTCACCACAGGCATCTCGGCGCACGACCGCGCCCACACCATCGCGGTCGCGATCGACCCAACCAAGGGGGCACAGGACATCGTCTCGCCCGGCCACGTGTTTCCACTCGTGGCCCGCGAAGGCGGTGTGCTTGTCCGCGCCGGCCATACCGAAGCCAGCGTCGACATTTCGCGGCTCGCCGGACTCTATCCCGCCGCCGTCATCTGCGAGATCATGAACGACGACGGCACGATGGCGCGCCTGCCGGAACTGGTGACGTTTGCCCAGCTTCACGGCCTCAAGATCGGAACCATTGCCGACCTGATCGCCTGGCGCCGCCGCCACGACCGATTTCTCGAGCGCCGCCTCGAGAGCGACTTCGACAGCGCATGGGGCGGCAAGTTCCGCATCATCGTGTTCCGCAACACGCTCGACGGCGCCGAACACATAGCGCTGGTGAAAGGCCGCATCCAGGGCGACCAGCCCGCGCTCGTGCGTGTCCACCGGGTCGACTTCCTCGCCGACTTCCTCGGCGAAACCGGCAAACGGGAAGGCCTTGTCCGCCGCGCCATCGAAAAGCTTTCAGGTTCAGAAGAACCCGGCGTCGCCGTGTTTGTCCGCATGGGCATGGGCGAGGAAATCGCCCGGGCGCTCGGTGGGCAGGACATACAGCCTTCAGGCGATGCGGCTCACCCGCTGCGCGAATACGGTGTAGGGGCTCAGATTCTGAAGGATCTTGGCGTCCGCCGCATGATCCTGATGAGCAATACCCGCCCCAACGTCCTGCCGGGCCTTGACGGATACGGCCTTACAGTCGAGGGCTGGCGTCGCATCGACGGAGACTGAGATGGCCAACGCCCCGCGTATCCTGATCGTGACGTCGCGCTACTACGCCCATATCTCGGCGGAGCTGGAGGCGGGTGTCGTCGAAGGCCTCGAGAAGGTCGGCGCAACCTACGAGTTTCTCGAAGTCCCCGGCGCGTTCGAAATTCCCGCCGCCATTGCCATGGCCGCCGGCACTGGCGAATGGGATGGCTTCGTGGCGCTCGGTTGCGTGCTGCGTGGCGAGACGAGCCATTACGACCTCATCACCAATCATGTCGCCCGCGGCCTGATGGAGCTGTCGATTTCCGGCGTCCCCCTCGGCTTCGGCGTGCTCACTTGCGAGAACGAGACCCAGGCCCGTATCCGCGCCGACCGCAAGCAGAAGAACAAGGGTGCCGAAGTTGTCGCCGCGGTTCTCCGCATGGTCGGCCTCTCCTATCGCTTCAACAAGTTGATCGAGGACGGCGATGAGTAACGCCGCCAGCGCCGACGCGGAACGCAAGCTGCTCGCCGCACGTCGCGCCGGTGCGCGACTCGCCAGCGTGCAGGCGCTCTACCAGATGGAGCAGACAGGACAGTCGGCGCGCTCCGTCGTCGCCGACTTCATGGAAGACCGCCTCGGCCTCAACGACGAGGGTGAGCCTGTCGAGGAAGCTGATCCGGATATCTTTAAGTCAATCGTGCTTGGCGTGGTCGAGCGCCAGGAAGCCATCGACTCAGCCATCATGAACCGCCTCGCCTCGGGCTGGAAAATCGAACGCCTCGACGCCACATCCCGCGCAATCCTCCGCGCCGGCGTCTACGAGCTGATCGCCGAGATCAGCCTGCCGTCACAGATCATTCTCGACGAATACGTTTCCCTCGCCCACGCCTTCTTCGAAGGGGCCGAGCCCAAATTCATCAACGGCCTCCTCGACGCGGTCTCGCGCGACATTCGCGGCTGACGGCGATGGATGAGTTCGATCTCATCCGGCGCTACTTCGCTCCGCTCGTCACATCGCCCGGCGCAGAGGATCTTCGCAACGACGTCGCCGAAATCGCCCCCGGCCTGATCGTCACCAAGGACGCTATCGTCGAAGGCGTGCATTTCCTGCACGACGATCCGCTCGATACCGTCGCTCAGAAGCTCGTCCGGGTGAACGTCTCTGACATAATCGCCAAGGGTGGCAAGCCTGATGCCGCGCTGCTCGCGCTGGTCTGGCCGAAAGGCCGCCCGCACGAACAGCTCGAAGACTTCGCGAGTGGCCTCGGGAAGGACCTCCGGCGCTGGGGTGCCCACCTTGTTGGCGGCGACACCACATCGACGGACGGACAGCTCACACTCTCGCTCACTCTGCTCGGAAAGGTCGGTGGGCGCGGGCCGGTGCGCCGGTCGGGCGCAAAGCCTGGCGAAGATATCTGGGTCACGGGAGACATAGGCGACGGCTGGCTCGGACTGCAGGCGGCGACCGGTGCCCTCGGCCCGTTGATTGCGGAAGCTCAGAACCAGCTGGTCTCCCGTTACCGCGTTCCCGAGCCGCCGCGCCTGCCTTTCGCTGATCTCATCGGCGCCCGCGCCAGCGCCAGCATCGATGTGTCGGACGGCCTGGTGGCGGACGCCGCACACATCGCCGAAGCCTCGTCGGTAAGGATGCTCATCGGGGCGTCGCTCGTGCCGCTCAGCGCGACGGCGAGCCTCTATATCGGGAACGGAAAGGCTGACCTGCGCGACCTGCTGACGGGCGGGGACGACTACCAGACGCTTTTCACCGCCCCGCAGGCCGCGCGGAAAGCGATGAGAAGCAGCGGCACGAAATTGACCCGCATAGGCGTTGTGACGGCGGGCGAGGGCGTGTTCGTGCTCGACGCATACAATCAGCCCCTGAAGTTCGAGGCAGCCGGCTGGCGGCATTTTCGCGATCCGGCCCAATCGTAAACGCACCCTAAACCATTGCGCAGCAGACTTCCTGAATGCGTATCTCCCGTCGTGATCTACTTGCCGCTGCTTCCTTGACCACCGCCGCCGTGGCAGTCGCCGCCACCGCGCCCGCCCACGCGCAGGACCAAGGAGCGGCTCCTGATGAAACAAGCGAGGCCGATATCGCCCGCTCGGTTGAACTGGGCGGCATGGTGTTTCCGGTGTTCGACGAAAAGCGGAAGCTCAAGAACTACCTGTTCATCAGCGCCCGCATGCTTGCCGGCCCCGGCAAGGACGTCTGGAAGTATCGCGAGCAGCAGCACTTCATCCGCGACGCCATTGTTAAGGCGTCACACAAGATCAGCCTTCACGCCAAAGGCGATTTCAAGAAGCTCGACGAAAACGCCGCCGCCGCCGAATGCCTCAAAGCGGCGAATGCCGTGGTCGGCGAAAAGGATGCGTTGGTGACGATGACCTTCACGCAGATCGCCAGCCGCACCTGATCAAAGACTACTGGCGGCCGCCAGGGTTGTCGCCGGGCTGGCGGTTGTCCGGATTCTGCATGCCGGGTAGCTGGTTGCGCAGGCTGCCGAGTGTTCCGAACAGCTGCTCAAGAATCCCCAGTTCGCGGCCGCGTGTCGGCGTGATGCGCGAGGAGTAGTCGAGAACGCGGCCATCCTCCGCGTCGTAGATCAGCACGTCGGAGACGACGTCCTCCTCATCGAACTGGATCGCGATGATCGAACGCTGTACGACTTTCGGATAGTAGAAAGCCAGCAATTCACGGGTCGATGACATGTAGACCCAGAGCTTTTCCTTGCCGGGCGCGACCTTGGCTTCGCCAGCCTGATTGAACAGCGAAGTGGTGGACGGCGTTCCCAGTCGGGCAAGAACGGTCGAGCGTGTATCGACATCCGGCTTCACGTCTTCCGGGAAGGCCTGGTCGGGCACATAGCCGTGGAAGTCACGCGTGGCGGTGCAACCGGCCATCACGGTGGCTGCGGCGACGGTCGCAACAAGAAGGCCAAGCCGGGTACGCTTGAGGGCCATGCAGAAAACTCCGGAACAAGTGGGGTAGGTACAGGCAGCCCGCGCAGCTTGGCAAGGCTGGCAGGCGCCACCATAACGGCAGCAACTTCCACCCCGCGCGAACCCTGATAGGGTCGGCCCTCGTCTGGAGGACGTGAATGGCTCTCGGCAACTGGTTCCAACCCAAGAAAAACCGCTGGGCGGTCGACCGGCTGCACCAGTCCATCCAGGCGCAGGCGCTACGCCCGGACTTCTATTTCGAGGGAGGCGCCCGTGACAACTTTTCCGGCCGTTTCGAGGTCACATGCCTGCATGGGACACTTGTTTTCCGCCGCCTGCGGGAGGCGGGGCAGGCGGGGAAGGCGCTCTCGCAGGAGGTTTTCGATGCACTTTTCGATGGATTCGACGAGGCCCTGCGCGATATCGGCACCGGCGACCTCAGCGTCGGCAAGAAGATCCGGAAGATGGGCGAGGCCTTCTACGGCCGCGCCAAGGCCTATGACGAGGCCCTTGCCGACGCCGCCGCCGCTGGGGAATTGCAACAATCGCTGAGGCGCAATCTGGGTGTGTCCGAAGGCCAGACCGACCGGTTCGTCCGCTATGTGAAGTCAGTCGAGGAAACGTTGAAACGTCACACCGACGCGCAGCTCCTGTCTGGCGAGTTGAACTGGCCCAGATTGTCCTGATTCCAGCTAAAGTCAGGGCAGTGGACGATGTCGCAGCGACGCGTTCGACAGGGCCTGTTACCTCCCCCGGCTCGTGGTATTAGACCCAACGAGTCATGGTTGGCTTGGGCCGATTCCGGCCGCATCAGCCATGTTGGAGCGCTCCGGCGGACATGGCTGACGTGAAGTTCATATCCATCGACGGGATGGGCGGCGACCACGCGCCCCGTATCGTTGTCGAGGGGCTGGAGCACTTTGCGCAGTCACATCCCGATCTTCGGTTCCTGATCCACGGGGACGAAGCCCAGCTGAAGCCGTTGCTAGAAAAGGCACCGACTGCGGCGCCGCGCGTCACCATCCGCCATACCGAAAAGAGCGTGGCGATGGACGCCAAGCCCAGCCAGATGCTTCGGCAGGGCAAGGGCACGTCCATGTGGAACGCCATCGAGTCCGTGAAAAGCGGGGAGGCGATTGCTGCTGTGTCCGCCGGTAACACGGGCGCGCTGATGGCGTTGTCGATGTTCATCCTGCGCAAGGTGGAAGGGGTTCACCGCCCTGCGCTCGTCGCCAGTTGGCCGACCCGCAAGGGTGTAACCGCCATGCTCGACCTCGGCGCCGACATCGCCGCTGATGCCGAACAGCTTGTCGAGTTCGCGATCATGGGTGTGGCCTTCGCGCGAGCGGTGAACGGCGTCCAGAATCCGAAGGTCGCTCTGCTGAACATCGGCGAGGAAGAACTCAAAGGTCACGAGTCGATCCGCGAGGCCGCCCGCCTGCTGCGCACCTCGAATCTGCCGATCGACTTCCGAGGCTTTATAGAAGCCGACAAAATCGGCTCGGCAGACATCGACGTGATCGTCACCGATGGCTTTACCGGGAACATCGCGCTGAAGACTGCTGAGGGCATCGCGAAGATGATCTCGGACATGCTGAAGGACGCCTTGAAGTCCGGACCTTTGGCAATGCTGGGCGCCGCGCTGGCGATGCCGGCGCTGAAACAGTTCCGCAGCAAAATGGATCCGCGCAAGGTAAATGGCGCCGTGTTCCTTGGCTTGAACGGGGTCGTGGTAAAAAGCCATGGCGGCACAGACTCCGTAGGATTCGCGCAGGCGATCAAAGTCGCTGCGGGCATGGGCGAAAGCGGCTTCCGCACGGAGGTGGAGGAGAACCTGCGCCGCCTCGCGCCGGCATCGCCACCGCCCACTCCGGCCGAGCAGGCCGCGCAGTAACAGGACATCCACGTGACCGAGTTCGTATCTGTTTTGCGCGGCGTTGGAGGGCACCTTCCCAGCAAGGTGCTGACCAACGACGACCTCGCGAAGATGGTCGACACGACTGACGAGTGGATTGCGGCGCGGACGGGCATCCGGAAGCGCCACATCGCAGCCGATGGCGAGACGACATCCGACCTCGGCGTCGCCGCCGCGCGCAAGGCGCTTGATGCGGCAGGACTGGCGCCCGACGACATCGACTTGATCGTCGTCGCCACGGCGACGCCGGATTACACCTTTCCGTCGACAGCCACGGTCATCCAGCAGAAGCTCGGCATCACACGTGGCGCAGGCTTCGACCTGCAGGCGGTGTGCTCGGGCTTCGTATTCGCCATCGCGACCGCCGACAACTTCCTCGTGCGCGGACAGTTCGAACGCGCCCTCGTGATTGGCGCAGAGACATTTTCGCGCATCCTCGACTGGTCGGACCGCTCGACCTGCGTGCTTTTCGGCGATGGTGCCGGGGCCGTGGTCCTGGAGCGCCAACCAAAGGCGCAGGCTGGCGACCGCGGCGTTAAGGGAATCCACCTCCGCACAGACGGTCGCTTCAAGGACCTGCTCTATGTTGATGGCGGCCCATCGACCACCCAGACCGTCGGCCACCTCCGCATGGTGGGCAACCAGGTGTTCAAGCACGCCGTTGGCAAGATTTCCGAAAGCGTCCGCGCCGCCGTGGGCCAGGCCGGGTTGCAGATCAGTGATATCGACTGGTTCGTTCCGCATCAGGCCAACCAGCGCATCCTTTCCGCTGTCGCCGAGAGGCTTGGCCTGGACGAGCAAAAGGTTGTCTCGACCGTGGCCGAGCATGGCAACACCTCGGCTGCTTCGGTGCCGCTCGCTCTGGCCGCCGCCACCGAGGATGGCCGGGTAAAGCCGGGCGACCTGGTGTTGATCGAGGCCATCGGCGGTGGTCTCGCATGGGGGGCGGCGCTTATCCGCGTTTGATCGGGCGAAATTGAGCGTCTCGCGCTCCATTGCCTAACAACCTGTAAACAGATGAAATTGTTCGGTATTTGGGAATCTGGCCCTTAACATTCTAGATTCCCGACGCTACGCTCTGCATCAAGATCGGAGTCGCCGCAGTGCCCGAGAACACGCTGACACGCGCAGACATCGTGGACCGCCTTGTGCAGAAGGTCGGGCTGACAAAGCAGGATTCCAGCAGTTTTCTCGAGCGCGTGCTCGAGCTTGTGTGTTCCGAGCTCGAGCGCGACGAGGATGTGAAGTTCGCGCGTTTCGGCAATTTTGTCGTGCGTCGGAAAAAAGCCCGCGTCGGTCGCAATCCCAAGACCGGCGAAGAGGCTCCGATTTCTGCAAGACGGGTGGTGTCGTTCAAGCCCTCTCCGCTGCTGCGGCAGAGGGTCGAAGCAGCGATGACGACCCGGAGAGACTGATGTCCATCACATCGCAGGCCGAAATAGCTTCGGAGTCGGATTCGGCGGCTGACTTTGCGGAAGCTGAATCCGAGGCGATCTTCGCCAAGAGCGCGGAAGCCTTCCGCACGATCGGCGAGGCCGCCACGGAGCTTGGTCTCAAGACCCATGTTCTTCGTTTCTGGGAAACCAAGTTCGACAACCTCCGCCCGATGAAGCGTCCGGACGGCCGCCGCTACTATCGGCCGGAAGACATGGAATTGCTTCGCCAGCTCCAGAGCTTGCTCCATATGCAGGGGCTCACCATACGTGGCGCCGTCAAGGTGCTGGGCGATGGGCCGGGTGCTGCACAGGCTGACGAAGCCGAAGAGCACGCCTGCGCTGCCGTCGAAGCCGACACGGGCGCATCCGTGCGCGACCTACAGGATGCCGTGCGCGACGCAGCAGAACGCGGCGACTTTCATGCGCAGGGGATGCGGGCATCTTCATCCGCGAAGTCCCGGCTCGAGTCCCTGCTCGCGGATCTCACAAACCTGAAGCTGCGACTCGACGCGGTCCGCGCCGCCGCGTGACGCCTTCGCACAAAGGCTGGTGGGCGGTGACGGGATCGAACCGCCGACATCCTGCGTGTAAAGCAGGCGCTCTGCCAGCTGAGCTAACCGCCCTGATAAACCGGTTACCGGTCTGCCGAAGCTGAATGGTCGGAGCGGCGGGATTCGAACC